>JBNMNV010000061.1:0-14119 GCA_051278125.1 Polaribacter sp. | reverse complement strand
TGGTTCCAGAAATGGCAATCAGAACAACGTTGATCGTTGGGTATCCTGGTGAAACCGAAGCCATGTTTCAAGAGTTAAAAGATTGGGTAGAAGAGATGCGCTTTGAACGTTTAGGTGCATTTGAATATTCGCATGAAGAAAATACAGGCGCGTATGTTTTAGAAGATGATGTTCCTGCCGATGTGAAATTTAAACGGGTGAATGAAATTATGGAAGTTCAATCTCAAATTTCATGGGAATTGAACCAAGCAAAAATAGGAAAAACGTTTCGTTGTTTGTTTGATAGAAAAGATGGCGAGTATTTTTATGGAAGAACAGAATATGATTCACCAGATGTAGATAATGATGTTTTGGTGGATGCTAGAGAACATTATGTAAAAATAGGGGAGTTTATTGATATTGAAATTCATGAGGCCGGAGATTATGATTTATACGGAACTCCCGTTAAAAAGCAAGAAAATCCAATGCCTATGCATCAAAAAAAGAATAAAAAAAATCGCTCAGTTTAAGTAGTTTTTTTAGCTGAAATTTTTTAATTATAATTTTATTGGTCTCAAAAATAGTTGAAAATAGGCACTTTAGTGCATTTCGCTTTAGCTTCTAAAACTTTTATTTTTGTTGAATGGGAAATCAAAGAACTAATGGTCATGACGTTTCAAGATTAACAGTTCATATTGTTTGGAGTACAAAGTATAAATATAAAGTTTTGGTTGGCGATATTCAACAACGCTTTAGAAAGCTACGAATACAAATTTGTGATTCAGAAGATATCATTATATTGAAAGGAGTTGTTTGAAAAGATCATATTCATATGCACATTGAATATCTACCGTTACAATATATTAGCAGTATTGTTAAGAAATTAAAAGGAAGAACTTCTCGAAAAATACAACAAGAGTTTCCATTATTAAAGAAGCAATAATGGGGCAGATATTTTTTGGCAATCGGTTTTGGATGTTGGAGCACAGGTAATATTACAGATAAAATGGTAAATGAGTATTTAGAACATCATCGTAAATCAGGCAATGATGCGAACAATTTTATCCTTGAGTAAGCAATATTGATCCCGTACACCTGACTTTATTCAGATTTTAAAACCTATGGACTTCTAGTTCACAGTAGTTTAGTTTTTTTGTGTATCTTGTACGGTGAATCAATAAAACTTAAATAATGAAAAAAATATTAAAACTTTTTTGTGTTATTATTTTTTTTGGTAGTATTCATACTACCAAGGCTCAAAAAATAGAATACAAAGAAAAAGCTTCAAAAAAAAACAGTAATTTTTTTAAAATTGTAAAAGAAACAAGAAAACAGTTTCTTGAGAAAGAATACCAATATAAAGGAGAAGAATCAAGAAGTCAAAAAAAAGAAAGAAAACAATTTGAACGTTGGGTATATGCATGGAAAGACAGAGTAAATTCAGATGGTACTTTTCCCAAAAATCAAATTAACAAAGAAGAATATTTAGAATTACTCATGAATAATTCTAACACCCAAGCTAAAACTTCTTCTACTACTAAGGCTTGGCAGCAAATAGGGCCTTCAACTAACGTTGAGCAAAATGGTTATGCAGAATATCCAGGTTTAGGAAGAGTAAATGTTGTTGCAGTAGATGCTAATAGTACTAACACTATGTATGCAGGTGCTTGTGCTGGTGGGGTTTGGAAAACTACAGATGGAGGTACAACTTGGGTTGCAAAAACAGATAATTTTGCTGGTTTAGGGGTTACAGATATAATTATTGACCCAAACAACTCAAATATACTATATATGGCTACTGGTGATGAAGACGCACAACACATTAGTTCTATTGGAGTTTTTAAATCTATAGATGCTGGTGATACTTGGGCTGCAACAGGCTTAACGTTTACATTAAATCAAAATGAATATGTTAGAGATTTAAGCTTCGCTCCTGGTTCCTCTACCACAATTTTTGCTTTGACGAATAATGAAGTAAAAAAATCTACAGACAGCGGAGCTACTTGGACTAACAAGCCAGCAGGAAGTTATACTGGAGATAGATTTCAAAATATAATTTTTGATCCAAATGATGCAACAAAAGTAATCGTTTCTGATGCTTATTATACGATCTATTTTTCTACAGATTCCGGAGAAAATTTTACAGAGCATTCTGTTTATTCTAATCTTAGTGGGAAACTTAAATTAACGAGTTCTGCAAATGATACAGAAAACTTTTACGCTTTACATCAAAATGGTACGGTTTATAAATTTAGGTATGCAATGCAAAATAATGCAGCCGATAAAATAAGTGAAACCACCATTTCTGGGTTCAACTCGCAAGGAGGTTACAATCAGTGTTTAGCAGTATCGCCTACTGATAAAAATAATATACTTGTTGGGGGAGTAAATGGTTATAGATCTACAGATAATGGAGCAACTTTTTCTGGTATGCTAGATGCTTACAATGGTTTTGCAGGGACTGATAATTTTTACGTACATCCAGATCATCATCATTTGTCTTTTTTAGCAGACGGTGTAACCGTAATAAATGGCCATGATGGTGGCGTTCATAAAGGGGCCTTTTCAGCAACTTCGGTTTCTGGTGGTTGGACAGACTTAACGGATGGTTTGGTTATTTCACAATCATATAATATTTCAATAACACAAGGTATTAATGGAGACGATTATATGATGGGGAACCAAGATAATGATGGTTTTTCTAAAGTCTTTCAAACTGACGCTAGGAAATGGGTTTCTTGTTTAGCTGGAGATGGAACAGGAACAGGTATAGATATTGATAATCCTGCAATTAGATATTTAGGTGGTACAAAAGGATCACTATATAGGTCTGATGATGGGTATGCTTCTAGTTGGCAACCTTCAGCTCAAATTCTGGCTAGTGATGCTAATGCAGCATTTGTTTCTGCTTTAGCTTTGCATCCTACAGTTGCAGCAACAATTTATGCAGGACACTCAGATGTAAAAAAATCTACAAACAGAGGTACAAGTTGGACAGCTTTAACTTCTGGTTTAACAGAAACTTCTTTTTTAGATGTTTCTCTTTATAATGATTCTGCAGATATTAGAATATTTGCAATTGGTGATTCAGGAGGAAATTCAACCTTAAAAAGAAGTATAAATGATGGATCAAGCTGGACAACAATTTCAAGTCCAGCAGGTGTGACCATTAATAGTGTATATGCTGTGCCAAATTCAGATGTTGTGTATGCAACAGTTAGTAGTTATACAGTAGGAAGTAAGGTGTATAAGAGTACTGATAATGGCGCGAATTGGACGAACATGAGTGGTAATTTGCCTAATATTATTATGTATAAAATAATTTTAGATCCTAATAAAACCATAGAAACTTTATATTTAGGAACAGAATTAGGGATGTATTTTACGGTTGATTCTGGTACAACTTGGTCAAAATTAGGAACTGCTTTACCTAATGTAAGAATTAGTGATATTGAAGTTAGTAAAAATAATGGAAACATTTATATTGGTACTTTTGGTAGAGGTTTATGGGTTTATGATGATCAAAAGTATTTTGATAATGTAACAGATACCAATTGGTCAACTACTGCAAATTGGGAAGGAAGTAGTTTACCAACAGCAGCAGATGATGTTTTCTTAAAATCAACTGAAAATGTAATTCTAAACACAGATGGCGCAAACGTTAAGTCTTTAGAAATAGAAGATGGTGCACTTTTAACAATTGATAACACCAGAGATTTAACTGTAGAAAATAATTTTTCTACTACGTCATCAACTAGGGTTGTAAAAATTAATTCTGATGCAACTGATGCTGGAGTTTTAATAGTTAAAGGAACTTCTACAGGGCAAATTGAATTTGAAAGAGGAGGGATGTTACAAGATAAATGGCATTTAGTTTCCGTTCCTTTAGAAGGACAAAAAATTAAAAGCTTTGCAGATAATGTAAATAATAGTATCAGAGTAAATACAACTCCAGATCCAGATAGATATGCTATAGGCTATTATGATGATAGTCAACCTTTAAATAGCAAATGGGTATATTATGATAAAAATATTGATGTAAATACTGCTTTTGCCAAAACAAAAAGTTATGCCATGTCTAGAGGTTCTGCTGGTTCCGTTAGTTTTACTGGAACTTTATTAACAGACAATCAAACTTCTACAGTAGTAGCAAATGAATGGAATGCTATTGGTAACCCTTTTACTGCGTATTATCCTGCTAATAAAAACTCTAATTCTAGTTTTTTAAATGACAATACAGCAAGTTTATCAGAACAGGCAGTGTATGTTTGGGATGGTAATCAAGAAAAATATGATGCATTATCTGATTTAGCTCCATCTGCTCAAAAAGGGCTACAACCAGGACAAGGATTTTTTGTAAAAACAAATGTTGCCGTAACTAGTCTTTCTTTTTCGAAAGATAAACGACTTACCAAACCTGTAACAGGTGATAATGTTTTCAATAAGTCAGAAGTAGAAACTCCATTTATAGAATTATTTGTAAAAAATGGAAATATAGAAGTAAAAACGGTAATTATTTATGATGATAATGCTACTATAGGCTTAGATTCTAAATATGATATTCTAAATTTTGACTCTTCTAATTTTGATCTAACTACCCAGTTGTTAGAGGCTAATTTAGGTAAAAATTATACGATACAATCTATCCCAAATAATGATTTCGAAAATCAAGTAATTCCTGTTAATTTAAGAGTTGCTGCAAACAAAGAAGTAGTTTTTAGAGTAAAACCAACAAACCTTCCAGATGAATTGAATGTTTATTTAGAAGATAAAGAAACTAATTTATTTCACAAGTTAAGTAATGATGATTCCCATAAAATAACTACAACAAAAGAGTTGAATTCTATTGGAAGATTTTATATCCATGTGTCTAGAAGTTCATTAACAACTAATGATATTGAATTAGATAAGGTTAGTGTTTTTAATTTTAATAAAGAATTATTTATAAATGGATTAGATGAAGGTGTTTTAAATATAAAACTTTTTGATATTTCTGGGAAACAAATAGTTTCAGAGAATCAAAAAGCTCAAGGTAAAAATAGTCTTCAATTAAATAAATTATCTTCAGGAATCTATTTAGTAAAAGTAAGTTATGCTAAAAATACGATAACTAAGAAAATAATTTTAAATTAACTTTAATAACCATATTATGAATAATGAAGAACATATAAATAGAAAAAAGGCGATAAAAAAAATAGGAAAATATGCAGCTTTAACTGCTTTAGGAACCTACATGATTTTAAACCCGCAGAAAGCACAAGCGCAAAGTCCAGAAGCACCTGGAGGAGGTTTCTAAAAAAGAACAAAGCTCGATACATCTTAATTATCGAGCTTTTAATTTGAATACTTATGAATTCCAAAATTATTTATTTTTTACTTTTGCTAACATTTATGAATTGTAAGTCAATTGATGTAAAAGAAATTGAAAAGCAGCTGGTTATGCCAGGGTATAGTTCAGAAAAAATTAAATTAAAATATAGCTGTAAAATTATTTCGAAGAATGATTTTAAAATAATTTCAGTAAAGATTGATAAAATAAATAAGGAGTTTAAGGATTTTAGAATTATTCAATTACCAGATGGTAGGATGAAAAACTCAGGAGATACCCTTAAGCCAGGAGAATATTATATAGAGCTCAATATTTCTAAAAATCAAATTCAAAAAACAAGTATCGATGTTTTTATGATAGATGTTCTTCTTGGTGATAAACGGTTAGAACTAAAAGGTAAAACATTGTTAATTAATGATTCATTAAGGAGATAAAAAAACCGCTCATTTGAGCGGTTTTTTTTAATGTTATCGACAAAAGTATTTATTTTAATTTATCAGAATTTAGAAGAAAAACAGCGTTTGCTAAAAACAATTTTCCATTTTCCCAAAAAGATCTGAATAACGGGTTATCAACCATATAAATAATGCTTCCTCTTCCTTTTTGCTCTTCACCAAATAACAAAGATTCAGGAATGTTTTTCACGGCTTCGCTCCCGGCATAACCAGAAATATTTTTAGTGTTTTTATTAAAATAAGCAACATTTACACCTTCTTTTAAATAGTTATACGAAGTTCCGCTTAATTTTAGTGAAAAATATTCATCTTTATACCCAAAGCCTAAAGGATGCGTTGTATCTACTTTGCTTTTAAAAATTGCACCTGTAATTAAATTTTTAACACTTTTACGCTCTCGTTCTGCATACGGAATTAAATTCGCTACTTCTTCTTCCTGTTTATCAGCTTTTTTCTTGGTCAAAGCAAAACCTTTTTTATCAGCAAAACTATTTAAAGCATTTCCTATGGCAATTAAGGTTCCTCCAGAGCGTGTCCATTTTGTTAATTTATCTAAAGTAGTTTTATTTAAAACACTATTGTAATATCCATTAGGTAAGATAATTACGTCGTAATTAGAGAAGTCTGTTTCACTAAAATAATCAGAATTTAAAATAGTTACTGGATAGTTTAATTCGGTTTCAAAGAAATGCCAAATTTCGCCAAAACTTAAAGAAGAAGTTCCTTCACCAGAAAGTAAAACTACTTTTTGTTTATTGATCGGTTTTACAGCATAAGAACCAAAATCTACGCCAGCATCAGAAAAACCAGTTGCGACGGGTGTTAATTGACGTAAATTTCTGTTTGCAATCTTTACAATATTAGCGTCAAAATCATCATTTCTATTATCGTTTCTTAGAACAATTAAAGTACCTCTCTCATAAGAGTTTCCATTAGCCGAAAATGGTTTTTCAGCAAACCTTGGAACTATATTATTTTTTAATAAATCGCCTAAAAAAGTAGCATCTTCTAAACTATTCCATTTAGAAATATAGGCATAAGCAGATGTATCTATACTATTATTAAATGAATTATATTCGCTTTTTATAATTGAACTTACTTTAGATGTAGAAGCAACTGCTTTAAAACCATGTGCATAAGGCAATGACCAAGCAGTTATATCATAAGTTAAAGAGTCTACTAATTTTGCAGAAGGCTCAAACAAAACATGTACCATTTTTCCTTTTGGTTGATCTGTATGAATCACAATATCTGAAGCAGTTACATTTAATTTCCCTTCATTTTCTGTATTGTATACATACCCTTTTACAGTTCCTTCTTTTGTGTTTTGATATTTTATTTCGTGTTTATCAAGCAAAGCTTTTAATCGATTTGTCTTGTCCTCATTTTCATTTTTTACGACAAAACTTTTATAAAGTAAATCTTCATTTTTAAAGAATTTTTTAAATTCAGTATTTAATTTTTCAGCATTTTTGGATGAAATTTCAACGGTAGATAAACCAGTTGTCATATGATGAATGGCTCTGTCTTTTAGTGTTAAAACTTCTCCTTCATCTGTCTGAATTCCTAAACCAGCTCTTCCATGTCCAGCTTGCTCATAAGTCATACCAATGGCACCCATAAAAGTTGGATAGGTATCTCCATAACTTGGGTAGAGCAAATCGAAACTTTCTTTTGTAAAATATAACCAACCTTCTTTGTCAAAATATTTTGCATGATTTTTACCAATCTGAGTTTGAAAATCGCGTTGCCAATCAGAAATAATTTCATGAAAAGGTTCTGCAGCTGGCGCAAAATAATAAGGGCTATTGATGCCTTGTTCATGAAAGTCTACATGAATATGCGGCATCCATTTATTGTATATTTTTATTCTTTGTTGAGATTCTACTTGTGTTGCCCAAGCCCAATCTCTATTCAAATCAAATAAATAATGATTTGGTCTTCCTCCAGGCCATGGTTCGTGGTGCTCCTTTGCATCTTGCGCAATATTGTAAGGCGCACTTTTAACTTGGTTATACCAATTTACATAGCGGTCTCTTCCGTCTGGATTAATACAAGGATCTATAATTACCACGGTATTTTCCAACCAAGTTTTTTTGCTGGTAACTAGTTCGTAAAGTGTTAACATAGACGCTTCTGTGCTAGATGCTTCGTTTCCATGAACATTATAACTTAACCAAACAATTGCTTTTTTATGATTCGTGTTTTCTGTTAAAATTCCTGCTTGAGAAAGATTCGACTTTCTTATCTCCTCTAAATTATTGATGTTTTCTTCGGATGAAATATACGCAACATACAAAGGTCTGTGTTCATTGGTTTCACCATATTTTTCTAATTGAACGTTTGGTAAAGTCTTACTTACATATTCAAAATAGTCCACAACTTTATGATGCCTTGTAAAACGTGTGCCGATTTCATAGCCTAAAAATTCTTGAGGAGATTTTATTTCTTGTGCAAAAATGTTTCCTAAAGATAAAAAGACAATCAGGAAAAGAGATTTAATTTTCATAAAATAGTTTTGATTCGTTTCAAAAATAAGGAATAAATTTTATTCTTTATACCCGATGTTTCTTAAACTCGTTAAAAATTGGTAAGATTCAGCTTGATGCAAGAAAGTACCATCAAAATTTAGTATTTTTGATGTATGACAATAAACGAAAGTGATTGTAAAATTACAGCAGCAACTAGTGCTGTTAAAAAACATTGGAATGAGGCTTACCTTCATACTGAAACAGAGAATTTGGGTTGGTATGAAAAAAAAGCTGAGCAAACTTTAACCTTAATTAAGGAGTCAAAATTACCTAAAGATGCCACTATTTTAAATGTTGGCGCAGGATCTTCTACCTTAATTGATAACCTTTTAGAAGAAGGCTTTACTAATATTATAGCAAATGATGTATCCGAAGAAGCTTTAAAATCGTTGAAGAAAAGAGTGGGTAAAAAAGATCAAGTGAATTTTATTGTTGATGATGTATTGCATCCATTAAAGTTAAATACCTTAAAAAATATTGATTTGTGGAATGATAGAGCCGTTTTACATTTTTTTTTAAATCAACAGGAAATTAAAGCCTATTTTAATTTGTTAAAAAAGGTCTTGAATCCTGAAGGATTTGTTATTATTTCAGTTTTTTCCAAAAATGGCGCTGAAAAATGCTGTGGATTAAAACTTAAAAGATATGATGTACAAATGTTACAAAATGAATTGGGCGCTGATTTTGAACTTATAAGTAGTTTTAATTATACGTTTATAAATCCGTCCGGAGGAGAAAGACCTTATATTTATGCATTATTTCAACGAAAAATCTAGGATGAAAATTACTCAAATCCCTTTTCAAAAGACAGGTTTTTTCTCTAAAACAATGGCAGATTATTTAGAGAAAAGCGAACAAATACAACCTTTTTATAATAATTTTTCAGACATCAACGGTTTTCACAATCAAATCGAAGAAAAGAAAAAATCATTTCGGTTACAATCAAGATTGATTTTGTTGGATGCCATAAAAAAGCAATATCAGACTTTTAAAATATCGGATAAATCGAAAGAAAATATTGAACTGTTAAAGCAGCAAAATACTTTTACAGTGACTACAGGGCATCAATTAAATTTATTTACAGGGCCTTTATACTTTTTATATAAAATTATTACTACGATTAATTTAGCGGAAGAATTAACAGGTAAATTTCCTGAAGAAAATTTTGTTCCGGTGTATTGGATGGCAACTGAAGATCATGATTTTGACGAAATTAATTATTTTAATTTTGATGGAAAAAAAGTTAGTTGGAATAGAAAGGATGGCGGCCCAGTTGGGCGTTTTTCTACGGAAGGTTTAGAAGATGTTTTTGAAGTTTTTTCGAACCATTTGGGGAATTCTAAAAATGCCCAGTATTTAAAAAAACTCTTTTCTGATGGCTATTTGAAACACGATAACTTGGCAGATGCAACTCGTTTTATCGCCAATGAATTGTTTAAAGCGTATGGTTTGATAATTGTAGATGGTGATGATAAAAAACTAAAGCAATTATTTACACCTTTTGTAAAAGATGAACTAGAAAATGAAACGTCTTTTAAGGTGGTTTCTGAAACGATTCTAGAACTTGAAAAGCAGTATCCGATTCAAGTAAATCCTAGAGAAATTAATTTGTTTTATTTGGGTGATGATTTTAGAGAACGTATCATTTTTGAGGATAATATTTATAAAGTAAACAATACAAAGATTTCTTTTTCAAAAGCTGAAATTTTAAAAGAAGTTGATGAAAATCCGTTAGCTTTTTCGCCAAATGTTATTATGAGGCCCTTGTTTCAAGAGGTTATTCTGCCAAACCTTTGTTATATTGGTGGAGGAGGAGAGATGGCGTACTGGCTTGAACTCAAAAACTATTTTGAAAAAGTAAAAATTCCATTTCCAATTTTATTACTGCGCAATTCTGTGCAAATACTTTCTGAAAAGCAGGGTAGAAAACTTTCTAAATTACAGATATCGAAAGAAGAAATTTTCTTAAACCAATTTGATTTATTATCGAAAAAAGTAGTTGAAAATTCAGCATTAGAATTAAGTTTTGATGCTAAAAAACAATTTTTACAAGAGCAGTTTGTCGAATTAAAAGAGGTTGCCAAGAAGACTGATGTTTCTTTTATAAATGCTGTAAATGCACAAGAAAGAAAACAAATAAAAGGTTTAGAAAAGCTAGAAAAGCGTTTGTTAAAAGCCGAAAAGAAAAGACAACAAGACTTAGTGGATAGAATTACGGCACTACAGAATGAATTGTTACCAAATGAATCTTTAGAAGAACGCCAACGAAATTTCTCTGAATATTATTTAGAGTATGGCACTAGTTTTATTCCAAATTTAAAAAAGGCATTAAAACCTTTGCAGTTAGAATTTACGATTTTAGAGTTTTAATACAAATATTTTTAAGAGTATTTTGTTCTTAATGAAGTACCGAACATAAAAATAATTTGTAATGTTAAACTACTTCACGATTTAATATTTAAAGATTGCTTTATAACAGCATCAAGTTTAGCAACCGTAAGCTTAAAGACACAGACTATGAAAGAAAAAGGACTTCACTCCAATAATAAATTTAATACAGGCTATAATTTTGCCGAATTAATAATCAAAAATCCTTTATTAAAGGAATTTGTCATCAAAAATAAATATGATGCCATTACCATCGATTTTTCAAATCCAAAAGCAGTAAAAGAACTGAATAAGGCCTTGCTTTTTACTTTTGATAAAATTACCGTTTGGGATTTCCCTGATGAAAACCTATGTCCACCAATTCCTGGACGTTTAGATTATATTCATCATTTATCGGATTTATTGTTATCTGAAGAAAATATAAAAGTTTTAGATATTGGAACCGGAGCAACTTGTATTTATCCGCTTTTGGGAGTTGCAGAGTATGACTGGAGTTTTGTTGCGTCAGATATTGATTTAGATTCTTTAGATACGGCGCAAGATATAATTTATGATAACAAGTTAGAATCTAAAATTGCATTGCGCCAACAATTTGATGAGCAGCATATTTTAAAAGGAATTTTAAAAGAAGACGATTCATTTTCAGCAATCATGTGCAATCCACCTTTTTATAAATCAGCAGAGGAAGCACAAGGTGCCAACAGAAGAAAAACCAGAAATTTAGGCAATAATGCGATTCGGAATTTTTCAGGAAATAATAATGAGTTGTGGTATGTAGGAGGAGAGAAGGCTTTTTTGCACAACTATTTATATGAAAGTTCTCTATTTAAAGAAAAAAGTACATGGTTTACGAGTTTGGTTTCTAAAAAGGAAAACGTAGAAAGTTTAGAAAAATCTTCAAAAAAACTAGGCACAAAAGTTTTTAAAATAATTCCGATGAGCCAAGGAAATAAAGTAACTAGAATTGTTTGTTGGCGTTTTTAAAATATCTTCTGTATCTAGAGTCTATTATAAGAAAATTTGATTAAAATATTTGTTGTGTACTTACGGTTTTTTCTAGGTACAGTGTCTATATTTTCTGCCTTACTAGTTAAAAACGATGTCATTAATCTTATATTTTTTACAAATTAAATGTAAAATGGTGTACACTAACATATGCACAAATACTAAACAAATAAAAGCATATAAAGGAACTCCTAAAAGTTGATAGGGCCAATAATAGGTCCAAACTCCTAAATAAATCGTAATGACCTCACCAAAAGCAGGAAGAATTAACGATAAAATTAACGCTAAAATAATTTTATTTTTTTGAGTTTGAATTTTTAAGAGCGGAATTAGATTTCGTTCTAATTTGTACAAATAATGGAACGCTAGCATCCATGCAAAAGGCAACCATAATGGCAATTCTCTAGAAACTTCATGATATTCCCAATAACCATTAGTTACACCCCAAGTTTCGCCTACGATCCCTCCAAAGCCCGTTAATAACATTCCTATAAGCAACAACCAGTTTTTATGTTCTTTAGGTTTGATGATTTCTTTGTAAATATTATGAATAATTTTAAGAATCAAAAGTACAGCAATAACTACATCATATGCTTTCAGGATTCCAATGAGAATGCCTGCAAGTGTTAATTTTAAAATTGCTTTTGTTATTTCTACAAAGAATTGCTTTTGGTTATGTATCAAAATTCTGAGGTGATTTTTTTTTAGTATTATAATACTTTATATAAAATATATGAAGGGCTAAAAATAGTATTTTTATTTAATTCAAAAAATCAAATAGAGCTGTTTTAAATTGGTGCAACCCGTAAATTTGTTGTTTTTTGAAAAGTAAAAAAGATTACCCCAATAAAAAAACCGAAGCGATGTACTTCGGTTATACGATTATAATGAATGATTTTTATAAATTAGGAATCACTAATTCTTGTCCTGGATGAATTACATCTGGGTTTTTTAAGATGTCTTTATTTGCCTCAAAAATAATAGTATATTTCATTGGTTTTCCATAATAATGCTTTGCAATCTTTCCTAATGTTTCTCCTTTTTTAACGGTGTGAGTTGCATATACGGAAGTGTCTGCTACTTTAATGTCTGCGATAATGTCCGACGGATTATCTCCACCAATTTTTTTTATTTCATCCCAAAGAAGATTTTTCTCATATTGGTTTTTTGCAGTACCTTTTACAAATAAAATTTCGTTTTCTTCTTTAATATCCCCATTTTGAATGTTTAAATCCTGTCCTAAATCTAAGACACTTTGATATTTTTCTTTCATCTTATTTTTTTGTTATCTTATTGTTTTTGTATCATCGATATAATAACCTTGTTGGGTTAAATCGCCATCTACTTCACCCGCTAATTTTTGTCTTCTTCTTTCCAAATAGATCTCTTCGTAATCTTGCGTATAATGCGCAGAGGTAACCACATTTAAGTCGAACTTTACGGTTGTAAAAATATCTTTTTCTGTGTTGGCAACAATGGTTACATAGAATTCTACATACCCAATATTTTTAGCACTATCATAATCTAAAGTTATAAAGCCAAAATCATCTTTACCAATAGAACTAGAGGGAAATTCTAATTCTATGCAGCCACAAGACGCTTGTACATCATAGATAATTAAGGGTTCATTACCTCTATTATATAATTTGTAAACAGAGGATAATTGAGAGCCACGTAAAATAGGATAGTAATGACGCTCAGGATCTATTATTTCCATTTTTGTTCTTCGAACGTTCTCGATATCTGGCTTTCTCAAACAAGATGTTATTAGAATAACCAACGATATGAGTATAAATATTTTTTTCATTACTGTGAATTTAATGATTTTTAATTAAATATAATTTCATCACACGCCAAAGCATTTTTACCAGAAATAGTTTGTCTATTTATTTTGATGATAAATTTATCTGGGAGTTGTCCATAATCAATCGCTGTTGGTAGGGTTAAGGATACTTCCTTAGTTTCTAATTCCGTTTGATCACTGACAAGGTTCATCTTTTTAATGAGATTATTCTTTGTGTCTAGCAGTTCTATGGAACTAGGGTAGTATATATCATGTTTGGTATCTTGTAAAAAAGACAATATAATTTTTTCAGAATCTGAGATATCTTTCTTTTTAATTTTTAAAACTAAATCATCAATAGAACTTATATGCCAATTAGTGTTGTAGTCTTTTAAGCCAAAAGCACCATCATTTAATATTTTGATGTCTGTATAACCTTCATCTAATTGAGAGATAACTTCAAACGGTTTTTTATAAAAATAATGCTTTCTATTATGATATTTAAAAGTTATTTCTCTCCAACTAGTGATGTAATCATTAATTTTATACTGAACTTCATTATACGTTTTAAGATCTGCATTACTACTATAAGATGCTAATTTATCTAATAAAATAGCAATTTCATCTTTTACAACAATCTCATTATTTT
>JBNMNV010000060.1:0-14158 GCA_051278125.1 Polaribacter sp. | reverse complement strand
CTAAAGGATTTTGTGCTAAAAGAGAAGATTCCAGTTAGCAACACAGCGATTGCCAAGACTTTGTTTAGAGATTTCATGCCGGAGGATTTTATAGTTAGGGTTTAAAGTTACTCATTTTAAAACACTTATACAAATTACAAGAAATATTTTAATTATTTAAAATAGCGCGCGACGCAAATTTAATTTTACAAGTAGTTTTTATTATTTTACTATAATTACCATTATCTTTGTATCTAAATGAACGTATATTTTCTATTTATTGGAGGTCCTGAAATTTTTGTCATCATGTTAATAGTGGTGATGGTTTTTGGTGCCGATAAAATTCCAGACATTGCAAGAGGTTTAGGCAAAGGAATTCGTCAAGTAAAAGATGCAACAAATGACATTAAAAGAGAAATTAATGACAGTTCTAAAGAACATGGTTTAAATGATCATATCGGAAAAGACATCAAAAAAGAAATCGATAGTGTAAAAGAAAATATCGATGATTTAACGGGGCCTATTAAGAGACAGTTATAAGTTTCTACTATTTTTTATTTATCTAGAACTTCCTCGAAATTACAGCGCTTTGCAAGAAGCTAAATGTAGCACAACAAGCAAAAAATTTATCGTACTCTGCTAATTGTTAAACCGTCTCTTATAGGCAGTAATACAGTTTCTATTCTATCATCTGTATTTAAAAGTTTGTTATAAGCCAAAAGCACTTTTGTATCCAAATCTTTAGGATTTAATTCTTCTACAACTTTGCCACTCCACAAAACATTATCCGATAGAATAATACCTCCAGGATTCATTTTATCAATAATTAGATGAAAATAATTTATGTAATTAGATTTATCCGCATCCATAAAAACCAAATCGAATTTCTCTTTTATGGTAGGAATAATTTCTAAAGCATTCCCTACTTTTTGTTCAATTTGATGTCTAAAACCAGATTTCTCAAAGTATTTGTTTTGCAAAGTTTCTAACTCTTCATTTTTGTCGATGGTAATAATTTTTCCTTTGGATGCCAATCCTTCTGCAAAACACAAAGCAGAATATCCTGTGTAAGTTCCTATTTCTAAAATAGTTTTTGGTGCAATTAACTTTGAAATCATCGATAAAATTCTACCTTGAAAAGCACCACTTAACATTCTTGGGTTTAAAACCTTTTGCCAAGTTTCTCTGCTTAATTCTTTTAAAATTTTTGGTTCTTGTTGCGAGTGCTCAACAACATATTGATCGATATTTTCTGGTAAAAAATGCATACTTTTTATTTTAAAAAGAGAAGTTCAAAAATACAAAAACGGAATCTATATCTCTATAAATTCCGTTTCAATATCATAAAAAATTGTAGGGTATGAAGCTAAAAAAGCATTATACCTTTATTTTGTTGAATTCTGTAGCTAATTTTTCTTTATCCGCTTTTGATAAACAATTTTTATGTTGATTACAATGGGTTGCTTTCGTTCGGAATAACAGTGTCATTCTATTATTTTGATTAGAGTATAATTTACAAATTTTACATTGTAAAAAGTGCCAATTTAACTTCAATTTTTCTATCAAGGTTGCCTCTTTATACTGGCTTTTATCGCAAATTAGTGTAGCCTCATCGCAAGAGATCATCAATTTTTTAAACATATTTCTTAAGTATTAAACCAATTATCCTCCATACATTTTCTTAATTGCATTCTAGCTCTATGAATTATAACCCATAAATTGGACGCTGTTATGTCTAACTCCTTACAAATTTCTTCTGTTTCAAATTCTTGAATGGTTTTCATTCTAAAAACCATTGCATATTTCTCTGGTAAATAATCAAGACAAACATCTAACTGACTCTTTAATTCTTCGTTTTCTATGAGTTTTTCAGTTTCATTATCCCAACTTTGTGGCACACGTTCTTCAATCCAACTGCCTTCATTTTCTCCCTCATTATAAAAATTCATTCTAACTTCTGCTCGCCCTTTTTTAGAGTTTATTTTTCTATAATAATCAATAACTTTTCTTTTTAAGATAGCAATTAACCACGTTCTTTCTGAAGCTTTTCCTTGAAAATTTTTAGCAGATTTTAACCCAGCAAAAAAAGTTTCTTGAACCAAATCTTTTGCTACATCTTCATTATTTACGCGAACAACCGCGTAATTAAATAAATAATCTGCGTATTTATCGATCCAAGTATCTGGGTTTAAAAAGTTTTTTTCTTGAGACATTTAAGAGTTTAAAGAATCAAATGTAATGTTATTTTTTCTCTTTTAGTTGTTGGCAATTTTCTGTTCTTCTCATATCCACTAAAAAAATAATTTCCCATTTCCCGTTGTTATCAAAGAGTTGAAAAGAATTAGCACCGCAATGGCTAAAATTACCATTGAAATAAAACTCGTAGGGTGTCCAAACAGAGGCTAAATTTCCATCAATTTTGATATCAATAGCAAGCAACTTTTCTAAATAGATATCCGTTGGCTTTTTATTTGCGATCGATGTAAGGAGTTCCTGTTTTGATTCTGTTTGTAAAATATTCTTTCCCTGCTTATTCGTTGAGGTTGTTTGAATTTTAATATTTTTATGCAATGTGCTATTCATTAAGGTACTATCTCCTTTGTGCAAACCTTTAAAAAAAATTTCGATGACACTTTTAATCTGTTTTTCTTGCGGGTATTCTTGTGAGTTTTCTTGAGCTAACATATTCATAGAAACTATGAAAATGAAAAATATGAGCGTGTTTTTTAACATAATTACTTATTTTTAGGATTCAAAATTAGTTTATTTGTAATCATTAGCAATTACATTATCAAAAATACCAAAATATTTACTAGTATAATATCTAATGATATTCCTTACTTTTACCCTACTAAAAAAACGAATATATGTCCGTAGCAAAAAAACAGTACAAAAGAATTACTGTAAAATCATTGGTAGAAATGAAAGCAAATGGAGAAAAAATTTCCATGTTAACTGCTTATGATTATACCATGGCAAAAATATTAGACAGCGCTGGTTTAGATGTGCTTTTGGTTGGAGATTCTGCTTCTAATGTAATGGCAGGTCACGAAACTACATTACCCATTACTTTAGATCAAATGATTTACCATGCAAGCTCTGTTGTTAGAGCTGTTGAACGTTGTTTAGTTGTGGTGGATTTACCTTTTGGTAGTTATCAATCTGACCCTAAAGAAGCATTACGATCTGCGATTAGAATTATGAAAGAATCTGGTGGACATTCCATAAAATTAGAAGGCGGTAGAGAAGTAAAAGAATCGATAAAACGTATTTTAAATGCAGGAATTCCTGTTATGGGGCACCTGGGTTTAACCCCACAATCTATCTATAAGTTCGGAACGTATACAGTTAGAGCCAAAGAAGAAGAAGAAGCAGAAAAATTAATGGAAGATGCATTAATGCTAGAAAGAATTGGTTGTTTTGCCCTCGTTTTAGAAAAAGTACCCGCAAAATTAGCCAAAAAAGTGGCAGAAGCATTAACAATTCCTGTTATCGGAATTGGTGCAGGAAATGGTGTTGACGGCCAAGTTTTAGTAACGCATGATATGATTGGAATGACCCACGAATTTAATCCACGTTTTTTACGTAGATATTTAGATTTGTACGCGGATATGACAAATGCTTTTGAAAACTATATAACCGACGTAAAAAGTGGTGATTTCCCGAGTGATAAAGAACAGTATTAAATAAAGAACCTTAAAAAAAGCTTTATCTATGAAAAAGCTCTTAAAAGTAATTTCTAACCATTCTATTATTCTCTTTGGGGTACTTATTATTTCTGAAAATTCATTGATTTAGGGTATTTCAACAGTTCTGATTTCACTAACTTATTAGTTGTAATATATTTAATATCAAGTTTATATCACTCAAAATTAGTGATTAAAGAAAAAGATATGAAAATACAAAAACTTGAAAATAAACTCAAAAATAAACCATGATAAAAGGTCTTTTCGAAACCCATATTGCTGTTGAAAATTTAGAAAAATCTATTGATTTTTATGCGCAGGTATTGGGTTTAGAAAAGTGTAAAACAATGGATCCCCGAAGACTTGCTTTTTTTTGGATCGGAAAACCAAAAGAGTACATGTTAGGTTTATGGGAAAAACCAAAAAAAGAGATTCAAATGCAACATTTTGCTTTTAAGTGTAATGCTGAATGGGTTTTAAAGGAATCCATAAGCTATCTAAAAAAAAGAAACTTACCATTTAGAAACTTCTTAAACGATGGTTCAGAAAGGCCCATGGTTTTTGCCTGGATGCCTGCAATTTCTATTTATTTTAGTGATCCTGATGGTCATTCCCTAGAATTTATTGGAATTCTTGAGGGCACACCTCGACCAGAAAAAAGAATTATTTCTTATGATGAATGGCTAGCACTAGAAAACAAATGAAAATATTACATTTAGATACAAATCATCCACTTTTAATAAATCAACTCAACGAATTAGGCTTTACAAATGATCAAGATTATACTTCATCAAAAGAAGAAATTGAAGCTAAAATTCATTTGTATGATGGTTTTATTATTAGAAGTCGTTTTTCAATTGATAAAAATTTCATCGACAAAGCAACCAACTTAAAATTTATTGGTCGTGTTGGTGCAGGTTTAGAAAATATAGATTGTGACTATGCAGCTTCTAAAGATATTGAACTTATTGCCGCTCCAGAAGGAAACAGAAATGCTGTTGGCGAACATGCTTTAGGAATGCTTTTATCGCTTTTTAATAAATTAAATAAAGCAGACAAAGAAGTTAGAACAGGATGCTGGTTGCGCGAAGAAAATAGAGGAATTGAGTTAGATGGAAAAACAATTGGTCTTATTGGCTATGGAAATATGGGCAAATCTTTGGCTAGAAAATTACAAGGTTTTGATGTTGATATTTTGTGTTATGACATAAAACCCGGAGTTTCAGATAAAAATTGCCAACAGGTTTCCTTATCAGAATTGCAAGAAAAAGCGGATGTTTTAAGTTTGCATACACCCCAAACTGAACTTACAAAAAACATGGTAAACGCTAATTTTATCAATAGTTTTAAAAAGAATATTTGGTTGATTAACACCGCTCGTGGTTCTTCTGTTGTAACAAATGATTTGGTGGATGCTTTAAAAGCTGGTAAAATTTTAGGTGCAGGTTTAGATGTTTTAGAATACGAAAAATCCTCTTTTGAAAACCTTTTTTCTGATGCTAAAATGCCGAAAGCTTTTCAATATTTAATTCAATCAGAGAATGTTTTATTGAGTCCGCATGTTGCTGGTTGGACAGTGGAGAGCCATCAAAAACTAGCGCAGACCATCGTAGATAAAATTAACGTAAAATTTTCTTAACTTTAAACATTTAATCATCGAACTAAACAAAATAGATGTCGTACCAAGCAAAAACTCCAGAGGACTACATAGCACAATTACCTGAAGAGCGTAAAACAGTATTTGAAAAGTTAAGAAACGTCATTCAGAAAAACATACCAAGTGGATTTGAGGAAGGCATGAATTATAACATGATTGGTTATTATGTGCCGCACACAATTTATCCGAATGGTTATCATTGTAACCCAAAATTACCACTCCCATTTTTAAATATCGCTTCGCAAAAAAACTCCATAAATTTATATCACATGGGTATGTATGCAAAACCTGAGTTACAAGAATGGTTTGTAAATGAATATCCTAAATATTGTAAACGCAAATTAGATATGGGTAAAAGTTGTATCCGATTTAAAAAAATGGAGGAAATTCCTTATAAATTAATCGGAGAATTAGTTACTATAATGACTGCTGATGAATGGATTAAAACGTATGAAAATACGTTTAAAAACAAATAATTCAAAAAATAAAATAACAGGTATTGGAAGTTTTTTTAAATACCTTTGATTTAACCAAGGTGAACTTAATATTTTAAATGGAAGAAATTATCCAACAACAAAATAGTAGTATTGCAACTATATTTAATGACAAGTTGCTTCCTGTTTTTATCAATAGAGTTACAAATCATCAAGAAGCGACGCTAAAAATAGCGTCCCTACAGAAAAAATTAATTGCCAAAAAATTTACCAAAAAAGAAGAAGAATTAGCAATTACTGCACTAAATATCTACAAAAAAGAATTAGAATTATTGGTTTCTAGCTGCTTTTCAACTTTAGAAACAGCAAATGAAACCCTATTATTTAATGATTATTATAGTTCTTTAGACGCTCATTTAGAAACGATTGACGAAAATATAGTTCGTTCGCAGAATAAAGAACGTTTTTTTAGTGAAGAAAATGATTCTAAATTATTAAAGTTTAGAAAAGAAATTAAACGTTCGCTTTTTAATACTTCAAAAATTCCTCTTAAAACTGCAAATATTTTTAGAAAAACAAAAAAAGAGTTCGATTTTTGGAGTCAAAATATTCCATTTAAAAATGCTACTAAATATTATTTTAAAGATGACTTGATTAACGATTTATCCGAAGTTATTGATGTTGTTCATAAAGAAATTTCAGAAATTACTAGTAAATATTGGCAAATAGATGCTAAAATAGATGATGAAATTCAACAGTATTTGTCAAACGATGAAGATTTAATTTTTTCTGATGAATTCTTGGAGAATTTAAATGCTATTCCTTCTTTAGAAAGTAGAATTGAAACACATACAAAATCACTTCAAGAAATATATGAAGCTAGCGTTTTAAAATATACAAATGCATTGTATAAAACTGATACAATGGAATTATCAGCAAGCTTTTTTAAAGAAGAAAAAACAGCAACATACCATACTAAAGTTACAGAAAAAGTAGCCAAGAAAGAAAGTCTTTGGCAAAATACTTATACTGTTTTTAAGAGTGATTGGGAATTAGATATCGAAATATTTATCGTCATTTTTAAGTTGATGATGGAGTATGCTACTGTTGAGAATACTATTAATAGTAGAACAGGCGCTATTCAAAAGGAAATAGATACCATTAGAAAATATATAGAAACTGTAAAAAATACGGTTAATAATGCAGATAAAGACCCTGAAATAAAGAGTACAATTACTGCAGAAATTAAAAACATCAATAAAAGCTTTAAAAAGATTATTACAAATGCAACTACTATAATTACAAATCAAGAATTACAGACGTTAATAAATAAATTTGAAGAAAAAACGCTGGATAATATAAAAGCGATTTCCACTAAAAGAGCCATTAGTACAGATAACAATTATGCTGCACCAACAAACCCTTCATCTATCAATTATATTTCGCCTTACGAACTAATAATTTATGAAAGTTGGCCAATTCTTGATGATAAAATCAAAGAAGCAAAAGTAGGATTAACGGTTAAAGTAAATCGTTTTATTGATGATATAAATGCATTACCACAAGTTTTCGAATTTAATTTAGAGTCTGCTTTATCCCTTTTTGAAAACGTTTCACAAGAAAATACACCTAAGAAAGTAGCTTTAGATGGTTTGCAAAGAAGCATTGAAAAAGTGGACGGTTTAAAAAATGCCTTGATTAATTTTAGTGCTGTAAATTCAGAAATTATAGAAGCTGGAATTCAAAAATTCAACAAGAGTATTTTAGCGTTAACAGACACCGAAAATATTATTCAAGTTCGGTTAACAATCGCTAAGGCAAAATCAATAGAAAAGAGCAAATTAGTTAAAGAAAAAGTAGTTAATACTGTTACAAATTTTATTCCAATTGCTATTGGTTTTTTCACGTTAAAGCACAAACAATCATTCACTTATGTAAGTAATCTTTTAGTAAGAACTGGTTTGTACAAAGTACCTTCAAACGATACTACAGATTTAGTAGATTTTTTAAAACAAGCCGAAAAAGCCTTGGATGCTTTGCCTTATGTATATCAGCGTTTATTTCGTTCTGAAACGTTACAAAATGAGGAATTATTTATAGGTAGAAAAGAAGGTATTGATACATTAGAAACTGCTTTTGATACATTTAATAACAATCAATATGGAGCTACTATAATTATTGGGGAACGTGGTGCTGGAAAAACATCTTTAATTCATTATTATTTAAATAAAAAGAAAGCGTTTAAGAAAGCCGTTTTCTTATCGCCAAACAGAAATTGTAGTAAACCCAATGAATTTATTGATTTTTTAAATACTTCTTTTTCTAAAGATTTTAAAACACTTGAAGAGTGGATTCAGTTTTTTAATAATGGAAATAAAATAACAATTGTATTAGAAAATATTCAGTATTTATATTTTAGAAAAGTAAATGGGTTTCGTGTTTTAAATCAATTATCAACTTTAATATCAGCAACAAAAAATAGTGTATTCTGGATTGTAACTTCCGCTAAATATGCCTTTCAATATTTAGATAAATCCATTCAAATATCCGAACTTTTTGCATTTACGGTCGAATTAAGCGAAATTGATAAAGCAACAATGACTGAAGCATTGATTAAAAGACATAAAATTAGTGGTTATAATTTGTTCTTTGAGAAACCTCCTGCTGCATATTTAACCAAAAAGTTTTTAAAATCTTCAGTAGATGTTCAACAAGAAATTTTAAGAGAAGAGTTTTTTACAGATATTAATAAAATTGCAAAAAGTAATTTTAAAATCGCTTTTATGTATTGGATTCGTGCTGCTGAAAAAGTAGAAGGAAGTACTATTTATATGCGTTCTTTAAAAAATATTGATACATCATTTTTAAACAAAATTGCACCTGTAAAGTTATTATTGATTAACAGTATTCTTTTACAAGAAAGATTAAATAGTAAAGAAATAGTTGAGTTGTCTGGTTTAGACGAACAACGAACTTTAAACATCGTAAACTCTTTATATGTAAACGGAATTTTAACCATAGAAGATGGAGAATACTACGTTATAAATATTCTGTTATTTCGACAAGTTACGGCATTATTAAAGAGTAAAAATGTGATACATTAAATATACAAAATGAAAAAAATAGTCATTCTATTTCTTTTGATTTTGGCTAATTTATTAGTCGCAAAAGAAAATAAAAACTTTTATCAAGAAGTTGATTCATTAAAAATACAACAAATTGATACTATAAAAGTTGCTAATGATACGCTTACTGTTATTGAAAAAGATGAAACAAAAACAGCCATAGAAACAGCAACGAAAACGGTTAAAGATAAAGTTTCAGAAAATTTAAAACCGCCATTAGATTGGGAATTTTTTTCAGCAGGAAAAATTATTTGGGCTTTAATATTTGCAATTTTAGGATATTTACTGATACGTTTTATTGTTTCAATGTTAGAGCGTTTTGCAGAGAAATTCACCAACCACAGAATTACCATAAAAGGAATTATTCCTATCGTTAAAATTTTTGGTTGGATATTGATTTTAATAATAATAATTGTGGGCATTTTTCAACCTCCATTAGCCACATTAATCGCAGTTTCTGCATCTTTAGGTATTGCTGTTGGTTTTGCATCACAAGACATTATTAAGAACATTTTTGGAGGTGTAGTTATATTGTTAGACAGACCATTTTCTGTGGGAGATAAAATTGAAGTTGGTAGTCATTATGGTGAAGTTGTAGAAATTGGTTTGCGTTCTATCAGAATTGTAACTGCAGATGATTCTTTGGTTAGTATTCCAAATGGCGAATTAATGAACCAATCTGTTTCAAATTCAAATACTGGCGAAGCAAATTGCCAGGTTGTAGCAGAAATTTATTTACCAATTACTGTGGATACAAAACGTGTTCGTCAAATAGCAAATGAATCTGCGCAGGTTTCTAAATATATCTATTTAAATAAACCTATTTTCGTGTTATTTTTTAACGAGGTAAAACAAGGTCGTTCGTATTTAAAAATGCGTTTAAAGGCATATGTTGTTGATATTCGTTATGAATTTACCTTTAAAAGTGATATGACAGAAATTGTCATTAAACAATTGTTAGAAGAAAAAATAATTGACCCTAAAGATTTGAGATAATAAATTAATCAGAAATAAATCAAACAAACATTATGAAATTCATCACACACTTTCCAGCAGAAATTTTAACCTTATTATTTTTAACCGTAACTTTTTTACAATCCGGAATTGACAAACTTTTGGATTGGAAAGGGAATGTTTCTTTTATCGAAGATCATTTTAAAAACTCACCCTTAAAAAATAGTGTTCCTTTATTATTAGCCGTTATTTTAATTTTAGAAATTGTTGCCGGAGTTTTAATGTTGTTTGGAGTTTACCAATTATATACCTCTGGCGCAAAAGAAATTGCTTTATTAGGAATAGAGCTTTGTGCCGTTACTTTGATTTTTTTGTTAATAGGACAACGTCTTGCAAAAGATTACGCAGGAGCAATGTCGTTAGCCGTCTATTTTATCATTACAGTTTGGGGTGTTTATTTATTAAATAATTAAAACCTATTAAAAACAACATTATAATCTATTTTACTTATAAGAAAAGGGCTTAAAACTCGCGTTTTAAGCCCTTTTCTATTTTCACCAAAGTAATTCTATACAAAACAAATTAGCATTAAAATAACTGTTTTTAAAATCGTTTTTTACTGCTTTTTAAGTACATAAATTAAAGATGAATACTCATTTGTCTTTTTTGCTCTCCAATTAGAAATACACCCTCTATAAAATGATTGTATTGGGTTCATTTTTCCCGTTTTATATTTCTCGCTTAACAGAGCAACATAATACGCATCAAATTTCATAGGGATTGTTTTTGTTACCACCATGTTTACCTCAGAAAATAATTTAGAGATTGCTGTTTGAGAAAAATGCCATAAATGTCTTGGCACATCAAAAGCAGCCCAATGTTCTTTATAATATTTTGAATCGTCACTTTTAAAATTAGGAACTGCAATTAACAAACGACCATTTTCGGAAAGTAAAGTATGCAATGCTAAAATGTATTCCTGTAAATTTCCTACATGTTCTAAAACATGCCAAAGTGTAATTACATCAAATTTTTGATTTTGAACTTCAGATAAATCTTCATTTAAAATAATTCCTTTTTGTTCCGCAATATTTCTTGCATCTAAACTAGGCTCTGTTCCAAAAACATTCCAAGAATTATTTTTACAAACACTTAAAAAATCTCCTGTTCCTGCTCCGACATCTAAAATATTTTTTGAGGATGTTGTAAAAGAATTGATCAGCTTTAATTTTCTTTTTAAAGTGATATTTTTTACTGCTTGATACACCTTATCTAAAAGTGACTTATTAGAATCTGTATGAGAAATATAATTCTCGCTTTTATAATACGCAGCTAAATTTTTAGGAACCGGAAGCGTGACTAACATATCAAAGATAACGTTCTTTTTTATCTGATATATTTCACTAGAAACTGTATAATCTTTACAATCTAAAAAAGGCTGTAAATTTTTATATAAGTCTATTTCTTTTCCCATTTATTTTTAATTGTTCCACGAGGAACATCGTTAAAATTTTTAAATTTTATCTGCCCATATGAACTAACAAAACAGAAATATCACTCGGAGAAACTCCACTGATTCTGCTCGCTTGAGAAATTGAAGTTGGTTGAATCTTTCCTAATTTTTCTCTAGCTTCTAAAGACAGTGATTGTAGTCTTTGATAATTAAACGAAGATGGAATTTTTACATTCTCTAATCTGTTTAATTTATCCGCATTGTTCTTTTCTTTATTGATATAACCCGAATACTTTAAATGGATTTCAGCTTGCTCTATGATTTCATTGTCAATAGAGTGCTCTTCTAAAAATTTACTTAATTTCTTAAGATTTTTAAAGTCAGAAAAACTTAACTGCGGTCTTGCTGCAATTTTAAACAGCTTCATAGATTGATTAATTAAAGCTAAATTTTTACCCTCTAAAATCGGATTTATTTCTTCTTGACGAACACTCGTATCGTTTAAAAATTTAATTAATAAATCTGTTTTACGTTGTTTTTCAAGAACTCTTTCCATGCGGTCTATTGATGCCAAACCAAGTTTATACCCTAATGGAGTTAATCTTAAATCTGCATTATCTTGTCTTAACAACGTTCTATATTCTGCCCTAGAAGTAAACATTCTATAAGGCTCTTCTGTTCCTTTTGTAATTAAATCATCAATTAAAACAGCAATATACGCTTCGTTTCTTTTTAAGATGAAAGGTTGCTTGCCTTGCGTTTTTAAAGCCGCATTTACACCAGCCATTAAACCTTGTGCAGCCGCCTCTTCGTAACCCGTTGTTCCGTTTATTTGACCTGCAAAAAACAAATTCTCAATTAACTTGGTTTCTAAAGAATGCTTTAATTGTGTTGGTTGAAAAAAATCATATTCAATTGCATACCCATATCTTAAAAACTTTACGTTTTCAAAACCTTCAACCGCTCTTATCGCTTTGTCTTGAATATCTTCTGGAAGCGAAGTTGAAAACCCATTTACATACATTTCAACGGTTGTCCAACCTTCCGGCTCCACAAAAATTTGATGTCTATCTTTCGTTGCAAATCTATCTACTTTATCTTCAACAGAAGGACAATATCTTGGTCCTGTAGACTTAATTCTACCATTAAACATTGGTGATCTATCAAATCCTTCTCGCAACAAATTATGTACTTCAGGATTTGTATATGTTAACCAACAAGATCGTTGTTTTTTCAAGGCACTTGTAGAAGGTAAATAAGAAAATTTTTCTGTAATTTCATCCCCAGGCTGCTCTGTCATTTTAGAATAATCTAAAGATCTTCCATCAACTCTTGGAGGCGTTCCTGTTTTCATTCTACCAGACTCAAAACCCTTCGCAACCAATTCTTCAGTAATTCCAGTTGATGCTCCTTCACCAGCTCTACCGCCACCAAAACTCTTATCACCAATATGAATCAAACCATTTAAAAAAGTACCAGCAGTTATAATAACCGTCTTGGCTTTTATTTCTAAACCCAAAACTGTTTTTACGCCTATAATTTTGTTTTCATCAAACAGTAATCCATTTACAGAATCTTGGTAAAAATCTACATTTTCTGTTTGCTCCAACATCGTTCTCCAACATTCTGCAAATTGCATTCTGTCAGATTGAGCTCTTGGACTCCACATTGCAGGTCCCTTAGATTTGTTTAGCATTTTAAACTGAATAGCTGTTTTATCTGTTACAATTCCGCTATAACCTCCTAAAGCATCAATTTCTCTTAAAATTTGACCTTTAGCAATTCCTCCCATTGCAGGATTACAACTCATTTGCGCAATATTTTGCAAATTCATTGTGATTAATAAAGTATGTGCACCCATATTTGCAGCAGCGGCAGCGGCCTCACTTCCTGCGTGACCACCTCCTACTACAATTACATCGTATGTTGTTGAAAATAAACTCATTATATTAGCGTTCCACGTGAAACTTTTATTTTATTAAATTGATTATCAAAACTTTAAACCCAATAAAGCCTTGTTTTCTTCCTTTCTCATCACCATTTTTTCATCAGCAGATTTATCTTTTAGACCCATATAATGCAGAATTCCGTGAATCATAACTCTATGGAGTTCCTCTTCAAAAGTTACGTTATATTCTTTGGCATTTTCTTTAACTCTTTCTATGGAAATAAAAATATCTCCATTGATTAATTTACCTAAAGAATTATCAAAACTAATAATATCTGTTAAGGTATCATGTTGTAAAAACTCAACATTTAACTTTAAAAGATATTCGTCATCACAAAAAATATAATTGATTTCACCAAGTTCAAAATCTTTATCTGAAACTACTTTCTCAATCCAACTTTCTAATTGAGTTTGGTTTTCTAAAGCAAATTCAGTTTCATAATTAACCGTTATCATAATTACTCTTTCTTAGAGTCAGAAAAGTATTCTCTGACCTTCTTTTTATAATTTTGCTGCAAAGGTAAGGTTTGTCTATTTAATATCTCCATTTGATTATAAAACTGCTTCTTAAATTGTAAAGTTTTCACTTTATTTCTCTGATTTTCTATTTGATTCAAGGTAGCCTTTCGTTTTTTATCTTTTCCTTGTTCTAATGCTGCCTTTTCTAATTTTAATAATTCATAATTTAGACTTTGCATTTTTTGAAGTGTGCCAGCGTTAAAACCTTTCTCCAAGATTTCGTTTTCTAAATCTTCCATGGTTTTTAATGCTTTTTTAGCATTTCCATTGGGATTTTCACTTTCTTTGATAGCATTTTGTAGTTCTTGCCTTAATTGAGATTGTTGTTTAAAAATTTCATACAATTCGCCATCCAAATCGTCATTAGGACCCTCTCCTTCTCCACCAGATTTGCCGTTTTCTC
>JBNMNV010000059.1:0-14163 GCA_051278125.1 Polaribacter sp. | reverse complement strand
ACAATTCCGTTAAGTACTGCAATACCGAAAAGCGCAATAAAACCTACACCTGCAGAAATACTAAAAGGCAAATCTCGCAGCCATAAAAATAAGATACCACCGACAGCAGATAAAGGAATCGCAGAATACACCATTAAGGCTTCTTTTATAGAACCAAAGGCAAAATGCAATAAGATAAAAATTAATACTAAGGCAATAGGAACCGCAATCATTAATCGTGCTTTGGCACTTTGTAGATTTTCAAATTGACCACCATACGTTACACTATAGCCGGCGGGCAGTTTCAGTTTACTTTGTATAATATTTCTAACATCATCTACTACCGATTGTAAATCTCTGTTTCTTACGTTTATTCCTACAACAATTCTACGTTTGGTGTCATCTCTAGAAATCTTCGCAGGACCAGTTGTATATTTGATTTCTGCTAATTCACTTAACGGGATTTTGTTTCCATTAGGCGCATCCACATATAAATGTTGAAGACTGGCTAGGTTTTTACGATTTCTTTCATCTAAACGAATCACCAAATCAAAACGTTTTTCTCCCTCAAAAACATTTCCAACAATTCCGCCAGCAAATCCCATAGAAATTAATTCATTGATATCAGAAATATTTAAACCATACCGTGCAATTTTACTTCTGTTGTAGGTCACACTCATTTGTGGTAACCCTTCAACTTTTTCAATAATAATGTCTGATGCTCCTTCTACATTTTTAATCAATTCTTTTATTTCGTTCGCTTTATTGGCTAAAATTGATAAATTTTCCCCAAATACTTTGATAGCAACATCTGCTCTTACCCCAGTAATTAACTCATTGAAACGCATTTCTATGGGTTGGGTAAATTCTACTTCCATACCCGGTATAATTGATAAAGCCTCTTTAAATTTATCTGCCAGTTCGTCTTTGCTTTCTGCAGAGGTCCATTCGCCTTTTGGTTTTAATTTAATGATGACATCACTTTCCTCCATAGACATAGGGTCTGTTGGAACTTCTGCAGCGCCAATTCTACTCACTACTTGATCTACTTCTGGAAAGTTTTTTAACAAAATTTGTTCAATTTGTGTAGTCGTTTCTATGGTTTTTCCGAGTGATGTTCCTGTTTTTAAAACAGGTTGAATTACAAAATCACCTTCGTCTAAAGTGGGTACAAATTCACCTCCCATTGTACTAAATAACCAAATACTAGATGCTAGAAGAAACACCGCAAAACCAATAACTAGTTTTTTATGAAACAACGCCCAATGAATTACAGGTTTGTACCATGAGTTTAACACTTTCATTAAACGCACAGAAATGTTTTTTGGGGATTGTTTTTCAGGCTTTAAAAATAATGAAGAAACCACTGGAACGTAGGTTAAACAAAATAGCATTGCACCTATTAAGGCAAAACTAAAAGTTAACGCCATGGGTCTAAACATTTTTCCTTCAACACCACTTAAAGATAAAATTGGAATAAAAACAATGAGGATAATAAGTTGCCCAAAAATGGCAGAATTCATCATTTTTGAAGCACTTTTTAAGGTAATTGCATCAACTTCTTCTTGTTTAGCTTCTTCAGTAAGTGATTTTAGGTTTTCACTTTTTTTAATAATTTGATAGGCAATAAATTCAACAATAATTACGGCTCCATCAATAATGATCCCGAAATCAATAGCACCTAAACTCATTAAATTGGCATCAACACCAAAAATATTCATTAAAGAAATGGCAAAAAGTAAACACAGAGGAATTACTGAAGCAACCACCAAACCAGAGCGTAAATTTCCCAACAATAAAACCACCACAAAAATCACAATCAATGAACCTAAAATTAGGTTTTCTGCAACAGTAAAGGTTGTTTTTCCAATCAATTCACTTCGTTCTAAAAAACCATTGATAAAAACACCTTCTGGCAAAGAGCTTTGAATGGAGGCAACACGTTCTTTTACTGCGTCTATAATTTCTTTAGAATTCCCGTTTTTTAGCATCATAATTTGTCCAAGAACTTTTTCTCCTTGTCCATTTCCTGTAATGGCACCAAAACGAGTAGCGCTTCCAAAACCAATTTTGGCAACGTCTTTTATATAAATTGGCGAACCTTCGTTTTTTACTACGATGTTGCCAATGTCTTCCAAAGTTTTTACCAAACCTTCACCACGAATAAAAAAAGTTTCGTTGGTTTTTTCTATATAACCACCCCCAGCAACACTGTTGTTTTTTTCTAAAGCGTCATATACTTCTGCTATAGAGATATTCATTGCATTTAGCTTGTTTGGGTCAATAGCAACTTCATATTGCTTTAAAAACCCACCCCAAGTATTTACTTCTACAACACCTGGAATTCCAGAAAGCTGCCGTTTCACAATCCAGTCTTGTATTGTTCTTAATTCTGTTGTCGAGTAGCGGTCTTCATAGCCAGGTTTTACGTCTAAAATATATTGATAAATTTCTCCTAAACCGGTGGTTATAGGCCCCATTTGTGGAGTTCCAAAACCTTGCGGAATTTTCTCGGAAGCAGATTTAATTTTTTCTGCAATGAGTTGTCTTGGAAGGTATGTTCCCATATCATCACTAAAAACAATGGTTACAACTGATAAACCAAATTTTGAGACCGATCTAATCTCTTCTACGCCAGGTAAATTAGCCATCTCTAACTCAACCGGATAGGTAATAAATTGTTCTACATCTTGCGTAGAAAGATTGCGTGATGTGGTAATAACTTGTACCTGATTGTTGGTAATATCGGGTACAGCACCAATAGGAATTTGGGTTAAAGAATAAATACCAAAACCTACAACGGATGCAATAAATAAAAAGATAATTAGCTTATTTTTTAAGCTGAATTTTATGATGTTTTCTAACATAATTCATAATAAAATAAAAATTAATAGATACCTGTTCGTTAACAACAAGATTATAAGTTACTATTTGAATTATGCGAATTTGGGTGGCTGAAAAACAGAAGATTTTTCAAAGAAAGAATACGATTCTTTGTAGAAATAATTTTGTTGAGTTTGAACGATAACACTTTTTTTCAATTCTAAAATTTGTGCGTTTAAAGTAAAAACAGAAGGTAAATGAGTATGGGTTATACGGTCTTTCTTAAAAGGTAAGTCTTTGTGTTCTTTGTGCTGATCTGATATATGCTCATTACTTCCGTAATGCTCAATTAAAAAATCAACAAAAGAATCTCCATATTTTTCCTGATGAAATTGGGCATGTTCTAACAATACATTGATTTTAGAAATATCTTCTAAACCAATATCTAAACTCTGTAAGAGAATTAAGCTTGATAAAAATAGTGCAAAAGTCTTTAACATACTGCTACAAAGGAAAGATTTTTTTTTAAATAAAACTGTATTAATTATTGCAAACACTAAAATTTAACAAATTAAAAGGTAGCTCTTAACTGCACACTACCCGTATGAATGGCTTTAGAATTTTCACTTTTTCTCCCTAAATAATTGAGATTTAGGTTTAAAAATGAGTTCAATTTTCGGTTAAATAATAAACTCCAGGTATAATTTTTACCAGCCTGCAAGCCTTCTAACATTTGATAGGCGACAGGCGAATTAGTATCTCCAGAAAAATCGTTTAAAAAAATATTGAGGTTTGCTGAAACTTGATTTTTCTTTTTTCCGATAAAAAAATATTCGATTCCGAATTGTTGTTGTTGTAATTGTTCTAAATTTTGAACCTGATTTTTTTTATCTTTAAAGTGATAAAAAGCAGAGAAACGATTGTTTTCATTGTATAAAAAATTAATTTTTGGATTTATTTCATAGGCCTGTATTTTAAAGTTTCTATCGGTGAAATTTTCTGTTTCAAGGGTGTTTAAAGAATTTTTGCCCATAAAGTTTAGCAACCAAAAATCCGCAAATTTATGTTCATAATCTAATCGTTGTAAAATGATGTTATTTTCTTGATTTCCAGTAAAATATTGCTGTTTTAGTTTTGAGTTTCCATGGGTAAAAGTCATACTATTTTTTTGTAAATCTTTATTGAAATACAAACTATTTCTAATGTTTAAATTTAGGCGTACTAAAGAATTTTCATTAAAATCAAACGGATTTAATTGAAATGAATTTTCAGTTCTTTCTTGTTCATTTTCTACGGATAAAAAACTCTGATTATAAAAGTGAGAAATTAATTTTTTAAAGCCTGTTTTTGTTCCCCAATTTCTAGGATTTATTGTGAAGGTTTGATTCCATTTTGCTCGTTGTGTGGCAATAAAACGTAAGTTAGGTTTTGGCAAACGTAAATAATTTGCTTGATCTTGAAACAAGGCAATTTCAAATTCATTAAAATCCTTGATGCCATCAGCATTATAATCAATCCAAGTATAAAAGCCCAAACCAGGTTCGGTTTGCACATAAATAAAATCTTGTCGCGCAACATTGCCCGATGAGGTTTCATAAACCGAGCTTAAATTGATGAAGTTACTGAATAGTTTCTGGTTAAAAATTAACCTGGAATTAAGCGCTTTTTCATCCTCTGCAAAGCTATTTTTAGTAATTCTATAATTGGCATACACACTTAAATTGGTCTTTTTATTTTTGATGAGTTTGCTGTTGATGTAGAAAGTTTTTCTTTGATTAATTTCCGTGAATTGGTTTAATTTTATGCTGTCATTTTCTCTATAATTAAAACCAATTTTAGCGAATACTTTGGCGGAATCTCCAAGGCCTACATAGGTTTCGTATTCTTTAAAACGATGACTTGTATTGATAAAATCTTGCGTTTCAATATTTTTTCTGCTATTTGTTTCAAAGTTAATCAATGCGCCAAACCAAGTGGTATTCAAAGAGTGTTCAGCTTTTGCTTTTGCTACCAAGAAGGAATTATCTTCTAAAGTTGAGGTATTTGCCAAGAAACTTGCATCGGCAAAAAAAGTTGTTTTGTCGAAGTTAATTCTCGATTGAAACTCGTGTTTAATTCCGTTAAAAGTATCCGTATAATTCAAGTTATTAAATCGATACGAAATAAAGTCTTTCTTTTTGTTTTTTAATAAAAGTTCAGACTGAAAATAGTTTTTAGTAGCGTTATTCGTTAAAATATTCCAATCTCTATTAAATTCGACAGATTCCCAACGCTGAATACTTCTAAAATTTTTGTGGGCATATTCATGACTGATATTGGCAGATACCTGCCATTTTTTATCGATTAAAACCTGTTGCCAACCAATTTTTGCAGCAAGGGCTTTATTTTGATTGTCATCAATCGTAGAAAATAAATTGGCATCGTTATTACTCAAGGCAATTTCAGTTTCTAAATTTGTTTTTTGGGTAGGCTGGTAGCCTGATTTTACAATAAGGAATTGCGATTTTGTCGGAGCAATTAAACGAATAATAGGATTGTAATTCCCTTGGTTATTTCCAACAAATTTAAAAATACTGCCGATAGCTATTGTATTTTCTAGAATATAAGCACCCTGATTAGAACCAACATTAGAAAAATTTACGCTGTATAATTCATCATTTGGATTGGTGGAATATTCAAAATATTCCTCATTTGCAGTGCTGATTTTCTGATACAAAACTTTATTTTCGTTAAAAGCATCTATAAAAGCACTTTCAGCAATCATAGCATCCGTATTGTTGCCCGCATTTGCTAAAATCTGTTTTTGCTCCTCGGTTAAACTTTGTTGTAAAGGTTGATTTTTGGCATCATTTTCAGCATAAAAATAACCAGAAATCTGAAATTTATCACTTTCATAGGTTGCTTTTTCATAGGTGATAAAACGCGTATAATTTCGATCTGAATATTGGAATTCTACTGTAATTCTCATATCATTCGTTATCGGAAAAGTAGTGGTAAAAGTCAGTTCGGCTAAATTATAATTGACCGTATAATCATTATTTTCTCCCTGTTTTAGTAGCACCCCATTCACAAAAACTTGCTCGCTACCTTCAATAATTAATATTGCGGCTTCATTGTTGGCTCCAAAAAGTTTATAAGGTCCTTGGTTTCCTTCTACACCAACAAACCTAAAGTTATTAAACTTACCCCGAACCACAGCTCCAGAAGCAGCTACTTTTAGCTTTTCGGTAAGATTGGCTTCAACTTCTAGCCCTGCAATTTGTTTGGTAAAAGGCAAAAAGAAGCTGCTGTTGTTTTTTAAAGAAATATCACCTGCTTTCACACGCCAATGATCACTAAACATTTCAATAAAAATGCGATCAAAATCGGTTAAATTTTGTGAGTATCCATTATCTTGAATGGGAATATTGGTATCAAAAATATTAGCTCTTAAGGTAACATCTTTTGATAGTTTTCCTGAAATTTCTAAATCTAAAGCCGAGTTGGTCACAGCATTTTGGTTATTACCAGTAGTAATGCCTCTGCTAATAAAACCCCTAGTTTGTAAACCATCAAAAAGTTGTATGTCAGAAGTTTTTTTGTTAGTGGTTAAACTATATAAGGTTCCGTTGTTAGGCGTGTTTTGTAGAATGAGTTTTTCATCAAATGGACGGTATACTTTCGTAATAAATTCAGGAATTCTAAAATATTCTACCGTAATTTTTGGATATTTTTTTGAGTTGATAATTAAAATTGCTTCACTGAAATTAATACGATATTCGGATGCTAAAACCCTCTTTTTCTCGGTGTTTAAAATCTTAAATCTTTGGGGATTGATCGGAACAGAATCTAATTGAATGGTATCTGTTTTTACTTCAATAATTTTCTTTCTAAAATCTGTAGATATGGTTTGCGATTGGATTGAAAATCCAACGAAAAACAAGAAGATAAATAGAATTCTTTGTAGCATATAAAACTAAACGTAGATAACGTAAAAATATGTTGTTATTTTTCTAAAATTCTGTTGGGTTGCATATTCGTATTAAAAACACGCATACTATAAATGGCATCCTTGCTAATATAGTAAACCATTTTAAAGGTCCATTTTGTAATAAAACGAACATTTTCATTATTGTAAAAAGGTTCTATTGGGTAAGAATTAGGAAATTTTATGAGAGATTTTGGTAGTTCTAAAAGTGTATTTAAAACCATTAAAGCATTTTGTGAACTTTTCTTAGCAATATAGTTGATGTTTTCATTTAAGTCTTCTTTTGCTTTACTATCCCAAATTATTTGCATCAATGATTCTTTTTCTCACTTCTTCTGTTGTGTATAAAGTAGCTGTTTTGTTTTCAATAGCTTTTATGCTCAAATCCATTTCTTGTACATAATTATTTACAGAAATGGGTGTGTTATTTACCTCATAACCTATTACACTTTCATGTTCTATAAGTGATTTTATTTTTTTAAGTAGTTTAGTATCTGAAATAGCTAATATTTTTTGTGCGAATGCTATTTTTAATGTTTCTGTACTCATAATTTAATTTGATGGTGTTCAAATATACAGTAATTGTAGAAAAATAAAAACTATTTATTTGATAATAAATGAACTAAAATCAAAAAAGAGATTGTTGTTTTACCGGATTTTCATGCGCTAATAACCATTTTTTACGCCAAATTCCGCCAGCATAACCTGTTAAAGAACCATCAGAACCAATAACTCGATGACAAGGAATAATAATCCAAATGGGGTTTTTACCATTGGCGGCTGCCACGGCTCTAATGGCTTTTATGTCGCCTAAAGCTTTACTCTGTTCTAAATAACTTTTTGTTTTGCCGTAGTTAATTTTCAATAACGATTTCCAAACTTTTATTTGAAACTTGGTTCCTTTTGGGTTTACCGTTAGGTTAAAACTAGCTCTTTTTCCGTTAAAATATTCTTCTAGTTGCACGACGCAGTCTTGCAGGTATTCCGGAGTTTTTGCTCTTAATACATCCTCTGAAATGGTTCCGTCATCTAAAACAGAAATAGATTGAATTCCGTTTTTATCTCCTGTTATTTTAGCAATTCCTATGGGTGTTTTGTAGTAGGTGGTTTGTTTTTCTTCCATTATATTCCAAAAACATCTTTAGAGTTCTGTGTTGTAATGGAAGCTATTTCTTTAAAAGATAGACCATAAATAGTTGCTAATTTATCAACAACCTTCGTAATGTAGGCACTTTCATTTCTTTTTCCTCTAAAAGGAATAGGTGCTAGGTATGGCGAATCGGTCTCCAAAACAATATGTTTCATGTCTATTTTATTTAGAAATGTATCAATTTTACCATTTTTAAAGGTAGCTACACCGCCAATGCCTAATTTCATATTGTAAGAAATGGCTTGTTGTGCCTGCTCTAAAGTTCCTGTAAAACAATGAAAAATTCCTCTTAAATCTTCACTTTTTTCGGTTTCTAAAACTTCAAAAATTTCGTCAAAAGCATCTCTACAATGAATTACAATTGGTAGTTTTTTTTCTTTTGCCCATTGTATTTGGGTTCTAAAAGCTTCTTGCTGTTGATGTAAAAAACTTTTATCCCAATATAAATCAATACCGATTTCGCCAATTGCATAAAAATATTTTTTATCAATCCACTCTTTTACGTGTGCTAATTCTTCTAAATAATTATCTTTTACCGAAGTAGGGTGCAGGCCCATCATTAAAAATACATCCTTTGGGAATTTTTTTTCTAATTGCATCATACTATCTGTATATGTTGAGTCTATTGCAGGAATAAAAAAACGAGAAACACCGGCGTCTTTTGCGCGTTGCATCATTGCAGCTTGGTCTTCGTTAAACTGATTAGAATATAAATGTGTATGCGTATCTGTAATCATTTTTTGGTATTGAATTTCACGACAAAATTAACAATATTAAAACTGAAATCATTATTGATACACTTTTTTATAAAAACGTACCTTTGCATAAAATTTAGACAATGACTTTCAAAGATTTAGACTTATCAAATCAACTTCAATATGGTATTGACGATTTGGGTTTTCAGAACCCAACGCCCATTCAAGAACAGGCATTTTCTGTGGTGAGATCTGGTAAAGATATTGTGGGAATTGCGCAAACAGGAACTGGTAAAACATTTGCTTATATGATGCCAATTCTGCGTGATTTAAAGTTTTCTGAACAAAAACACCCAAGAATTTTAGTGTTAGTTCCCACGCGTGAATTGGTTTTGCAAGTAGTTGATGAAATTGAAAAATTAGCAAAATATATAAATGTGCGTATTTTAGGGGTGTATGGTGGTGCAAACATCAACACTCAAAAACAAGCTATTTTGCAAGGGCAAGATATTATTGTAGCAACGCCAGGACGTTTGTATGATTTAGGATTGAGCAATGCGTTAAAACTAAAATCGATTCAGAAATTGGTGATTGATGAGGTTGATGTGATGCTAGATTTAGGATTTCGATTTCAATTGATGAATATTTTTGATATACTTCCTGAAAGACGACAAAATGTGTTGTTTTCTGCAACGATGACTGAAGATGTTGATTTGTTGATTAATGATTTCTTTAAAAATCCTGAAAAAATTTCGGTGGCGGTTAGCGGAACCCCACTCGATAATATTGAACAAATATCTTACAATGTCCCTAACTTTTTTACAAAAGTTAACTTGTTAAATCATTTTTTAAAGGATAAAGAAAATTTTCAGAAAGTATTAATTTTTGTCGGTTTTAAAAGAACTGCAGATTTGCTTTTTAAACATTTAGAAGAGGATTTTGGCAGCGAAAGCTGTGTTATTCACTCTAACAAAACACAAAATTATAGAATTCGATCTATTAGACAGTTCGATGAAGGTAAAAATAGAATTTTAGTCGCTACAGATGTGATGGCGCGTGGTCTAGATTTTGATGATGTAAGTCACGTTATTAATTTTGATACACCAGATTTTCCTGAAAATTATATGCACAGAATTGGTAGAACGGGTCGTGCTGAAAAAGAGGGAAAAACAATTCTATTTTCAACAGAAAAGGAACAAGAATCAAAAGAAAGTATTCAGGCTTTAATGGACTATCAAATTCCAGTTTTAGAACTGCCGGAAGAGGTTAAAATTTCTACTTTGCTAACAGAAGATGAACGCCCTAGAGAAGATCAAGGTATTTCTAAAAACAGAACATCGTTAGAATATGTTCCAGGAGCTGCTTTTCATGAAAAGAGCGAAAAGAACAGTCAAGTAAACCTAGGAGGTTCTTATAGAAGAGAAATTGCCAAGAAATATAAGAAGCCAAAAACGAGAGGTGATAAAAATTATAACAAGCATAATAAAAAGAAATAATGCAGATTTTAACCGCACAAGAGTTGCATAATTTGGCAATGAATATTGTTGGCGAAAAGTTAGAAAAAATGGGCTATGAGTTTCAGGCAATTAATAGCCAGTTAAAAAGACACCCGCAGTATGTGTTGTTTAAAAAAGGAGAACCCACCATTTTTGTTTTGGTGAAAGCAACGACTAATCTTCAAAATCCTAATGACTACGATGTTTTTTGGATGGAAACTTTTATAGCACATGCCAAAAAACAAAATGCTAAAGTTTGGTTTGCAGGTGTAGGAATTGCCAATGCAGAAAGTGTTGAAAGTCCTGTTTTTAAAAATCAACCTTATTATGTAGCTTTTGAAGATTTTATAAGGGTTTTGGAGTAGGTTCGTTTAATCTGTTTATATATGGTTTGTGGTGTGTTTTAAGTAACTAATTTAGGAAATAATTATCCATTAAGAAAGTCCGCTAGGACTTTCGCAAGTAGGCAAGAAGACAGCCATAAATTATATATGGTGTTGGTATTTTGTTATTTTTTGTTTTTCTTAATCGACTGTTTTATTAGACTCAAAATATATTCTAAATGTTCATCCGACTTTATTTGTAATTCATAATCTCCATTTCCCCAATGTCCAGTGGAAGAAACGTCTCTTGTAATTCCTTTCGGGTCGTCAAGTTCTCCAATTGTCATATTAATCCAAATTTTCAATGCTTTTCTTTGTGGGTGAATATCAACCACATTTCTGCCTGAAACAAAAGCGATATATTTCTTTTTTGGTTTGACTTCTATATTATCGAAATTTAGAATTGCATTTTTCATTTTTTTATACAATTCCTTAATTTCTTCGCTTGCGTTTTCCAGATGTTCATGTTCCGAATAGACTTTAATTTCTTTCGCAACATTGTCAATTGTTTGGTCGGTTTTGGAAATAGTTTTTATACTTTCTTGAGCTCCTGCTTTTTGTATTTGTTCGAAAGAAACAGTATTATTTTCAAATCTTTTGACTTCCCAAAGTTCAATTGGCAAGTCCTTAAAATTTATTGCCTCACGTTGATAGTTAGTAAAAGCTGGTGAGACAAATAAAACTCTTGATTGTGACCAATCTACGTCATTCCGTTTGAGTGTTTTATCAAGATTTTCATTAAACTCTAAAATAAAGTCTGCTTTATTATTTAGCATTAATGACAAATAAGCATAACCTTGGTCAATTACGCTAAAGTTCTTATCTCTTTTATATTCAATTATTACAAAAGCATTTGCTTCTTTATCAAAGGCAAGAGTGTCAATTCGGAAGTTATTTAGGGCAAATTCAGATTTGACAAAGTCAAGTCCCAGAATTGTCTTTAAATTACTTTCTGTCAAATCTTGAATTTCTTTTTCAAGTCGAAAAGGTTTTTCCTTTATGTATTCTAAAGATTTCTCAATTTTAAATAATGCCATTTATTTTCTCGATTTTCGTTTTTTTTTAATCAATGTTAACTATTATGATAACATTAGTTTTATCCACTTTATCAGAAGTTAAACGAATTTACTTGAATTTTCTGAGAAAGTCAAGTTATTAAAACCTTGAATTCAACTTATAAGCGCAACTCTACTATTTTTAAAAATTTATATACAAAAAAACCATCTGAATTTCAGATGGTTTTAGGATTTATAAAAAGATATAATTAGTTAGAAGCATCTTGCTCTAATAAATTAAAGAATTGATTTAATTCTGGCATGATAATAATTTTTGTTCTTCTGTTTTTAGATTTGTTTTCAGCAGTATCATTTGGTGCTAATGGAATATATTGACTTCTACCAGCTGCAATTAACCTTTGTGGTTTTACACCATATTTATATTGTAAAATTCTGGTAATTGAAGTAGCTCTTAAAGCAGATAAATCCCAATTATCTTGAATTAAATTTCTCTTAATTGGTGTGTTATCTGTATGACCTTCGATCATCACATCCATTTTAGGTTGATCTTTAACTACTTTGGCAATTTTCTCTAAAACAGAGTAAGCTTTATCATTTACATTATAACTACCACTTTTAAATAATAATTTATCAGAAATTGAAATAAAAACTACCGTTTTTTCAACGTTTATTTCAATATCTTCATCTCTAATACCATCTGTTAAGTTTTTTGTTAAGTGATATTTTAAAGCAAGATTAATAGAATCTTTCTGAGTCATGGCCGTTCTAATACCATTAATATACTTATCTTTTTCGTTTAACTGAGAAATTACGTTTTTAATATTTTCAGATGAAGATTGCGTTAGAACTGTTAAATTTTCTACTTGTTTTAGAGCCGTCTTTTTGTCATCCTTAAAATATTTAATTTGTTCTTCAAGAGCAGCTAATTTGGTTTGTTGCTTCTCTTTTTCAATTAAATACTTTTGTAAAGTTGTTTCAGTTTTTAGTAACTCCTCTTTGGTTTGGGCCTGTGTTGCTTCTAAATCCACAAATTGCTTTTTAGAAACACAAGAGCTTATTAAAATTGTTGATAATAGTAATAATACTGTTATTTTTTTCATAATCTCAAATAAAATTTAGAAAACAAAGTTAATAAAATTGATAGACATTAATAAATGTAATCCATAATTTGTGAAAATTTTATGTTGTATTTTTGTATAACATGAAAAAAATTATGGAAACAACTAAAACGTTACTGATTTTTGCAGTTTTAACAATTTTTGTATCGTGTAATCAGGATATAAAAACGCAAAACTTTACTTTAAGGGGCGGAATATTCGGCACTACATACAAAATTACGTATTTAAATGCCAAAGACAATTACCAAAAGCAACTAGATAGTTTATTTCTTAGGATTAATAATTCCGTATCTACTTATATTTCAACTTCAGATATTTCAAAAGTGAATCAAGGAGAAACAGTTGTTTTTATTGATACTATTTTTAAGGAAGTCTTTCAAAAATCAAAAAAGATTTATAAAGAAACAGATGGTTATTTTGACCCAACAGTTGGTAATTTGGTAAATGCATATGGTTTCGGACCCAAAACAGAAAAAATGAATCTTACGGATGACGAAGTAAAAGAATATATGCAATTTGTTGGTTTAGATAAAGTAGAATTAATTGAAGGACAAATTGTGAAAGCGCATCCTAAAGTATATCTAGATTTTAATTCTATTGCCAAAGGCTTTGCAATTGACCTTGTTGCTCGTTTTTTAAATGATAAAAATATTGATAATTATTTAATTGAAATTGGTGGAGAAATACGTGCAAAAGGAACCAAAGACAACAATAATCCATGGATTATTCAATTGGTAAACCCCGTAAGCGCAATAGATAATGATGGATTTAAGATTATAAATCTTTCAGACAAATCGATGGCAACTTCTGGCAACTACAGAAAATATAGAGTTGTTGAGAACGGAAAAAAGTATGTGCATACCATTAATCCTAAAACGGGTTTCGCTAAAGAAAGCAATTTATTAAGTGCCTCTGTTATTGCCAGTATAGATTGTGCCGATGTGGATGCGTACGCAACTGCATTTATGGCTATGGGCCTAGAAAAGAGTAAAATATTTTTAGAGAAAAACCCTAAATTACAAGCAATTCTGTTGTTCTCTGATGCTGACGGAAACATCGACGAATATACAAACTATACGTATAATTAGATATTTTTATTATCTTGCAAGTGAAAAACAGAAAATATGAAAAAAATAATCCTCTCATTAATTTTCCTGATATCATTTACTTTAATTAACGCACAAAAAAAGTCTGCGATTGCAAATGTTTATATAAAGCGAGCATATAATGCTATAGAAAGCAGTGTAGATTATAATGCCGCACTTTCTGATTTTGAGAACGCACTTGAAAACATTGACACTATTGCAGATCGAAAAATAGCATCTTTAGGCACCTCAATTTATTTTGAATTGCACCTAAAAAAACCTACGATTGAAGAAAAATTAGAGTTTTTAAAAAAGGCAAAAGAATATTTAGATTTATATTTTCGTTTGTATAAAGATGACACTTCTGAGGAGTATCTTACAAACGTAGGTCGTTCTATTAAAATAATGGAAACTACTGCAGTTTTAGAAGAGGAATTAGAAAAGAAGAGAC
>JBNMNV010000058.1:0-14366 GCA_051278125.1 Polaribacter sp. | reverse complement strand
ATCGTTGTTAACCAAAAATATTTTGTTTGTGCATAGACTTCAACGTCAAATTTAAGATCAAGTTTAAAAAGATTCATAAATTCTTCCGTTTTATCAACCCAAAGAAAGTAGGTGAAATAAAGAAATAATGGGGTAATTAATCCTATAATCGGCACTAAAAGTGTGTGGATGTTTATTTTTTTATGTAGTAAGGCGGCTACAGAAATTAACAAAAGAAATATGATGAAAAGAGGTTCTTGTATGCACAAAACTCCCAACCAAAAACCACTATCAAAAAGTTTTTCTAAAACATTTTTCTCTGAACGTAAACTATAAATTTTGCGGATAAATAATAGGTAAATACTAGTAATTATTAAGATTTTATAATCTAATAAGTTGGGTAATATTGGAATAATGAATAGCGTAAGTAAAAAATAGCCGTAAGAATTGTCGAACGTCAATTTATTTTTGGCGAGAATAAAATTATAAATAAAGAAAATAAATAAAAAAAAGAAAAGTAAGATGACACTTTTTAGAAGTTTATCTCCCGTAAAACCATCCCTAAAAAATGCGAAATAAATACTAGATAAAAAAAGAACAAAAAAAAGAATTAACAAAGTAATGAAGTTAATCGGTTTAGATTTGTTTAAAAAATTGGCTAGCATTGATTCTTTTGTTATTTTTGTCGCGTAAAGATAATTAAGTTATGATAGCAAGCAATATTTTCGAGTGGATTGGTAGTTTATTTACTGATATTTTATTTATGCCTTTTAACTGGATACGTGCAGAAATCGCCACGGCAGATGCAGGTTGGTGGATTTCTAACATACCAAATTTTGGTTTCCTATTCATATTAATTCTTCTTTTTGCGTATTGGATGAAGGAATCTAAAAAATTCTTAAACGAAGGAACAGAAGACAGAGCTTAATTCGATACTTTGGGAAGTAAAAATAAACTGAAGCGTTTCAATGAAAATGAAACCTTTAAAAATGTCATTCAACCTACAAGGGAAGAGGCTGTTACTAACTTTTCTTTACAAGGGAATTGGCATTCTTTTTTTAAAAACGATAACCCTATTATTGTAGAGTTGGGGTGTGGTAAAGGTGAATATACCATTGCATTAGCAAGAAAAAACCCGGACAAAAATTATATTGGTATCGATATAAAAGGTGCACGTTTTTGGAGAGGGGCAAAAACTGCCCTAGAAGAAAATCTCGACAATGTAGCTTTTGTAAGAACTCAAATTGAATTGGTCGATTTTATCTTTGCTAAAAATGAAGTTTCAGAAATTTGGATTACTTTTCCAGATCCTCAAATAAAATACCAACGAACAAAACACAGAATGACCAATCCTAGTTTTTTAAAGAAGTATCATCATGTTTTAAAACAAGACGGTATTATTAATTTGAAAACAGATTCAGAGTTTATGCACGGGTATACTTTAGGGTTGTTGCAGGGAGCAGGACATGAAATTTTATATGCAAATCATAATGTGTATCATAATGAGGGAGCACCTAAGGAAGTTACAAAAACGCAAACTTTTTACGAAAATCAGTATCTAGAGGTTGATAAATGGATTACTTATATTCAATTTAGATTAAAATACGCTTAATTTTCTAAATATAAAGTAACCAATTACTTTTTTTGATCATGAAGCTTTTAGTCATTCAAAAGAAGCATTTGAGGCTATTGAAGAATCTCCTTTCTAATTTTAGGTAAATTTTATATTTTGACTTTGATTTTTTGGAATTGCCAATCAAATAGTTTTCTATACGCTTAGAGGTATAAAAATTACCAGAACTAATAATTTTTACAATAAATTCATTTTTTTTCTGTGAATTATATCAGTAATTTCAAATGATACATGGAATTGTGCTAGTTCTCGGAGAAACGATGCGTACTAATAATCACAAATAATTATATCTTCACAAAAATGAAAGAATCAGATAATTTTTTCGAGAAAGTATATGTGGTTGCGCGTAAAATTCCTTTTGGTAGGGTTACGAGTTACGGAGCAATTGCAAGCTACTTAGGAGCTGCAAAATCTGCTAGAATGGTGGGTTGGGCAATGAATAATTCTCATAATCAAACCACAGAAGTGCCTGCACATAGAGTGGTGAACAGAAAAGGATTATTGACAGGAAAGCATCATTTTGATGGCACAAGTTTGATGCAACAATTACTAGAAAATGAAGGGATTGTTGTTCTTGAAAATCAAATTCAAGATTTTGAAAAGGTTTTTTGGAATCCTTTAGAAGAATTATCCTAATACCAAATAAACATCAAAATGACTGACAAAATTCGTTTCCATTTCCTTTATATTTTAATGTAAAACAACAATAACGTATGCTGTGCTGTTGTTTTCTATCGCATCTAAAGAAAATATAGTTTAAATTTATAAGCAATCAGTTGGAAGTTTAATTAGGATATTATGTTCGAAATGAATCAAAAATTAAGGAATATTTATGAAAAAAAGATAAATTTTAAATCAGAGAAATTTATTTCTAACACCTGAATTATTTAACAAAATTAAGCTTCATAAACTCCACCTATTAATCTATAAGTAATCACAATTTATTCGTTTTATTTTCTTGTTTTGAAGCAGTATATTTGCAATCTAGATTAAATAAGAATAGTCTAAAAAAGATTTATGGGTTTTAGTAAAGAAGATATATACAAAGTATTAGAAACGATTACTGCTCCGGGAGAAGGGAAAAGTTTAATAGAAAATAAGAACGTTACGAACGTAGTTACTTTTGGAAATGAAGTAATTGTAGATGTAACGATTAGCAATCCCACATTACAAGCAAAAAAGAAGATGGAGTCTGAAATTACGAAAGTAATTCAAACAAAGGTTGACAAGAAAATTGAAGTAAAAATTAATTTAAAAGTCGAGAAGCCAGTTGCAAAAGAAGATCCGAACTTAATAAGAGGAAAAGAGATTCCTAATATAAAAAATATTATTGCAATTGCCTCGGGTAAAGGAGGGGTTGGAAAGTCTACCATTACAGCAAATACAGCAATTTCATTAGCGAAAATGGGTTTTAGCGTGGGTGTTTTAGATGCCGATGTATATGGACCATCGCAACATATTATGTTCGATGTTGAAAAAGCAAAGCCACTTTCTGTAAATGTAGAGGGGCGTTCTAAAATGAAACCTGTAGAAAATTACGGAGTTAAATTATTGTCTTTAGGGTTTTTTACAGATCCAAACCAAGCCGTAATTTGGCGAGGCCCAATGGCCTCTAAAGCATTAAAGCAATTAATTTTTGATGCAGATTGGGGTACGTTAGATTTTCTGTTGATAGATTTACCTCCAGGAACAGGAGATGTGCATTTATCTATTGTACAAGCGTTGCCTATTAATGGGGCTGTTGTGGTAAGCACGCCACAAAATATTGCCTTGGCAGACGCGAAAAAAGGAGTTGCAATGTTTCAACAAGATAGTATTAAAGTTCCCGTTTTAGGAATTATAGAAAATATGGCGTATTTTACACCAGAAGAATTACCAGGTAATAAATATTATATTTTTGGTAAAGATGGTGCAAAAAATTTAGCAGAAGATATTAAAACTAAATTTTTAGGAGAAATTCCTTTAGTACAAAGTATTCGCGAATCTGGTGATGTTGGGCATCCTGTTGCCTTGCAAGAAGGTACCGCGTTAGAGGCGTCTTTCAATGAAATTACCAAGAAAATGCTATCTGAATTATTAAAAAGAAATGAAAACTTGCCACCAACAGAAGTGGTAAGAATTACTACAATGAGTGGTTGTAGTGCCGTAAAAAAGAAATAACCATCGTAACATTACCCAAAGAGGAGCAAATGTTATGAAAAAAAGAGTAACAATGAGTTTGCTATTTAAAAATAAATAAGAACACAAAATACCCGTTTTGAGTTTCTTTCCGAGACTGCAAAAGCGCAGTTAAAATGGAGAGGTTAAGAGGGTTTTACATATGACAACACAAGAAACTTTAGATAATGTAGAAAAAGCATTGGAAGAAATTCGGCCTTTTTTAATGAGCGATGGTGGTAATATCAAATTACTTTCTATAGAAGATTTTATTGTAAAAGTGCAGTTAGAAGGCGCTTGTACAGGTTGTTCTGTAAATCAAATGACGTTAAAAAACGGCGTAGAAGCAACCATTAAAAAGTACGCTCCACAAATAGAAGAAGTGATTAATGTTGCTTAAATTTTAGGTGACTTTTGTTACAAAATTACATAAGTGATTTAGTTGCTTTTAAACAAATTATACTATTAAATTAATGATTACAACAGATATTTTAATCATTGGCGCAGGGCCCACAGGATTATTTACCGTTTTTGAAGCAGGATTATTAAAATTGCGTTGTCATTTAATAGACGCTTTGCCGCAAGCTGGCGGACAATGTTCCGAGATTTATCCGAAGAAACCTATTTATGACATTCCGGCATATCCAGAAATTTTAGCGGGAGATTTAACCGAGAAATTATTAGAACAATGCAAGCAGTTTGAACCTGGATTTACACTAGGAGAGCGGGCAGAGACTATAGAAAAGCAAGAGGATGAATCTTTTATTGTTACTACAAATAAAGGCACAAAACATCAAGCAAAAATAGTTGCCATTGCAGGGGGGTTAGGTTCTTTTGAGCCAAGAAAACCACCAATTCCAAACATTACAAATTTTGAGGATAAAGGTGTGGAGTACATCATTCGTGATCCCGAATTTTACCGAGATAAGAGGGTGGTAATTTCTGGTGGTGGAGATTCCGCGTTAGACTGGTCCATTTTTTTAACAGACGTGGCAGCATCCGTAACCTTAATTCATAGAAGAAACGAGTTTAGAGGCGCTTTAGATTCTGTAGATAAAGTGCAAGAATTAAAAGATGCGGGCAAAATTACCTTGATAACTCCTGCAGAAGTAAAAGATATTCTTGGAACTGATAAAGTAGAAGGTCTTTCTGTGATTCAAAAAGGAGGAGAACCTTTTACAATTGAAACCGATCATTTTATTCCACTTTTCGGCTTGTCACCAAAATTAGGACCTATTGGAAATTGGGGATTAGAAATAGAGAAAAATGCCATTAAAGTAAATAATGCGTTAGATTATCAAACCAATATACCAGGAATATATGCTATTGGAGATGTAAATACGTATCCGGGAAAGTTAAAATTAATTCTTTGCGGATTTCATGAAGCTACATTAATGTGCCAAAGTGCGTATCAACGTATCTATCCAAATAAAAAATATGTAATGAAATACACAACCGTTGGTGGCGTGGATGGTTTTGACGGGACAAGAAAAGAAGCGCCAAAAGCAGTGATTAAAAAGATTGATTAAAATTATTGAGCTCAAAGGTTTTTAAAACCACTTGAGGTTTAACTTAAAGTTTATAAAAGTACTTCAGCCCCTTCAGGTTTTAAAAACCTGGAGGGGGCTTCTAAAATTCATCAACCAACTTTTTTTTATTTTTCCTACTTATTATTTTTATTTATTCTAAATAATAATTAACTTTGTTGCATGGGAATTTTAAGTGATGTAACCTTTACTATTCAACTTACAAAACATACCTTTTGTAACTATCAATTAAAGGTAGATGAAAAAGTAATGACGCTTACTTTTCCACAAGTACTTCAATTAAGAAATAAAATATATTTTTTAACCACTCCAGAAAACTTGGAAAATATTATTCAGAATGACAATTTTGTTTTGTTGTTTATCGCCGATAAAAAGCACCTTGTATTTTTAGAAATTTCTAAATTAATAGATTTAAAGGAAGAATTAGCCTATTGTTTTTCTGATTTTTAATTTGAAATAGCTTTATTTAGAATGGGTTTAAATTTTTTACAGTCCTAAAATCTGCCCATTTTAAACGTACCTTTGATGTAAAATTTAGAGACATGAAAACAGCAATAAGAAGACAAATGACTATTCATCCGGAGGTAATGGATGTTTTAAACGAACAAATAGCATTAGAAATGCATGCATCTGCTTCCTATTTGGCAATGGCATCTTGGTGTGATCAGCGTGAGCTTGTAAATAGTAAAGCTTTTTTTTATAAGCAAGCAGAAGAAGAAAGAGGACATGCAATGAAAATTTTTGAATTTGTAAATGACGCGGGTGGCGCATCTTTATCTCCTGCAGTTACAGAGGTAAATAATGAATTTGAAGGGCTAAGAGAAATTTATGAAAAATCTTTAGATCAAGAAATTCAAGTTACACAATCTATTTATAAATGCTTTAAAAAAGCAAGAAGTGTAGATGATTTTGCTTCCGAAGTTTTTTTACAATGGTTCGTAACTGAGCAAGTAGAAGAAGAAGATGCCGTAAGAAGTATTTTAGACGTTTTTGATTTAATGGGAGATATGCCATTAAAAATGATTGATGAACGTTTGCCAACGGAATAAGACTTTAATGATATATTTATGAAACCCGAAACTTAAAAGTTTCGGGTTTTTTGTTTCTTTTTAAATAACTACTTCTCTTTTTCTTATCTTTGTTCAAAGCACTAAATCGATTGAGATGTATTTAGATTTACTTTCACACTTAAAGTTTTTAATGAAGCGTAATCCTGAATGAGGTTGTTTGCTGTAATTCCTATGTTTCCACTGAGCTTTGTTTTAGTGTCTTAGGATTCTCATGATAAGATTCTAAACTCGAAACTACTAAAGATGCTCAGGTTTTAATCATTCAAATTATTAATCATTTAATACATTAGAAAATGCCTTTCTATCATAAATTAGGGAAAATTCCACCCAAAAGACACACGCAATTCCGCAAAAAAGACGGAACCTTATATGCTGAGCAATTGTTTGGTACTATTGGCTTCGACGGAATGTCTACTAATTCCTACCACGAACACAGACCTACTATGGTCAAGAATATCGGAAAACAATATTCTGTAAAACCAAAAATTGCAAAAGCAAACAACATTCAATCTTATAAATTTATTGGATTTCAAGTTCCGCCAGAAAACGACTATTTGGAAAGTAGAAAAGTTGTTTTAACAAATTCGGATTGCAATATTATTTTAGCAGCGCCAAAAAAATCAACGAAAACCTATTTTTACAAAAACACAGATGCCGATGAAGTAATTTTCATTCATAAAGGATCTGGAAAATTAAGAACACATCTTGGGAATATCGATTTTAAATACGGAGACTATTTAGTAATTCCACGTGGCATTATTTACAAGTTAGATTTCGATGACGAAAACAACAGACTTTTTATCGTTGAATCTTATTCGCCTGTGTATACTCCAAAACGCTACCGGAATTGGTTCGGCCAGTTGTTAGAAAATTCGCCTTTTTGCGAACGAGATTTAAGAAGACCTCACGAACTAGAAACTCATGATGAATTGGGCGATTTCTTAATCAAAGTAAAAAAACAAGGTGATATTATAGAAATGACCTATGCTTCGCATCCTTTTGATGTGGTGGGTTACGACGGATATAATTTCCCTTATGCACTTTCAATTCATGATTTTGAACCCATTACCGGAAGAATTCATCAACCGCCACCAGTGCATCAAACTTTCGAAACCAATACCTTTGTAATCTGTAGTTTTGTGCCCCGTTTGTATGATTATCATCCAGACTCAATTCCTGCACCATACAATCATAGCAACATCGATTCTGATGAAGTTTTGTATTATGTAGATGGCGATTTTATGAGCAGAAACGACATCGATCAAGGGCATATTTCTTTGCATCCAGCAGGCATTGCGCACGGTCCGCACCCTGGAGCAACAGAACGCAGTATTGGTAAAATAAAAACCGGGGAATTGGCAGTGATGGTAGACACCTTTAAACCGCTGCAAGTTACCGAAGAAGCAATGAAAATTGCTGATGAGGAATATTATAAGTCGTGGCTGGAAAGCCCATCTTAATCTTTCTAAAGGGAAGAAACACTCTTGTGTAAAGTTTGCACTAAAAAAGTTCATTAAAATAATAATTATTAGAAGCTATTTCCAGCTTTCGCTACTCGCTTTTTTTTGCCCAAAAAGCAAAAAAGAGCTCAAACAAACCGCTCAATCTGGGCTAAACCTGTTTGTAAACGGAAGTGCCAAAAATAAAGAAATTAGCTAATTTATAAACAAATAAAACACTCAATTCCCGTTTTGAGTTTCTCCCCTTTGGGGAGATTAAGAGGGGCTTTAGTTATGTATACATTAGAAAAAATATTCGAAGGAGCACAAGATTTCCTTCCATTGTTAGGAACGGATTATGTAGAATTTTATGTAGGCAATGCAAAACAGTCTGCACATTTTTATAAAACTGCATTTGGTTTTCAATCGCACGCATATCGCGGATTAGAAACGGGCTCGAAAGACAGCGTAAGTTATGTGTTAACACAAGATAAAATAAAAATTATTTTAACAACGCCATTAACAAGTAAATCGCCCATAAACGATCATATTGTAAAACATGGTGATGGTGTTAAAGTCATAGCACTTTGGGTAGAAGATGCAAGATTAGCCTATGCAGAAACTATAAAGCGGGGTGCAAAATCTTACATGGAACCGACAGTAGAATCTGATGAAAATGGGGAAGTTGTAAGAGCAGGAATCTATACCTACGGAGAAACTGTGCATATGTTTGTAGAGCGTAAAAATTATAATGGAACTTTTTTGCCAGGTTTTAAAAAATGGGAATCAGATTACAATCCGCCAACTTCAGGTTTAAAATATATAGATCACATGGTGGGTAATGTAGGCTGGAATCAAATGAATTCATGGGTAAAATTCTATGAAGATGTTATGGGCTTTGTGAACTTTTTATCTTTTGATGACAAGCAGATTCATACGGAATATTCTGCCTTAATGAGTAAAGTAATGTCTAACGGAAATGGGCGCATTAAATTTCCAATAAACGAACCCGCAGAAGGAAAGAAACGTTCTCAAATAGAAGAATATTTAGATTTTTATGAAGGAGCTGGAGTACAACACATTGCAGTTGCTACGGATGATATTATCAAAACAGTATCACAATTAAAAGCAAACGGAATAGAGTTTTTATCGACACCACCAGATGAATATTACAGGTCAGTTCCTGGAAGATTAGAAGAACATAGTCATGAATTAAAAGAAGATATAGAAAAACTAAAAGGTTTAGGCATTATGATTGATGCAGATGAAGAGGGGTATTTATTACAAATTTTCACGAAGCCAGTAGAGGATAGGCCAACCTTATTTTTTGAAGTGATTCAAAGAATGGGGGCAAGAGGTTTTGGTGCAGGAAACTTTAAAGCTTTGTTTGAGTCTATTGAAAGAGAACAAGCAAAAAGAGGAACGCTTTAAAAAAGAAATCAGAAGAGAGAATAAAGAAAAGAGAGCAGACGAGTTTTATTGGTCTTTTTTCTTTATTCTCTTTTCTTTATTCTAAATAAATGGAAAGAGAAGAAATTTTAAAAGCAATAGAAGAAAAATATGACAAACTAGGTGTTCCCATGGATGCTATGTTAGAGGGTTTGTTATGGAGTACACCAATTACCTATTGGGATTATATTCAGACAGATGCACTTTTAGGGTTGCAAATTCCTAGAACAACATTGCCAGATGAAATGGTTTTTATCATGTATCATCAGGTAAATGAGCTATTGTTTAAAATGATTTTATGGGAAATAAATCAGGTTGCGAAATCCGAAGAAGTTTCTGCAGATAAATTTACGATGCATTTAGGTAGAATTAGTAGGTATTTTGATATGTTATGCAGTTCATTCAATGTAATGGCAGAGGGCATGGAGAAAGAACAATATTTAAAATTCAGAAACACGCTAACGCCAGCAAGTGGATTTCAAAGTGCGCAATATCGTAAAATTGAGTTTGCATCTACAGAGCTCATCAATTTAATTGATGCTCGTTTTAGAGATACTATAGATAGAAACTCTTCTTTTAAAAACGCATATAACCATTTGTATTGGCAAGCAGCAGGTAAAAACTATACTACAGGACAAAAATCAACCTTATTAAATCTTTTTGAGAAAAAATATATGGGAGATTTTATCGATTTTATGGAAGATTATAATGATATTAATTTGTCTTTAAAATTTAAACAACTTCCCAAAGACGTTCAAGAAAATGAGGTTTTAATTAAGGCAATGCGTCATTATGACTATACGGTAAACGTAAAATGGGTAATGGCTCATTATAATGCTGCTGGCAAGTATTTAGGGGGCAAGGAGAAGGATTTAGAAGCTACTGGTGGCAGTAGTTGGCGTAAATATATGCATCCAAAGTATCAAAGAAGAATATTTTATCCTTATTTATGGAGTACAAACGAATTAGAAAATTGGGGAACCTTTTAAAAAAAATAGTTCTTAAACATAATTATTATAAAATCTAAATTAATCGTTAAATCGTACTAGATAAATTCATTGTAATTAATTTTTTTCATTTTGGAACGGTAATTGTCATTACTTTTTTATAAGTTTGATTTCTATGAAAAAACAAATCCTATTCATTTTTACCTTATTTTTTTTAACAACAACTTTTAGTCAAAAAAAAGAAATTGCTTTTAAAAGTGGTGAATCATTGCGATATAAAATGAGCTATAGTGGTTTTTTAAGAGCTGGTACTGCTGTTTTAGAGATAAAAGAAAAGGATTTTAATGGTAAAAAGGTTTTTTATACAAAAGGTACAGGTTGGACTTCTGGCATGATTAAATGGTTTTTTGAAGTAGATGATGTTTATGAATCATACTTTGATAAAGACAGTGTTAAGCCATACCTATTTAAAAGAAAAATTAATGAAGGTGGATACAAAAAGCATAGAATAACTTCTTTTAATCATAAAGCTAAAATTGCATATGTTCAAGATTTTATCCATCAAAAAGATACAACAATTTCAATTTTAGACATTCAAGACATGATGTCTGCTTTTTATTATTTGAGAAATCAAAACGTAACGAATTTACAGAAAGGAGATGAAATTGCGATTGATATATTTATGGATTCTCAAGTATATCCTTTTAAATTAAAGTTTTTCGGAAGAGAAGTTTTAAGAACAAAATTCGGAAAAGTAAATTCTTTAATTTTTAGACCCTTAGTTCAGTCTGGACGAGTTTTTAAAGCAGAAGAAAGTGTTACCATTTGGATTACTGATGATGCGAATAAAATTCCTATTAAAATGATGGCTTCGCTATCTGTAGGTTCTTTAAGAGCAGAATTAGAATCTTACGAAGGTTTAGCAAATCCTTTTAGGAAAATTTAATTTTTTTAATGAAACCTTGCATGAACTTATCTTATTAGATATCATATAATTCAATTTTATTTGTATTTTTGAAAATTGATTCAAAAAGCCACAAATTCTTGAGAAAAATTTTAATAGTATTCGCTTTTATTCTATCTATTTCTTCTTGTAAAAAGAAAGAAACAAAACCAACTTTGCCACCGGTAATAGTGGAGAAAATTCCAGAGATAAGATTCGGTTATAAAATTGATGACTACAGAGTAATTCAAGATACCATAAAAAATGGAGAAAGTTTTGGTGTAATTTTAGACAGACATCATGTAATGTATCCTAAAATAAATCAAATTGCTTCGGTTGTTAAAGATACTTTTGATGTTAGGAGAGTTCGAGCAGGAAAACCATACACCATATTAGCAAGCAAAGATTCTACAGAAAAAGCTCAAATTTTTATTTACAAGCATGATAAAATAAATGCTACAATACTCGATTTTAAAGATTCTACAATTACCGCAATTCGCTATAAAAAACCAATTAAAATTATAGAAAAAGAAATAGAAGGTGTTATTATATCTAGCCTCTCTGCCACCATGGATAGCTTGGGTTTGAATACAAATTTAACTTGGACAATTGCAGATATTTATGCTTGGACGTTAGATTTTTATAAACTTCAAAAAGGGGATTCTTTTAAATTTGTTTATGAAGAAAAATTTATTGATGATTCTACTTTTGCGGGATATGGCAAAGTAAAATCTGCCGTTTTTCGGCACAAAGGCAAAGATTTATATGCTTTTCGTTTTTTAGCGGATTCTATTTTAAACATTCATGAATATTATGATGAGAGTGCAAAAATGTTGCGAAGTCAATTTTTAAAAGCACCTATTAAATTTCAATATAGAATCTCATCAAGATATAATTTAAAAAGAAGAATTGCCTATTATGGAAACCGGGTAAAACCACATAGAGGTACAGATTTTGCTGCTAGAGTTAATACGCCTATTATTGCTACTGCAAATGGCACTGTTTCAGAATCAGCTAGAAGAGGTGGTAATGGTAACTATGTAAAACTTAAACATAATAGCACTTATTCTACACAATACCTGCATATGAGCAAGCGTAAAGTAAAAAAAGGAGATTATGTAAAACAAGGTGATGTTATAGGTTGGGTTGGTATGACAGGAAATACAGGAGGTCCTCATGTTTGCTATCGTTTCTGGAAATATGGTAAGCAAGTAGATCCTTTAAAAGAAAAATTACCAGCTGCAGAACCAATGAAAAAAAAGGTGAAACCCATGTTTTTTGATTTCATGCAATCTTTAAAATATCAATTAGATCATAACCGAGTTCCTGCAGAAATACCAGAAAAAGTAACAGAAATTATAGCACAAAATTAAATTATGGCTTTGAAAAATATCAACCCAACTTCAACCAATGCATGGAAGGAACTGTCAAATCATTTTAGCGACATTAAAAACATCAATATCAAAGATTTATATAAAGAAGAAAATAGGCAAGAAGATTTCTCTTTAGTATTTGATGATTTATCAGTAGATTTTTCTAAAAATAGAATTACGAAAGAAACGATTGGTTTATTGGTAGATTTAGCAAGCCAAGTAGATTTAAAAGATGCCATTGAAAAGCAATTTTCTGGAGAAATTATAAACGTAACAGAAGGCAGAGAGGTCTTACACACTGCATTAAGAAGTACTTCGGATGAACCTGTTTTAGTGGATGGTAAAAATATAAAACCACAAATTCAAGCTGCATTAAGAAAAATAAAAAGCTTTAGCAATAAAGTGATTTCTGGAAAATGGAAAGGATATACCGGCAAGTCTATCACAGATATTGTAAATATTGGTATTGGAGGTTCTGATCTTGGGCCGGATATGATTGTAGAGTCTTTACAATTTTATAAGAATCAATTAACAACACATTTTGTTTCTAATATTGATGGGGATCATGTTTCAGAAGTGATGAAAAAACTGAATCCAGAAACCACATTGTTTGTTGTTGTATCTAAAACATTTACAACACAAGAAACGATTACAAATGCGGAAACCCTTAAAAATTGGTTCTTAAAATCGGCTACCATTTTTGATATTCCGAAACACTTTGTCGCGGTTTCTACAAACTTAAAAGCTGTAGACGATTTCGGAATTGATAAAAAGAATGTTTTCCCGATGTGGAATTGGGTAGGAGGTCGTTTTTCATTATGGTCTGCAGTTGGTTTATCGATCAGTTTGTCTGTAGGTTTTGATAATTATAAGGCTTTATTAGAGGGTGCAGAAGAAATGGATATCCATTATAGAAACACGCCATTCGATAAAAATATTCCTGTAATTCTAGCTTTAATAAGTATTTGGTATAACAACTTTTATTTAGCAGAAACTGAGGCAGTATTGCCGTATTCGCAATATTTAAAGAAACTTCCAGATTATTTACAACAAGCAATTATGGAAAGTAATGGCAAGGGTGTTGATAGAAATGGTGATGCAATAGACTACCAAACGGGTACAGTGGTTTGGGGAAGTACAGGGACCAATATGCAACACGCATTTATGCAATTGGTGCATCAAGGTACAAAATTAATTCCTTGTGATTTTATTGGTTACAAAGAATCCTTATATGGTTTAAAAGATCATCATAAAAAGTTAATGGCAAATTATTACGGTCAAATGGAAGCTTTGGCTTTTGGTAAAACAAAAGAAGAAGTTCATTTGGAATTAAAATTTTCTGGTGATGAAGATAAAATAGCGACATTACTACCTTTTAAGGTGTTTGAAGGCAATAGACCTAGCAATGCCATTCTATTTGATAAGTTAACTCCCAGATCTTTAGGGAAGTTAGTGGCCTTATATGAGCATAAAATTTTTACACAAGGTATTCTATGGAATATTTATAGCTATGATCAATTTGGGGTTGAATTAGGTAAGGAACTTGCTAAAAAATTATTAAATGCTTAATTTAAAGAATAAAAAAACTTAATAAATTAAAATTTTAACTTTTAATTTATCTTTTCTTAAACAATTTAATTACATCTAAAGAATTCATTAATAGTTTTTTAGGTGTTTTTTTTGGATTTTAAATTTCTTAATGTATTGTTAAAACTTAACATTAACTTAACATACCAACGAAGCAAAAACTCCAATTTTGCATAACATTCAAAACTTAATTTAAATAATGAAAAATTTGAAAAACTTATTATTTGCAGCTTTATTTTTTG
>JBNMNV010000057.1:0-14497 GCA_051278125.1 Polaribacter sp. | reverse complement strand
TCGAAATTACATCCTCTGCTTTATGGCTTACATTCGATACTACGTTTTCTAATTGCGTGTCTAAACTTTCTTTACTGCTAGAAACGTTTGAAGTCACTTGATTTTTTATTTCTGATGCTTTTTCTGATGCTTTTTCTGAAAACATATCTTTTGCTGCAATCGCTTCATCTGATATTTTATGCCTTGTCACAATCCCTTTTTCAGGAGCAAATAAAATACCTAAAGTTGCACCAATTACTGTTCCTGCCAATAATCCTACTACTGTATTGCTACTATTACTCATTTTTTTATTTTTTAAATGTTAATTAATATGTACAACATTTGTACAAGACAAATTTACTTGGTTTATAGTGTTTACTTGAACTCAATAAAATTAATTCTTAACTCAAATAGAATTCTCGCGAAATAAGATGTGTTAATTTACCTTTTATTTTAATTGGGGAGTTCTGGCTGATTATCCAAATAGAGTTAAAGCAATTTATATAAATAGGCTCTTATACCACAAACATCACTTATGAAAAGTGAACTAAAAACTGTTCGTAAATTTGCAAATAAAATATTAAAAAAACCCAGCAAAGGACTCTTTCTATAGACTCTTGCCTTAAGCAAACCAAATTACAAGACTGATTTAAATTTAATACAAAAGAACGGTTACCGATTAAGATCTGTTCGTTTAGAATGTGTCAGGGATTAACTAAAAAATACAGACTCAAAGGTCTCTCAAGTAGTTTACAGCATCGCTTTTACCATCAGAAGCTATTTTTCAAAGATTTTTAAAGAATAGTATCGTTATACTCCGAATCCGTTTAAGAAAAAAACACTGGTAAAATATTAAAATAAAAAGTTCTGATATTCACATCATGAATAACAGGATTTATACCATTTATCATTTAAAATTTCAGGTACTCATAGGAGACTATCTTTTAAGTCACTTACTAATTTTTATTTGAATACTTTTTTAATAAGCAACAAAATACCATACCTGCTTGCAAATGTAAAAACACTGCTTAAAATACGAATAGGTCTTAAAGTATGTTCTACATCGCTTCTTACAATTTTTAATTCTTCTATGGCTATTTGTTGTTCTAGAGATACCTTTTTTAAGTCTCTTTCTATTTCATCAAAACTCTGGTATATTTTCATACTATTTCTGTTCTTTAGGATGATTCTTTAAAGAATCTTTTAGACATTTTTGTCAGTATTTTTTTATCAAAATATTTTCTAAAAAGATATAGTAATAGCATAAAAAAGAGCATGAGTAAACCCATTGCTAAGTAACCTAAAGCTATATTTTGTAAATATTCTCCAAGTGCTATAGCGCCTGAAAGAGCTATAAAAATAAATCCTAAAAAAAAGAAACCACCTAAAACAAATAGTTTAGTTAGCATACTAATCGATAAGGTCGTTATTTGAAATACCTTTAACTTAGAATATGCAAAAGATTTATTAATAAGCTCTTTACTTGCGCTTGAGCCTTTATCTGCAGAATTGCTTAAATCATCAATTATGCTCATAAACTAAGCAGTTTTTTGTAATTTCTTATTTTGCTCTTTTAATTCTTTTAATTTTTTTTCTAAAACGGTAATTACATCTTCTGTTTTATGACTTACATTAGATACCACATTTTCCAATTGTGTATCTAAACTTTCTTTGCTGTCAGATACCATAGAGGTTACTTGTTCTGTAATTTGTGATGCTTTTTCTGCAATTTTGTCTTTGGCTGCTGCTGCTTCATCAGATATTTTTTGTCTTGTTACAATTCCCTTTTCAGGAGCAAATAAAATACCTAAAGTTGCACCAATTACTGTTCCTGCTAATAATCCTACTACTGTGTTGCTACTATTGCTCATCTTTTATGTTTTTAATGATTAAACTTAATTTTACACACGTTCATTTTACAAACCAAAACTAACTTAAAAAGGTATGATTTTAAATGACCTAAGTCATTTAAAGGACACTAAATAGAAATAGCAAATATTCTATGAAAATTATTTGTTGGTAAAAACTGCAAACTGCGCATCGCAATGAAAAACAATCGTGTTTTGGTTCGTAGTTTTTTGTGACAATATATTAATCGCCGCTGCAGTAAATTGTAAAACTCTTGGATAACCGCCAGTAACTTGGCAATCTTTCATTAAAATAATTAATTTTCCGGAAGGCGTTAATTGAACAGTGCCTGGTTGCACTGCTGACGTTAAAATGGATGGTAAACTATTCTGAATGCTTTCATTAAGTCGAAAGCCCATTCTATTATTGTCTTTTGAAATTGTAAAAGGTTGTTCCACTATTTTTTCTTGCTGCTCTCTACTGAGCAACTCAAATTCTGGTCCTTTAAAACAGTTAATTTCTTGAGAATCGAAATGAGACTTTACGATTTTTAAAGAAGTATTTGAACTTTCTAAATCGTTACGATAAGCAAGAATTGGCAATACATCATTTTTTCTGATAATAAAGTCGCTGGTAATATGTTGATAAAAACTTCTACTATTTAAAATTACTTCTGATTGAAACCCAAATTTTACTGCCAAATAGGTTCTTACACCATACTTAATTTTCCCAAAGGATAAAATATCGTTTTTTTGAACTTGAATTCTTGAATTCAGAATGACTAATTTACCATTAATTTTTGCCGAAAAATCTGCTCCCGAAATACAAATAATGGTTTCTGTTAAAAATTGTAATTCACAACCTCCAAACGTAATTTCTAAAACAGCATCTTCAATATCATTATTTAAAATACTGTTGGCAATGTTTGCCGAATACTGATCCATAACTCCAGAAACAGGAACACCAACCGAAGCAAAACCTACTCTACCCATATCTTGAATTGATGCATAAAAACCTGCTTTTAAAACTTTAATCATGTAGTAAAGTTTTAGAAATTTGAAATGAATTTTCTACTATTCCCTTCTCAATTTGATGGTATTCTTCTATGGAAATAGGAAGAAATTTTATCTGATCTCCAGACTTTGCAAAACAAGGATTCGTTTTTTTAGCATCAAAAAAAATAATCGGAGTTTGACCGATAATATTCCAACCACCAGCAGCATTAGATGGATAAATGCCGGTTTGTTGACCACCAATACCCACAGCTCCTTTTGGCACATGCAACCGTGGATTTTCTTTTCGATCAAAAAATAACTTTTTATCCAAACCACCTAAATACAGGAATCCTGGTAAAAATCCGATAAAAAAAACAGTATATATTTTTTCTGAATGTAATTTGATAATTTCCTCAATTACTAAATTTGATTTTACTGAAATTTCTTGTAAATCAATTCCGAATTTTACATCATAACAAACGGGGATTTTCCATATAAAATGTTCTTTTTGTTTGCTTTCAAAATCTAAATTGTAAATTAATTGCAACCTTTCTACCTCCTTTTTAAAATCAGAAATAGATCTTTTATATAGTAGGGTGAGTGAATTATAAGCGATGATAAAATCTGTGAACTGCTGCTTATTGTCAAGACTTATTTTCTCTTTAAAACGAATGATATCGTTTAAAATTTTTTCATCAATACGGGTTTCCCATTCTATTAAAATGGCGTTATTTCCGAACGGTTTATAGGTTACCTTATTAGCCAATTTTAAATCCTTCTTTTTTTAAGTTCTCAGATACATATTTTACAATCTCAATAGCATTTTCCGTATCTCCATGAATACAAAAAGTATCTACTTTTATGTGTTTTTCTAATGAAGAAATTGTTTGCGCTTTTCCGTTTTTAACTATATTTAAAACATGATTAAAAACATCTTTTTTATGCTTTATTAAAGCGTTCTTTTGATCTCTAGAAACCAGCGTTAAATCGTCATTATAATTTCTATCTGCAAAAGCTTCGTATTTGATGTTCATAGAATTTTGAAGCGCAACTTTTTCAATAACGGAATTATAAGGAACATACAAAAAAGCATCCTTCATATATTTTTTAATACTATCTACAAACAAATTTGCTAAATTTTCATCCACAGCAAGCGCATTATACAAAGCTCCATGTGGTTTTATGTGATGTAACTTTTCATTAAAAAAAGATACTCTTTCTAAAAATAAATCCAACTGATTTTGGATGCTCGTTTTTAAAGCAGCCTCTGACATGTGTGTTAATCTTCTACCAAAATTTTCTGTGTCCGGAAAAGACGGATGTGCTCCTATTTTTACTTGATTCTCTCTCGCTAATTCAATGGCTTTATCAATCGATTTTATAGTTCCAAAATGCCCTCCGCAAGCAATGCTACAAGAAGAAATGTGTGGCATTAACAAATGTTCATTGTTCATACCTTCGCCAACATCACAATTGATATCAATGCTATTTATCATCTTTTTAATCATTTTATAAAGCTTCAATAATTTTTATTATTAAACAAAACATCAATCAGGGTGTCAGAAATTAAAAACTTTTAAAATACCTTTTGCTCCTAAAAACATGGTGATTGTCAAAATTACGAAACCTACAATATTTTGTGTTTTTGTATTGACAAAATTACCTAAAACATTCTTTTTATTCATAATCCACAATAAAATCCCTGCAATTATAGGTAATAACATTCCGTTTGCAACTTGAGCGAACTTTATAATTTCAATCGGTTTTATACCTATGGATGAAAAGAAAACTCCTAAAAAAAGCACTAGCATCCAAACCATTCTAAACGATTTAGATTGCATAGTTCCTTGCCAACTCAAACAGCCTTTTGCCACATAAGCCGCCGCTAAAGGCGCTGTTATTGCGGATGTTATGCCAGCTGAGAACAAACCTAAAGCTAAAAAATAGGTAGCAAACTCACCATACAAAGGTGCCAATCCTTTTGCTAAATCTGCGGCATTTGTAATATCTTTAAACGGAATTGCCGCTGCTGAAATTATGATTGCCATAGAAACTAATCCTCCTAAAATTATCGAAATAATAGTATCTTTTTTCGCAAATGTTAAATCTTCTTTCGTCTTCCATCGTTCTTTTACTAAAGACGCATGTAAAAACAAATTATAAGGAACAACGGTTGTGCCAATTAAACCAATAATAGTGAGCAAACTTTTTTCTGGAAACTTTGGTATAAACATTCCTTTTAAAATGGCCAGAATATCTGGTTTTGTTACAATTGCAGTCAGTACAAAAGAGAAACTCATTAATAAAACTAAAGAAATTAATGCTTTTTCTAAAAATTTATAATTGCCAATGTATAATAAAACAAAAGCGATAATGCCTATTATAATGCTCATGAAGTTGATTGAATAGGAACCAATATCCAACCTAAATTGGCCAAAAATAGTTTCTAAACCTAAAATTCCGCCACTAATATTTCCTGCTTCATAAGATGCGTTACCAACAACAATTGCCAACAAAATTAAAATAATGACAAACTGTTTTAAAAACGGAATTTTAATTTCTTCTCTAATTACCTCTGACAATCCTTTTTGAGAAATAATGCCCAATCTGGCGGCCATTTCTTGTAAAACGATGGTTGCAATTATAGAAAGTAACATTGCCCACAATAAATTAAACCCAAAATTCACCCCAGCAAGGGTGCAAAGTGTTACTGTTCCTGGACCAATAAAGGCGGCGGCAATTAAAGTTCCGGGACCAATATTCTGAAACCATTTTTTTATCATCAACATAAAAGTTTAATTGCTAGAATAAAGATACTTTTTTAAAAACAAAAACACCTCAAAATTGAGGTGCTTCTATAAATATAGTAACTGAGTACAAATTCTCGGGAAATAAAATCCACAGATCCCGCTTAAAAAAGCGGGATTAGTTCAACTAACAATTTTAATGCGTTGTTTCACAACTTATAAAAATTGAGTTTCACTAATTTAATGTGCATAACGTTGCGGGCCTCCTCTACGGATTTCTTCGCTCGCAAACTCTTCAAATTGCTTAAAGTTAATTCTAAAAGCATTCGATAATTTAAACGCTGTATCGTAATAGGATTCATCATTATTCCAAGTAGACCTCGGACTTAATAATTCTGAGGGTACTCCTGGACAACTTCTAGGCTGTGCCACTCCAAAAACAGAATGAATATGATAATTTTCGTAAGTATAATCACTTAAAGCGCCATTTAAAACAGCAGTTATCATGGCACGCGTATATTTTAAAGGCATTCTTCTACCAACGCCATATTTACCACCAGACCAACCTGTATTCACCAACCAAACATTTACACCGGCTTCTTTCATTTTCTTACTCAACATTTCTGCATATTTTGTGGGATGCAAAGGCATAAACGGTGCGCCAAAGCAAGCTGAAAAACTCGGTGTAGGCTCATTTACCCCTGCCTCTGTTCCGGCAACTTTTGCGGTATAACCCGATATAAAATGATATGCAGCCTGAGCTGGCGTTAATTTAGAGATTGGAGGCAAAACTCCAAAAGCATCCGCAGTTAAAAAGAAAATATTTTTTGGATTTTCACCTATTGAAGGTTCTTGAATATTATCGATATGATAAATAGGATAACTTACTCTTGTATTTTGAGTGATAGAAGTATCTGCAAAATCTACGACTCCGTTTTCATCCATCACAACATTTTCTAAAATTGCACCTTTTTTAATAGCTGCAAAAATTTCCGGCTCTTGTTCTGCTGATAAATTAATCACTTTTGCATAACAACCACCTTCAAAATTAAAAATACTATTTTCTGCTGTCCAACCGTGTTCATCATCACCGATTAAACTTCTGTTTGGATCCGTTGATAAAGTTGTTTTTCCAGTTCCAGATAGTCCAAAGAAAATAGCAGTATCACCATCTTCACCAACATTTGCAGAACAATGCATTGGCAATGTGTCTTTATAAACAGGAAGTATAAAATTTAAAGCAGAAAAAATTCCTTTTTTAATTTCACCTGTATATCCTGTACCACCAATCAAAGCAATTTTTCTATTAAAATTTAAAATAGCAAAGTTATGTTGCCGTGTTCCATCTTCTTCAGCGTTTGCCATAAAACCTGGTGCATTAATGACAGTCCATTCAGGAGAAAAATCTTTTAGTTCTTCTTCCGTTGGGCGTAAAAACATGTTGTAAGCAAACATGTTGCTCCAAGGATACTCGTTTACAACTCTAATATTAAGTTTGTAATTTTTGTCGGCACACGCATAACTATCTCTCACAAAAATTTCTTTATCTGACAAATAATCAACTACTTTAGCATACAATTTGTCAAATTTATCCTCTTCAAAAGGAAGATTGATAGCACCCCACCAAACTTTATCTTTTGTAATATCATCTTTCACAATAAAACGATCCATGGGCGAACGGCCTGTAAATTCTCCCGTATTTACGGCAATTGCACCTAATGAAGATTCTACTCCCTGACCTTTTTCCAACGTTTCTTTATGCAACTCACTAGAAGTTAACTGATAACGAACAGTTGCATTTTTGATTCCTAGACTATTTAACGAAATCGATTTCGTACTTGTATCTACCATATCAATATAATTTATGTTTTTATTAGGATGTAAAATTAAACAATATTTTAAAACAGCATTATTTAAAAAGAAGAATTTTCAATTTTTTATTCCTTGCGATACTTTTTTTGCGAATATCACAATCATTGAAATCCAACCGATTATAAAAAATAAACCTCCCAAAGGAGTTACAAACCAAATAGATGCAGCGGTAACAGAAGTTAACTGTATCAAGTAAATAGAGCCTGAAAAAAATAGAATTCCCGCAAAAAAAAGATAGCTTATTGTGTTTTTTTGTTTCTCCGATACCCCATCATATGTATTTAAAAAGAGTAAAATAATAACATGGTACATTTGATAGCGAACTGCGGTTTCAAAACTTTGTAATTGATTTGGAGTTAAAGTTTCTTTTAAAGCATGTGCTCCAAAAGCGCCTAATACAACTGCTGTTAATCCTAAAAAGCAAGCAATAATTAAATTTTTAAACATTGGTACTATATATAAATTTACATTGAAGAGATTACAAAAATACTACTCCATAAAACTTTACTCCGACTAAATATCAGTTTTTATTTTTTCTGTCTACTTGACTGGTAAATGTGCTTTCAAATATTTTGTCTGCGTTAGAAGCTTCAAAACCTTCTCTTCTATGCTCTCTTTTGATTTCTTGTATTGGTAAATTTTTAAATTCTGGAAGTACTCTTCTTTCTGCAAACTCTACATAACTCCCTGCAATTTTATGTTTATCTCCATTTGAAAATGTAGATTCACATACTTGAGATATTGTTGAACTTTGCAAAAGTAAACCATCTTTACTTGTTTTTATAAAACCACCAGCATCACTTAGTTCTATACCAATACTATTTAAAAACGTATTGAATTCCTCCAATGTATTGTATCCTTCTGGAAATCCATCAACAGTAATTGTATAATGGTTTAAATAATATCTATTGTAAATAACCCAAGCTGCATATTCACTTACATCTTTTAAAGTACTATAATCCTCCCAAGTTGGTATTCGCCACAAAGCTTTATGTAAATAAGAATCTATCTCTTTTGAGTCGTTTAAATTAATACGATCAATTGGATCAGAGGTTACTTCATCTGTATATGATTTTATAATATTTTGAATTTTTTCTGAAAAACTTGAAACATTAAGTTCGCTCACAAAAATCCTGGGATATTTATTATTTGGTGGCTTATACCAACGTGCATTTAATTTCTTTTTTTCGAATACGTATTTATCTTCTGCAGTATAACCAAAATGTAAAAATATTTTTTCAAAAGAAGCAATACCTAAATTAGGCACTCCCATTGTGCGAAAAGCAATATGATCATTCTCAATATCTTCTTGCTTTTCAATTATATGATTACTAATTAATGCGTTTGTAATTTTTGATACGTCTGGAACTCGTTCTTTATAACGATCCATTAATTTCTTTAAAACTTCATCTAAAACCTTCATTACTGCTAAATTTTAAAAATTTATTACTAACTCTAAGAAAAACTAAATATAATAAAAGTGTCATTCCTAAAAAACCTTCAACGATAGTTTAATTTTAAACAAATATATTATTATTTGTTTAATTTCTAACTAAAATCAATATATTCGTGGTGAAATAAAAAATATTTTTTATGAAAAACATATTGATAATTGGTTCAGGAAAATCGAGTTCATCTTTAATTAAATATTTATTAGATTCCTCTGATGAAGAAAATTTACGACTAACGATTGCTGATATTTCAACTGCCAATGCCGAAAAACTAATCAATAAACATCCCAATGCAAAATCGATTATTTTAGATGTTTTTGACAAAAAGCAGCGTGAAAAACTCATTCAGAAATCTGATATCGTCATTTCTATGTTACCAGCTCGTTTTCATATAGAAGTGGCAAAAGATTGCATCACTTTTGGTAAACACATGGTTACAGCCTCTTATATATCTGGAGAAATGAAAGCGCTAGATAAAGCCGCAAAAGCAAAAGGTTTGGTAATGATGAATGAAATTGGTTTAGACCCGGGTTTAGATCATATGAGTGCCATGAAAATATTAGATAGAATTAAAGAACGTAGTGCAAAAATGCTACTTTTTGAATCTTTTTGTGGTGGTTTAGTAGCGCCAGAAAGCGATACAAATTTATGGAATTACAAATTTACTTGGAATCCTAGAAATGTGGTTTTAGCAGGGCAAGGAGGCGCTGCTATGTTTATTCAAGAAAACACATACAAATATATTCCTTACAATAAATTATTTAGGAGAACTGAATTTTTAGAGATTAGCGGCGGTGGCAAATTTGAAGCGTATGCGAATAGAGATTCTTTAAAATACAGAAGTGTTTATGGTTTGGATAACATCCCCACGATGTACCGAGGAACCATAAGAAAAGTAGGTTTTTCTAGAGCTTGGAACATTTTTGTACAGTTAGGCATGACGGATGATTCTTATACTATTGAAGATTCTGAAAACATGAGTTACCGAGATTTTGTGAATCTATTTTTAGCCTATTCTCCGTCCGATTCTGTAGAATTAAAATTACGTTCTTATCTAAAAATAGATCAAGATGATGTCATGTGGGATAAATTATTAGAATTGGATATTTTTAATCCGAAGAAAAAGATTGCTTTAAAAAATGCGACTCCGGCACAAATGCTTCAAAAAATACTACAAGATTCCTGGACTTTACAAGAAGATGATAAAGACATGATTGTAATGCAACATCTTTTTGGTTATGAACTTAATGGTAAAAAAGAACAAATAGAAAGTAGTTTGATTGTTTTAGGAGAAAACCAAACCTATACTGCCATGGCAAAAACGGTGGGGTTACCGGTTGGGATTGCCGCCTTAAAAATTTTAAAAGGCGAAATAAAAACTCCTGGAGTACAAATACCCATTACCAAAGAAGTATATGAACCTATTTTAAAAGAATTAGAAAATTACGGAATTAAATTTACTGAAAAAGAAGTGCCTTATTTGGGGTATAATCCTAACAATGTAATAGGCTAAATTGAATTCTACAAAAAAATGTAATTAAAATAATTTTAAATTAAGTGCCTAAACCCATTGCTAATCGGTTTATTTTGTTATATTATAGCAATATAAACACTTAAAAAAATTGTTATGAAAAATTTTATGTTTTTATGTATACTATTATTATCTATATCTTGCTCCACCAGTAATGAAATTGTTGGAGAAGAAATTGTAGAAATAACTCCTAAAAAAGTAGAAATTATATTTACAACTTCTAAACTACTTTTCGATGAAATTATTGTTTCTTTTTATGATTTTGATACAGATGAATGGGTTTATGGGCCAAGACAATTTTCATATGATAGTGATGGAAAACCAGAGCCAATGATTATATTACTTGAAGATTACGCTTATAAAACTATTGAGGGTGAAGCCTACAGAAAAAATAATCTTAACTCCAGTTTAAAAGTTCAAATATATATTAATGATGAGCTAGTTTTAGAAAATGAAGCCATTGGAACAGAATTAAATTATGCTCATGTAATTTATAATTATACCATAGAAGCATAATTTTAACTTACATTTTCAAATAAAAATCTTTGGTTAAATTTATATATTGTTCTGTGTATTGATGACGTTCAATTTCAATGATTAAATGTTCTTCTTCGATTTCTGATTGATGAAAAGAAAAGGCCATTAAACTTCTTTTTACTTCGGATGTTTTATGTCCTTGAACTCGGCAAACTCTATTTAAAAGTAGCTTATTTTTTTTAGCTAAATTGATAAAACTCTTTTCTTCTTTAAAGGGAATAATCACGGAAAAAGATCCGTTTTCGGATAAAATTTTTGAAACGCCCAAAAGCAAATTTTCAAATGAGAGTGCGCTTGTAAATCGGGCTTTATTTCTTGCACTCACTTGGGTTTCAAAATTATCATTATAAAAAGGTGGGTTAGAGAGAATCAAATCGTATGTTTCCTCCTCTTCAGCAATTTCATCAGCAAATTCCTGAAAACTTGCATGATAACAATACAAACGATCTCCCCAATCAGACTTCTCAAAATTATCTACAGTTTGTTCGTAGGCACTTTCATCAACCTCAACCGCATCAATTGTCAATGCATCCGAACGCTGCGCCATCATTAAAGAAATAACTCCCGTACCTGCTCCAATATCTAAAATTGTATCCGGATAATCAGCTACAGAACACCAGGCCCCTAACAAAACACCATCCGTACCCACTTTCATAGCCGTTTGGTCTTGATGAATGGTAAACTCCTTAAAGTGAAATGGTTTCATAGGTTCATCCTTTTATGTGAAGTAATAATAACGCTAATTTACTAAAGCACTTTTTGTTTCGTAGTTAAAAAAGTAAATATAATCTTTAGAAAAAATAATATCCTATTAATCCTCTTACTTTCCCTTTTCTAAAAAATACATAAAACCGTTATTGAAGAACTCGCTAAAATTCAAAGAAATTGTAAATAGAACTTAAAAGATTATAGATAAATGTCAAAATATCAGCAGTAAAAAACAATCTCTTTAGGATGAATTCATATAAAATGATCATTTATCAGTGTAAATAATTTTAAATACAACTTTCATTTTTAATAAATTGCCTATTTTCGTTGTATAATTTTAGTCTATTTTGAAAAAAGTATTTTTAGTAGGGTGCATTCTATTTATTTTCGGTTGCTCCTCTTTATCTGACGAAAACATTGATGCTCTCAATAATAATATTGAAATCGAGTTTTTAACAAAAGAACCAAATTTCGATAAAATTACCATTAGTTATTTTATAGATAAAACAAGGCCTTATTCTTTAAATTCATACACCTTTTCTTATAATGAAAATGGTGATCCTTTGCCACTTACAATTACTTTAGATAATTATACCTCTAGAATTATTGATGGCGAAGCCTTTCGAGAAAATCATAGTCCGGCAGAGCTTTCAGTAAAACTATATGTTAATGGCCAATTAATTTTGGAAGACGCCAGCAAAGGCACTGCTGAAACTTTTGCCACTGTAAAATTTAATTATACCATTCCCGATTAATTTTTTATCAACTCATTTTCCAATTCTTCTAACGTTTTTCCTTTGGTTTCTGGGAGTATTTTTATGAAGATAAAGAAGCCAATAAGTGCAATAATTCCGAATATAAAAAAGGTAAATGCATTTCCTAAATTAGATAACTCCCAAGGAAAAATTAATTGCACCACCGAACTAATTAGCGAATTTACAAAGGCAATTACTCCAATGGCTAAACCTCTATATTTTATAGGATATAATTCCGAAAGCAACACCCACATTACTGGACCCAGAGAAAACGCAAAACAAGCAATAAACCCTAAAATACCAATAAGCACTAAATTAGCGTTTATGGTCGTTGCAACTTCTAAGATTGCACCATCATTTTTACTGTATATCCTGTTGCCTAATAACGCTTTTACATCATTTTTAAATTCAATATCATTGTCGTACACCGTGTCCACTATAGATATTAATTTTTGAGAATCCTGAAAGTCTAATTGTGCTATATTATCTTCTGTTAATTGGTAGGTAGCCTCATTAAAACCATAAGCACATAGTAACAAACTAATTGCAACACCAGCTGTACCGACTAATAGCAGCGGTCTTCTTCCAGTTCTGTCAATTAAATACATTGCTAAAAAGGTAAAAATAACGGTAATCGTGCTTAATAAAATCCCTGACGAAAAAGCGGCATCCGTTCCAATTCCTGTTTGTTTAAATATAGAAGTTGCGTAAAAATAAACTGCATTAATACCTGTAATCTGTTGTAGAACACCAACCACTAGACCCACTATTAAAATAAAACGCAAAGATGGTTTTAAAAGATCTTTAATCTGCAAAGGAGATTTATTTTTTTCGGAATGCACATTTTTTTCAATAGAAGAAATTTCTAACTCTGCTTGTACTTTTCCATGAATTTCGTTTAAAACTTTTTTAGCATCTTCGTATTTTTCTCTTAAATATAACCAACGCGGACTTCTTGGTACAAAAAATAAAAATATAAAATACAACAAAGCTGGCACTAATTCAACACCCAACATCCACCTCCAAACATTCTCATCCGTTAAAAAAGTTTCTCCTAAGGTGTTGTATTTGTTAAAAAAGTAGTTACTAAGAAAGGCTGCAAAAAACCCAAGAACAATGTTTAGTTGTTGAATAGCGACTAGTTTTCCTCTATTTTCTGCCGTAGAAATTTCGGCAATATACATCGGTGCTAAGACCAAAGCCGCACCAAAAGCTAAACCACCAATCATTCTAGCGATGTACAACATTTCATAAGAAATGGCGATTGCTGAAAACACCGCAGATAATGCGTATAACAAAGCCACAAAAATCAACATTTTTTTTCTACCAATCTTATCACTTAATCTTCCTGAAAAAAGCATGGCAATCATAGCGGCAAAAGAAGGAGAACTTACCACCCAACCCGACTGAATATCACTTAAATCAAACTCTGGAGTAGCATAAGACATCACACCCGAAATAATTCCTGCGTCAAATCCGAAAAGAAATCCTCCTAAAGAAACTACAAAGGCAATAAGGGTAAGTTTTTTGGTCATTAGATATAAATTAATTTACTGTTGTTTGTTGTTGTTTGCATAGAATGGGGTCATAACTTTAGTCTTGAAGTTTTCAAATCAATTGTAATTGAATAGTCCAAAGTTTCATCACCCAAATTCATGGCTACGATTGCAATATTATCGTTTTTATTTTTAAAAGCGGTAGAAATTATTTTATTTGAACTAGAAACACTACTAATTCTTGGCACTCTTTCTTCAGATTCATAAAATATTATAAACTGGGTGTTACATGCTCTAAAAAATACGCTTTACCTCAGCTATTTCCGATATTCATGTTTTACCCAATCTACTTCCATTACCCATTCTCCTGTCATAGGTGAATCTGTAATTTTAGCAAAATTTAAAATAGCAAACATCTTTTCAGGGTACCTATCTCCTTCCCCAATATTTCTATAAATTTCTTTATCATCAACACGATACACTAAATCGCTACCCTCCCATTCCACAGAATACGTGTGATAATCATTTAAAGTAACATCAAATCCTTTTCTTAAACTCCACCAATCTCCCTTGTCACA
>JBNMNV010000056.1:0-14641 GCA_051278125.1 Polaribacter sp. | reverse complement strand
ATGAGATTGTTTACGTTAAATATTGATTTCATTTCTGATATTTCCTAAAATTCGCAGATTTTTAACATCTGACAGATTGCTCTTCTTTTAAATCTTTTAAACGAATAGTAACAGCATTTTTATGCGCATGTAAACCTTCTGCTTCTGCCATTAACTCTATAGAGTTTCCTATAGTTTGAAGGCCTTCTCTAGATATTTTTTGAAACGTAATGCTTTTGGTAAAACTATCTAAATTCACACCAGAATAAGCTTTTGTAAATCCATTTGTTGGCAATGTATGATTGGTTCCTGAGGCATAATCTCCAGCACTTTCTGGCGTATAATTACCTATAAATACAGAACCTGCATTTTCTATTTTATCAACATAAAAATCATCATTATTTGTACAAATAATGAAATGTTCTGGCCCATATTCATTGATTAAATCTAAAGCAATTTCATCTGTTTCAACAAAAATTGATTTTGAATTGTCAATCGCTTTAGAGGCAATTTCAAATCGAGGTAATTCTTTTAATTGACTTTCAATTTCTATGGCAACAGCTGCAATTAATTGTTTAGAAGTTGATACCAAAATAACTTGACTATCCGTTCCGTGTTCGGCTTGACTCAATAAATCTGAAGCTACATAACTTGCATTTGCCGTGTTGTCTGCAACAATTAATAATTCACTAGGTCCTGCTGGCATATCAATAGCAACACCATATTTGGTCGCTAACTGTTTTGCAACGGTTACAAATTGATTTCCGGGACCAAAAATTTTATAGACTTTTGGAATGGATGCTGTTCCGAAAGTTAATCCTGCAATTGCTTGAATGCCCCCTACTTTAATAATTTTTGTAACCCCACAAAGTTTTGCTGCGTATAAAATTGCTGGGTGAATTTTGCCTTCTTTATTTGGCGGTGAACACAGAACAATTTCTTTACAACCTGCAATTTGAGCAGGAATTGCCAACATTAAAACTGTAGAAAAAAGTGGTGCAGTTCCGCCAGGAATATATAAACCAACTTTCTGAATAGGTCTTTTTTCTTGCCAACACTGCACTCCTTGTGCTGTTTCTGCATACACCTTTTCAGTTTTTTGTGCGTTATGAAAAGTAGTAATATTTTTCTTTGCCAATAGAATGGCTTCTTTTAATTCTTCTGATACCAATGAAACTGCTACTGCTATTTCATCCATAGAAACAACCGTATTTTCTATCGTTACGCCGTCAAATAATTGCGTGTATTTATCAACTGATAGATCACCATTTCTTTGAATATCCTCAAAAATTTGATTCACATTCTTTTCAATATCATCAACTGTTTTTGTAGGTCTTTGTAATATTTGAGACCAATTTTCTCTCGGTGGATTTATAATCGTTTTCATGATTAACTTGTTACTATATGCTGAACTTGATTCAATGTCTTTTTTTATTCTTTAAGATTTTTTAATGCTGAATCCAGTTCAGCATACTTTAAATTTTGATAAAATCTAAAGCACCATTTTTTCAATAGGACATACTAAAATACCCTCTGCTCCATTTTGTTTTAATTCATCAATAATTTCCCAAAATTCATTTTTAGAAATTACGGTATGCACAGAACTCCAACCTTTTTCTGCCAATGGTAAAACTGTAGGACTTCTCATTCCTGGTAATAATTTCAAAATAGCCTCTAACTTTTCGTTAGGCGCATTTAACAAAACGTATTTAGAGTTTCTTCCTTTTAAAACAGACTGAATTCTAAATTGAACTTTCTGTAAAATAGCGTTTCTTTCTTCTGAAATTAATGGTGAAACTGCTAAAACTGCTTCCGATTGTAATAAAACTTCAATCTCTTTTAAACCATTTTTAAACAATGTACTTCCGCTAGAAACGATATCACAAATTCCGTCTGCCAAACCAATATTTGGGGCAATTTCTACAGAACCATTAATAATATGTAAGTGTGCATCTATATTTTGATCTTTTAAAAACTTTTTTACGGTTTGTGGGTACGAAGTTGCTATTCTTTTTCCGTCTAAATCTTTTAAAGAATTTGCATCAGATTCTTTTGGTACGGCAATAGAAACTTTGCATTTAGAAAAGCCTAAACGCTCTATAAACTTAATTTCGCCGCCTTTTTCTATCAAAACATTCTCACCAATAATAGCCGCATCAACGACTCCATCTCTTAAATACTGAGGAATATCGCCATTTCTTAAATAGAAAACCTCTAAAGGAAAGTTTCTAGCCGATGCTTTTAGTTGATCTTTTCCGTTATCAATAGAAATACCAATGTCTTTTAAGATTGTCATAGAATCTTCATTTAATCTTCCTGCCTTTTGTACTGCAATTCTTAAGTTACTCATTTTTAATTTTAGTTTTTGATTGAGCAAATACGGTTTTAAATTAAAAAAACCCGTTTGATTTGCTCAAACAGGTTTATAAATATTTTGATTTTATTCAATACATTTCTAAATCGCTTGATTGCAATTGTAAAAATGATGATGATGATTTTGAATAAATTTCATGCTTTTTATTTGTTTAGCAAAGATTCAAATTTTATTTTGATAATTCCAAACGATGCTCATAAAAATTTCGTTAAAATAAAATATTCATCAAGATTTTGATATTTGTTTAAAATTAGGTTTTTTAATAGAAAGCCGTTCATCCTTTTTATTTGATGAATTAAAAAACAAACTTCAATTACTTCTAAGACAAAAGACTTTATCCGAAATAAATTCTTTGTTATAACTTTATATACTCTTTTAAATTTGATAAATCTAAATCAAAATAAAAACCGCAATCAAAACAAACACAACAATTTGCATCCATTTTAAATACCAACCAATTTTATTGTTTTCTTTAATCTTATGAGAAATAGCACCTGCTAAAATGGCAATTGTGGAAAATATAAGCAGAGAAACGAACATAAAGACCAATCCTAAAACATAAAATTGAAGTACGTTAGAAATGCTTTCAGAAAATAAAAAACCAGGAAAAAAAGCCAAAAAGAAAATAGATACTTTCGGATTTAAAACATTCATAATAAAACCCTGTTTAAACAATTGTAAAGTAGTTTTCTTCTCAACAGCATTAACTGAAAACACAATATCGGCATTAGATTTGTAAACTTTAAAAGCTAAAAACAATAAGTATCCAGCTCCAAATAATTTAATTGAAAAAAATAAGTTTTCTGATTCTTTTATGATTGCAGAAACACCGAACGCTAATAAAGTGGTGTGCACTAAACATCCCGAAATAAGCCCGAAAACAGTTGCCAAACCACATTTCTTACCATTAACCATACTTTGTGTTAATACAAAAATATTGTCGGGGCCTGGAGAAATTGCTAAAATGGAAGTTGCGAGTGCAAAAGACAAAAGAGTTTCTATCATTGGCGTAAAAATACACTATTTTATGAATTTAATAAAAATGCGGTGTATTATAGAAACCTATTTTTTGAACTTATTTTTGATCAATCCTTAAAAATGATTTGTGTTGATAGCAAAATTAAAAAATCATGGACAAATCTTACTTTGTTTGTTAAAAACATTAAAAACTTAAACAACATTAACAATTTCATAGGGACTAAATTTATTATCTTTGTATTTATTTTTTTAAAAGATTGATTGTTTATATTTCTAGAAATAGATATTCTTTTCAAAAAAAATAATGTTTCTAAATATCTAAAATTAAATGAATGTTGATTGTTTAGAAAAAGAATAAATTTAAGTTTTTAAAATATTTTATTGATGGGTTTTTTGATTGTTTTTGCTACTTTTTGGGGAATGGAATTCATGGCTTGGTTTACACATAAATACGTAATGCATGGATTTTTATGGACTTTACATTTAGATCATCATGTACCAAACAGAAAAAATTTCTTTGAAAAAAATGATGCTTTTTTCTTGATTTACGCTATTCCGTCTTGGTTATGCATTATGCTCGGTTCTATGTTTGCTGCATGGACCGTTATGTATATTGGTTTTGGTGTTTTAGCATACGGAATTGCCTATTTTTTAGTACATGAGGTATTTATTCATCAAAGATTAAAATGGTTTAGGAATAGTGATAACATTTATTTAAGAGCTATTAGAAGAGCACATAAAATGCACCACAAACATATGGGCAAAGAAGACGGAGAGTGTTTTGGAATGTTAATTGTACCCTTCAAATACTTGCAACAAGAACTTAAAAAAGCAAAGACTGCATGAAAAAGGCTGTCGTGGTTGGTGCCGGAATTGCAGGAATTGCTTCCGCAATTCGGTTACAAAACAAAGGATATGCGGTTCAGGTTCTTGAAAAAAATGACTATCCTGGCGGAAAATTAACGCAACTTAAAGGCAATGGATTTCGGTTTGATGCAGGTCCTTCACTTTTTACAATGCCAAATTTAGTAACCGAGCTTTTTGAAATTTCTGGTAAAAAATCTTCTGATTATTTTAATTACGATCGGCTTGAAATATTGTGTAATTACTTTTATGAAGATGGAACACGCATTTCAGCCAATTCAAATATCAACATTTTTGCAGAAGAAATTGAAAAAAAAACAAACGATTCTGCTGATAAAGTCATCAAACATCTTAAAAAAAGTGAATTTATACACGAAGCTACTGAAGAACAATTCCTAAATAAATCCTTGCATAAAATAAGTTCCTTTCTCTCATTTTCCGCAGTAATTTCAATCTTTAAGTTGCCTTTTTTGAATATTTTTAGTTCCATGAATATGGTCAATGAAAAAGCATTTGTAGATTCTAAAACGATTCGATTATTCAATCGATATGCCACTTATAACGGTTCGAATCCTTACAAAGCTCCAGGTATTTTAAATATAATTCCGCATTTAGAGTTTGGTTTAGGTGCTTATTTGCCAAAAGGCGGTATGCACGAAATTACAAACAGCTTAGTAAAATTGGCTAAGGAAATTGGTGTGGAGTTTCATTTTAATCAAGAGGTAACTACCATAGAAACCAATAATAATTTAGCTAAAAGTGTCATCACAAAAAACAGAAATTACAACGCTGATGTTATTGTTTGTAATGCTGATATTCATACGGTGTATGAAAAATTAATTCCGTCTGCAAAAAAACTAGCAAAAGTAGATCGACAAGAACGGTCAAGCTCTGCTCTTATTTTTTATTGGGGAATTGGCAAAGAATTTGCTGAGTTAGATGTGCATAACATTCTATTTACTGAAGATTACAAAACAGAATTTGATCATCTTTTTGATTCTAAAACAATTTACGTAGACCCGACTGTTTATATTAATATTACCAGTAAACACATTAAGGAAGATGCTCCTGAAGGAAAAGAAAATTGGTTTGTTATGATTAATGTACCTTCTGTATATGGCCAAGATTGGGACACAATGATTGCAAAAGCAAGAAAAAACATTTTGACCAAAGTGTCAAGAATATTAGGAGAAAATATTGAACAATTCATTGAATTTGAAGAAATATTAACGCCTCAATTGATACAAGATAAAACCAATTCATTTAAAGGATCTTTATACGGAACGTCTAGCAACAATCGTTTTTCGGCATTTTTTCGTCATAAAAATTTTTCATCGCAATACAAAAACCTCTATTTTTGCGGCGGCAGTGTGCATCCAGGAGGAGGAATTCCGCTAGCGCTTTCTTCGGCAAAAATTATTGATACTTTTATAAAATGATAAAAAATATTTCCATTGAAAATCGGTGGATTGGCCTTTTGCTTTTGTTCTATTTCTTTGGATTATTAGGAATATCGATAGTTCAATTTCGTGATTTATTTTTGACGTTTACACCGATTAATTTGCTGATAACTTTGGTTGTATTTTACAAAATAAACAACGATTTTAGTAGACGCTTTTTAATTTTATCTTTCCTTGTTTTTTTAATAGGATTTTCAATTGAAGCTATCGGAGTTGCTACTGGTGTTTTATTCGGAAACTATTCGTATGGAGCTCCTTTCGGATTCAAACTTTTTGAAACTCCAATACTCATTGGTGTTAATTGGCTTTTTTTAGCATTAAGTACTCATGGAGTTGTACAGTATTTTACTAAAAAAGGAATTGGGCTTATTATACTTCCCTCATTATTTATGACTTTATTAGATTTTTTGGTAGAGCCTGTTGCTATGAAATTAGATTTTTGGAGTTGGGAAAATAATAGCATTCCGATACAAAATTATGTGATGTGGTTTGTAACGAGTATTTTTATTCATTCGATAATTTATTTTTTTCGCCCTAAAATAAATAATAAAGTGAGTTTTTTTATTTTAGGCGCTCAACTTATCTTTTTTGGCGTTTTAAACTTAGTTCTATAACCAAAAAAAATATAGAATTATTCAAAAATAAAAATCAGCAGGCTCTAAAGAATGAAGTAATAAAACTACTACCATTTGTAACCCTATAATGCAGTAATAATTCTTTTTTTTTTCGCCCATTTTTTATTTTAAAAAAAACACCAAAATAAAAAAAGTTTTTTTTAAGCACTCAACTATTTCACTGTAATTATAAAATAGGTTTGTATTATTTAGTAAAAAGACTGCAATTTTAGTTGACACAGAAAACCAGATGATTTAAAAAGAAATTTTCAGCGTACTTAAATTTTAAGAAGAATAGATTTAACTTACATGATATAGACAAAATAGAGCCCTATAAATTATACTCCCTTACTTTTTTTTGGTTTAGTCAACTATTAGGTATTACAAAGAAAGTAAAAAGTCAACAGTTATAGGTTTCGTTGTATAACTACATATATTATTGGCATTTTTTGTTTTTAAGATATCATTGTCATCAACACTTCCGGAAACAACATATACTTTACATTTTTCTGAAAAATTTAATTTTAAAGAATCAAATGCTTCCATAAATTCCATACCGTCCATAAGAGGCATGTAAAGATCTAATAAGATTATTTCTGGTAAATTTTCTTCAATACCTTTATTTTCTTCCAAATATTTAATGGCATCCAAACCACTATTAAACTCTAAAATTTGTTCTGCTATCTTGTTGTTTTTGATTAAGACTTTTACTAAGTAATTGTCTATTTCATCATCATCAATAATCATTATTTTATTGTAATTAAAATCCATATCTTATTTTCTTTAACTATATTAAAATTATTCATTAATAAATTTTACAAACTCCTCTTGTCTTCTTTTTGCAACTGGTAATAATTGCCCGTCTGGTAACTCACAAAATAAACCATTATTCTTTATAATTTTAATGATATACTTTATGTTTATAATATAAGAATGATGTATTCTGAAAAAATTATTATTTAAAGAAGGCTCGTATTCACCTAGATTTCTGCTGGAAACAATCATTTGTTTGTTTGCCGTATAAAATTCGGTGTATTTACCATCTGCTTTGCAAAATACGATATCCTCTACTTTTAAAAGTTCAATTTTATCTACAGAGGTAATCGATACATATTCAAACTTCTTTTTAAGCGTATTTATAGTATCTATTTTTCCAATGATATTTTTTTGAAATACCGATTCCATTTCTATGTATTTTATAATTTTATACACAGAAACAATTAAGTTGTTGCTATTTATGGGCTTTAATAAAAAATCGATTGCATTGTATTTATAAGCCTCAAATGCATCACTTTTATTTTTTGAAATATATAATAGTTTTGGTTTAATGATATTTATCTCATTAAATATTTGGGGGTTAAACGCAAGATCATCTTTGCTTAGAATTAATGCATCTGGTTTATGGGTGTTTATTAATTCTGTAATATTTTTGAAATCAGGAATAATTTCTATAACTGAAAATAAAACTGAATTCTCGCTTTCAAATTGCTTGAATAGTTTTATAACATTTATGTCATTTTCAATTATAATTGTTCTTAAAATCCGCATTAATATTTTTTTTAAAGTTCTATTCCCAAAGCAATAATACAAATATTTTTTTACACTTTTCTATAGATTCTTGAACATAATTATAAGAACAGAGAATAACAACCCTAAATATGAATGATGCTAGATGATCGTTGTAAAAACTTAGTAATACTTTCCAAAATAATCATAATTCTGTAAAGTTTATACTATTTTTTCTAAGTTCATTTTATGTTAACAAGCTAATATTTAAAACTTTTCTCAATTAAAACTGTTAAAATCAATTAAGAAGAAAACACTTATTCTTTAAAACTTATCACTTATATTCTTACTGCCTCTAATACTAATTAGATCTTTTGTTTAGCTTTTAATTAAACACTTTTTTTTAAATTTATAAAGATTTATAGTTGGTCGTAGTAGAAATATAAATTAAAGTTTTTTTTTGGTTTATTACCTTAGAGTTAAAAAGTGTGCGCTACTGCGCAAGAAAACTGTAAAATATATTGAAAACACCACCCAAACTGTATTGTAAAAAAACAGTTGTTTTCTAATTTTATATAATATTTTAAATAAACTATTAATTAAGCTAAAAAATTTGTAAAAATTTGTAAAAATTTGTAAAAATTTGTAAATTACGTCGTGCTATTTTTTTGTTAAAAAGGATTATCATAACATTAATTAGTATCCCTTTTAGTTTGATTCCCCCAAGAATATTTTAGTAATAAGCATACCGAAAGTTTAGCCTTTCAAATGCCTTTGCATTATTGGTAATTCCAATAAACGGTGAATGAATTTAAATACCCTATACATGAATAAAGACAAGCCAACATACCAAGAATTAGAAAAAGAGGTTGCAATGCTTCGCGGAGAAAAAGATAGAAGCTTTAGTAGTTTCTATGATAACTCTCCTAACATTTATATTTTAGTTTCTCCAAGCGATGGAATTATTTTGAATTGCAATCAAACCTTTCTAACTGAAACAGGTTTCTTAAAAGAAGAAATTATTGGTTCTTCAATATTCAAAATATATCATGATGATTCTATGACTAAAGCAAAAAAGTTAAAGGAAAAATGTATAAAAACTGGAAAAATTACGAATGAAAAATTAATTGTAAAAAAGAAAAATGGCCGTAAAATGTTTGTCATTTTAAATTCGACTGCCATAAAAAATACTTTTGGGGAAACATTGCACTACATTGCATCATTTCGCGACATTACGCGACAAAGGAAATCAGAAATTATTCTCAAAGAAAGCGAATCTCGATTTAAAAACATGTTTGAAAGTCATAATTCAATTATGCTCATGCTAGAACCAAGTACAGGTGCCATTATCGATGCTAATGAATCTGCTATTAAATTTTATGGTTATGATAAGCTTGAACTTTGTTCTATGAAAATGGATGATATTAATACGTTATCAGAAGAGCAAATTTTAAAAGAACGAACAAAAGCAATAAAAGAAGAAATGAATTCTTTTATATTCGCTCATAAACTAGCAAATGATGAAATTCGAAATGTTGAAGTTCATTCTTCTCCTATAAGTTTTAATGAAAAAAAAATACTGTTTTCTATCATACACGATATTACAGATCGCACAAGAACAGCACAAGCACTTTCAGAAAGTTTACAAGACCTAAAAGAACTCAATGCAACAAAAGACAAACTATTTTCAATAATATCGCACGACTTAAGAAGTCCTTTTAGCAGTATCATTGGGCTAACTAGTTTATTAACAGAAAGCGCAGAAAATTTAAATTCTGAAGAAGCTAAAGGTATTTTAGAAATGATTAGCACATCATCTAAAAGTTCCCTTAATTTATTGGATACTTTATTAGATTGGGCAAAAACTCAAACTGGTCAAATTAATTTTAACGCTGTTCAAGTAAATTTAAAATCAATTATAACAGATGTTTTTGACACGCTAAAAACAACCTCAAAAATTAAAGAAATAGCATTAAATTTTCATCAATCTAATGATATATATATGTATGCAGATGAAAATATGTTGAAAACAGTTTTATATAATTTAATCTCTAATGCTATAAAATTTAGTCATAAAAAAAGTAAAATTGATATTTATGCTAGCCGTAAAGAAAGTTATATCGAAGTTAGTGTTGTAGATAATGGCGTTGGTATTGAAAAAGAAGTACTAGATAAATTATTTAGCATCAATAAAAACATTACAACGAGAGGAACATTAAATGAAAAGGGCTCAGGTTTAGGTTTATTAATTTGTAAAGAATTTATACAAAAGCATGATGGACAAATTTGGATTGAAAGTGAAGTAGGAAAAGGAAGTACATTTAAATTTACGTTGCCTTCAAGTGTATCTGAATAAAAACCAACTAAACGTTGATATATGTCTGCCAATTATTTAGATCTAATCATCTTAAAAAGAGACCGATAAAATAAAAGACCATAGTAGTTATGCTCTGCAGACCTTTAAAGAAATCCTCTTGAAGAAATAATTCTATGGGGTTTTTAATTTTTAGAGGTATTTGAGCCCCATTTAAGCATATAATACTATAATAAATCGTTTCTTTTTTCCTTACTTTTTATCAAAAAAAACGTGTAGAGGCTTTGGCTATTTATTTTCAATTTCTGTAAAACAAAAAATAACTAAATTTATCTACAAAACATCATAAAGTTAAACTGATATTCGTTGTGTGTTCATAACTAAAGAACTTTTTCTAGAAAAATTGGCAGTATGTTCATACACTTGGTCAGAATGCAAATGAAGAATTTATTAAAAATATCGTTAAAACCAAGCAGTCATAATATAACAAGTTACTTACAGAGTAACTCCAATCGTTTTGATACCCCGATGGCTCCTGCCTCAGGGGGGTTTATTAATTATTAGGTTGCTTTCATATCTGAAATCAATTGCCACATTTTTTTTACGTCTACGGGTTTACTAAAATATAAGTCAAATCCCGCATTCAAACATTTATCTTCCCATTCTTGACCTGTATAAGCCGTTAAGGCTATATAAATTGCCTTTTGATTTTCTTTAAATTTTAGATTTTGTAAAACACCAAAACCATCGATTTTTGGATCTGCAAGATTTAAATCTAAAATAAAAATATCAAAAGCTTCTGACTTTGCCATTTCTATAGCTACAAATCCATTTTCTTCCGTTTTTATTTCACAAAATCCTTGTAGTGATTTTGAAATAACCAACCTATTAATAGGGTTATCTTCTACATATAGTGCCTTCATTTTTTTTTAATTAATTGGTATGTTTACTTCAAAATTAGACCCCAAACCGAGGTGACTTTCTAAGGTTACAGTACCTCCCAGATATTCTGTATATATTTTAACAATATAAAGGCCTAAACCACTGCTAATATCCTGATTTCCTGTAATATTAGATGACATATAAAAAGGTTCGAAAATCTTATCTAACTCTTCTGTATTGATTCCGGGTCCGTTATCCTCTACTGAAAATTGTAGAAATCTCCCATAATTTTTAACTATAATTTTTGCATTTACATTAACAATAGCTTTAGGTCCACTATATTTTAAAGCATTGTTTACTAAATTAATTAAAATTTGACTTAAAATCATTTCACTCGATAAAATTAAAGTGTCTACATTATGAATATGCCACTTTACAGATTGTCCTTTCGTGTGAGCAATATCTGATGCTGTTTTTAAGTTTGATTCAAAAAATTCGTATAAACTAATCGAAGATATTAAGCTTTTCGATGAATCTGACCCTGTTAAATCTAGATCTATTAAACGATTAAATGTTTGCAGCATTCTTGCACCACTTTGATAAATGAGCTCAGAAAATTGGCGCGTCTCTTCGTTTTCTGAACCAGATTCGTTTATAAGAGTTGCGAGTCCCATAATTCCGTTTAAAGGGGTACGCATTTCATGACTCATATTGCTCATTACTACCCTTTTTAAACTGTTAAATCGGTCTGCCTCTCTTCCCGATTTTACCATGATATCTACTTTTGCTTCTAATTGCTTTTTCTCTTCTTGCAATAAAAAGTTAGCATAATTTAAATCATTGACCTTCTTTTCAAGAACTACTTCAATTTGATTACTATTGGATTCATTGCGTAGATGACTTAATATATTAGCCTGTAAAGCATTAAAAAGTTCCTGAATCATTTTTCTATCACTTTTTTGCCAAGGTAGTGATTGATTTTTAACCAACTCTTGCCAAGCTTCAAAGTTTTTTCGGGGCATCAAAGATTTCCTTGACTCCTCTTTATTCTCTTGAAAAGGTTTACCTGCCCATGTATATAATCTGCTTTTTTCTTCTCTATATAAAATTAAGATAGACCTATCTGGGTCGTTTAACCTTATTGCTGCAAGACCTGATACTATAGCGTTTAAATCGTTCGTAATCTCTTCCTTACGATTATAAAACAAGGTATTAAAAGATTGTTCATTATTAATATTTTTCTCTAATTGTGCTATAATCTTAAAGACATCAATTTCTTCTAGAACAATGCCATGATTTATAATAGTATTTTTACTGTAAATCGAGAAACCTATTAATTTTAATTCTTTCGATAAAGAAGTCCAATCATGAAGAATTATGGACTCAAGAGATTTCGACTGACTATCTTTTCGAATATTGCTAACTATTTTCTCTTGAATATACTTAACGTAATTTTGTTGTTTAATTAAAATAGTTTGCAGCCGAAGAGAGAGACCATTTGTGAAAAAGGTTGCCAACATTCTCTTATTAAAAGATAATGTTTTTGGGCTTTTATAATGATGGCAAAAAATCATACCCCACAATTCACCATCGTTAATAATACTTGTGCCAAAAGTAGCTGTAACACCCATATTTTTTAAGTATTGCAGGTGCGTGGGGCTTGCTGTTCTAAAAACAGTGTTACTTAAATCAACGGGGTTATTATAATTTAAACCATAGACAGGAATCCCGTCATCGTTTACATCGGCAATAGACCTAATAAGATTTTTTTTATAAAGTTCTCTGGCCGGTTTTGGCATATCACTAGCAGGATATCGTAAGCCTAAAAAAGACTCTAAGCCGAAGGATTTTTCTTCAGCTAATACCTCACCATCTCCATTTTCATCAAATTTATAGCACATTACTCTATTAAAACCGGTAAGCTCTTTAAAATGGCTTACAGCACTAGAGGCCATATCTATTTCACTATTCAAACTACTCATTGATTTTAAAAAGCAATCTAATGAGGATAGTTCTGTAATTAAAACTTCATGTTCATTTTCGTCAAATGGTTCTAATTCAATAAGTACTTCACCAAAAGAAGATTTTGAAAACCGTAATTTATGCGGAACACCTTCCCAATCAATTATATTGGGATATTTGAGAATTAAAATTTTACTTTTATCAAACTTTTTGAAGCAATTAACCATCGAATCATTAAAAAGATGACTCAAAATAATTTTATCAGAATTATGAAGTAAAGATTCTATTAAAGGTTGAAGGTTTGATGAAAAATATATTAATTCCTGGTCAGAATTAAAACCCAATAGCAATCCATTGGTATTTATTCTTCCTAATTGATGAATTGGTTCTTCATCGTAATTTTGAATAGTAACCTTAAATTTATTTGCTAAATCTTTTTGTATATTATTTTTCAAACGAAATATTACTTAGGGGATTTATTGAATGCAATTTAAATAAAAATTATTAATAAATGTTCGTCATAATTACATTTTTGAAAATATCCTTGTAAAACACTAAACACATGAACATATACAAGTAAATTCTATCACTTATTACATTAAACAGTACACTTATAACACAAATAAACTCAAGTATTTTTATTTTTTTCATGTAATTAGCAATTTTAAACTTCAAAAAGTTCGTAATCGCTTAAAAATTGTTTGAAATAATTAAAAAGAGGACATCAAAGTTAGACACTCCATTTTTTGTCAAGTTTTTCATGAGTTCTTATGAAATGACGCTTGATGAACTCTATCACGTTTTTTTATTAATATTTTCTTGCGTAATTCAACCTGAATTAAACCTTCTTTTAAAAAACTGTAATCTGCTTGTAAATTTTGTTTTATAGATTTTAAAAAATTTTATTCTTGTATTTTATTGTATTTATTTCGTTCCAGTTGTTTATCTGTAAAGCATGTAAAAACCCAATAACCACAAGGATAATTTCTCTAATTCCATATTTAAAATACTTGCTAAATTTGTTTCCCATAACTAAGTTTTTTACGAACGTTTCGAAAGAATTTTATCATTTGTTGGCTGTTTGTTGTCATGAAACACAACGAGTTTATATCATAGAAATTACGTTTAAAAATACGCTTACTTTCCAACTTATAATTTATAGTAAACTAGAAAAGATGAAAAATAAAATTTAGAACAAAAAAAAACACTATACATTAGATTCTTATCAAAACTTAATAGCATATCTAAAAAAGCAAAACCATTCAAGAAATTGCGTTAAAAGGATTTATATCATGTAACATTGATTAATTTTTTAAATGTTTTATGACTGTGGATTAGGTAGTTAAGAGCTTTATAAACTGTTGCCATCGGATATTAATTTTTAAGAGAAAAAACCTTTTTTCACGATTTATAAATTAAAAGAAAGATTACATGTAGACTACTATAATTTGAAATAACTGGTATTAAAAAGACTGACCACAAACAACTTTAACAATGTCTACCAAAGAAATTATACCAATTCTGTTTTGAAATTACTGTAAAATAAAATGATGATTTTTTTCTTTATAGAAAAAAAATAAAGCATAGCAATCGTTACGGTTTCTTGTTATATTGAAATAGAAAGGAAAAAAGGGCGTTTTATTGCGGTCACTTCAATGCAGAATTGGTATTGTCCGCACTTTCCACTGCATATGCTCCCCAAAGTTCT
>JBNMNV010000055.1:0-15216 GCA_051278125.1 Polaribacter sp. | reverse complement strand
CTTTTCTGAATTTCTTTTGTTTTTTGATGCATGTCAAATTCGAAGTTACAAATCTATTTTGTAAATTGAACTTTTAAAATTCACTAAAATGCAATTCGAAAAATCAACTTTTAATTTTTTAAAAGATTTACAAAAAAACAATGATAGAGATTGGTTTGCAGATCATAAAGAAGTCTATTTAAAAGCCCAAAAGAATGCAAAAAACATATTTGCTGAAATTCATAAAAACTTACAAATGCATGATGAAATAGAGAAATCTAAAATGATGCGTATTTATAGAGATGTTCGTTTTTCTAATGATAAAACTCCTTATAAAGCTCATTTTGCAAACTCTTATTCAAGATTAGGAGCTTCCTTAAGAGGTGGTTATTTTTTAAGGATACGGCCAGGAGAGTCTTTTTTAGCAGGTGGATTTTGGGAGCCCAGTAAAGAAGATTTGTACAGAATTAGAAAAGAAATAGAACAAGACGCATCAGAAATTCGAGCAATTTCAGAAGCCAAAGAATTTCAAAAGCATTTTGGAAATCAATTTGAAAGTTTTAGCGAATTAAAAACGGCACCAAGGGGTTTTGATAAAGAACATCCGGATGTAGATTTATTGCGCAAAAAAGGATTTATAGCCAGTAAGAGTTTTACTGATGAACAAGTTTTATCCGAAAATTTTACGGCAGAAGTTGATAAAAGCTTCAGAGCACTGCGACCATTTTTTAATCTATTTAGCGACATTCTGACAACCAATTTAAATGGAGAGTCTTTGATTTAGAACTATTTCATAGTCTCTAATAATTATATCATAGATATTTATAGAGAAAAGCACAAAATTTCACAGAGCGCTTAAAAGTGTTGTTTTCTCCTTTGGGAAATTAAAATGAGGTTACTTTAAATTCTTATCAACCTCACGTTTTAAAACAAAAACAGTAATAATTGTAGATAAAATATCGGCAATTGGGAAAGACCACCAAACACCAAGAACTCCAAAATACATGGGTAAAATATAGGCTAACGGAATTAAGAAAATTCCTTGTTTTAACAATGTTAGAATTAAAGCAGGTAGTGCTTTTCCTGCAGCTTGAAAATACGCAGAACCAATTAATTGCATGGTAACCACAGGTGTTACTAAAAATACAATTAACATAGCATTCGGAGTTTCCTGAAGAAGTGTTGCGTCATTTGTAAAAATCCAAATTATTTGTTCTTTAAATAGTAAGATGCCAATAAAAATAATTGTGCCCAAAATAGATCCAAAGTAAATAGAGGTTTTAATAGTTTCTTTGACTCGATCATTTTTTTCTGCACCAATATTAAAACCAGCCACCGGTAAAAATCCTTGAGAAACGCCCAAAACCGGTGATAAAGAAAACATCATCACCCGATTTATAATTCCGAAAACGGCAATAGAAATTTCACCACCATAGGTGAAAAGAGAATAATTTAAGACAATCATTAATACACTAATTGCACCTTGCCTAACAATAGAAACGCCTCCTAAAGCAAAAATTTCTTTGACAATATTTAGATTTAATTTAAAGTTTTTTGGTATTATTTTTAATTCACTTTTAGAAGATAAAAAGAAAGATAAAATATAGATACCACAACTAGCATACGATAATGAGGTAGCTAAACCTGCGCCCCACATTCCCCAGTTAAAAATTTTGATAAAAAGAATATCTAACAAAACATTTAAAACCGCCGGAATCATCATGGCATACATGGCAAATTTTGGTTTTCCTTCTGCTCTAATTACAGGATTCCCCATCATGGCAAATGCTAAAAAGGGCACACCATAAATAATCACGCCAAAATATTCTGATGCAATGGGCAAAATAGTACCTTTTGCTCCGAATAAATTTAAAATAGGAACACTAAAAATGTTTCCTAAGGTGACAAAAATGATGGCTAGTATAAGCGTTAAAGAAATTTGATTCCCGAAAGTTAAAAATGCTTTTTCAGAATGATCAGCCCCTAATGCTCTAGAAATGATGGAGCTTCCTCCAATCCCGATTCCCATTCCAATAGAGGATATTAAAAAAGCAATGGGTACGACTACTGTAATAGCAGCGATTGCCAAAACACCAATCCATTGACCAACAAAAATGGTGTCGACAATCATATTTAAAGACATTACAAGAATTCCTATGGTTGCAGGAACTGCTTGTTTTACCAATAATTTACTAATTTTTTCTGTACCTAATTCGTTTGATAGTTTTGCCATAATTAAAGTGCAAAGATCATTATAAATTACAGGTTTTGAGTAAAACCAGTATCAATTATTGTTATAAGTATATTAAAATATTTAAATTTGCGAAAATTGATAAAAATGAACAACGTTTTTAAGCTCACAATCACAGTTTCACTAGATGATATCGATGATGTGCAACATGTAAATAATTTGGTATACGTAAAATGGATGGATAAAATTGCAGCTTCACATTGGTCTTTTTTGACGAAAAATTATCCACTACCACAATACATTTGGGTCGTAATGCGCCATGAAATTGATTATTTAAAACAAGCTACTTTAGGGGATGAAATTGTCGTGAAAACATGGGTAGGAGAGACCAAAGGTATTACTTCTATTCGTTTTATGGAATTTTATAAAAAAGAGGTTCTACTTGTAAAAGCAAAAACAATTTGGGCTATGTTGGATGCAAAAACCTACAAACCTGCGCGTATTAGGGAGGATGTCTTGAATGTTTTACACCCTGGAAAATAATAATCTTTATGAACAGATACATTTATTTTTGACTTAAAAATTACAAATTTTTAAATGGATGCAAATTTGTGAAATTCCTGTCATTAAACTTTAATAAAAGTATCTTTGCACAAAATTTAAAACAATGTCTACATTTTCTGAATTAGGAATTCGCAAAGAATATATAAAGTCTATCAAAGAAATTGGTATTTCTACACCCTCTGAAATTCAAGAGAAAGCCATCCCTATCTTATTAAATTCTAAAACGGATTTTATTGGTTTGGCGCAAACAGGAACCGGAAAAACAGCCGCTTTTGGTTTGCCTGTCTTACATCAAATAGATTCAAAGTCAACTCATATACAAGCTTTGATTTTATCGCCAACAAGAGAATTAGTGCAACAGATTAAAAAACAACTTTTTAAGTTTACAAAATATGTTGATGAAAAAATCTTTTTAGAAGCTGTTTTTGGAGGTGAAAAAATTGATAGACAAATTAATAATTTAAAAAGAACGACACATATTGTAGTGGCTACTCCAGGACGATTAATTGATTTGATAGAACGTGGAGATGTTGATATTAGTCATGTAACTACCGTTATTTTAGATGAAGCCGACGAAATGTTGAGCATGGGTTTTAAACAAGATTTAAATAGAATCTTAAAGTTTACGACTAAAAATGATAGAAATACGTGGTTGTTTTCTGCAACAATGCCAGAAGAAATTAAAAAGATTGTAAAAACCTACATGGATGCGAACGCGCCAAGAGTTGAAATCAATCCAAATGCTTTGGTTAATGAAAATATTAGACATCATTATGTAAAAACAACGATTAAAGAAAAAACGGGTTTAATTATTTCTTTTCTAGAAAAAAGAGGAGCGCAAAGAGGTATAATATTTTGTAGAACAAAAGCAGGAGCTCAAAATTTAGCAACGCAATTAATTGATGAAGGATTTTCTGCCGCTGCTCTAGAAGGCGATATGCAACAAAAAGAACGAGATAAAGTGATGCGTGCTTTTAAAAATGAAAGTTTACAATATTTAATTTCTACGGATGTTGCAGCACGTGGAATTGATGTTCGTGATTTAGAATTTGTAATTCATCATCAATTGCCAGAACAAACCGAGTATTATACACATAGAAGTGGAAGAACCGCAAGAGCGGGAAAAACAGGGATTTCTATAGCCTTAGTTTTGCCGTATGAACTTGAACGAGTTCATGAAATTCAAAAAGAATTACAAATTCATTTTACAGAAGTAACGGTGTAAAATGGAGTTGATTTACGTTTTAGATATTCTCGGAACGTTTGCTTTTGCAGTTAGTGGGGCACTGGTGGCATCAGATAAAAAGTTTGATTTATTTGGTGTGATTATTATTGCTTTTGTAACCGCTGTTGGAGGTGGCATGTTAAGAGATGTTTTAATGAATGCGCATCCTATAAATTGGATTGGTGACCTGAATTACTTATTGACTATTGTTATTGCTGTAATTGCTACATTTCTGTTTAAAAGTAAAATTCTACCATTAAGTAAAACCATGTTTTTGTTTGATACGGTTGGTTTGAGTGTTTTTACGTTACTAGGTTTGCAAAAAGGATTATCTTATGATTTACATCCTGTTATTGCTCTAATTATGGGGATTATTTCTGCAGTTTTTGGAGGTGTTTTGCGTGATGTATTAACGAACAAGGTTCCTTTAATTTTTGAAAAAGAAATTTATGCTTCCGCTTGTTTAGCGGGAGGAATTATTTATTTAGTGTTAGGTTTTTTTGAGGCTCCTAAAGATCTTAACTTTATAATTTCAGCATCTGTTATTGTTATTATTCGGTTAGTTGCTGTAAAATTTAAATTAGAACTTCCTAAAATAAAGGATGATCTTTTTGGTGAAACATAAAATAACCTCAAATAGTATTCAGCTTTTTGAGGTTATTTGATCATTTTATACCCGTAATTTCATATTATAAATGCTATTACTTTTTAAGAACGTTTTATTTTACGTCTTTCAATAATTCTTTTATGGAACGTAAAAGTTGTTCATCAATTCCATTAACAATTTTATTGGGCATGTTCTTAACCTTAATCATAGGTTCAGTTTGATTGTTTTCCATCCATTCTCCAGCTTTGTTTTTAGCACTTACAGGCACAACTCCCCAGCTAGCTCCATTTGGTAAACCTTCCCAACCTGCAAAACTACAGGTTCCAGGAACTGGCATTCCAACTGTTTTTCCAATTTTTAAATCGGTGTAACCAGAAGCATAACAATGCCCATCAGAATACATACTTTCATTAAAAATAGAGAGTGTTGGTTTGGTAAAACGAGAAGTAGGCTCACCGCCAACTACTTTTGCTTCTGTAGCATAGGTAATAAAAGGAATCCCTGTAAAAAACATTGCTAAATCTGCAACCAAATCTCCACCACCATTAAAACGAGTGTCAACAATAACCCCTTTTTTATCTGAATATTTCCCCATCATATCTTGATAGATACTTCTATAAGGACCGTCTCCCATGCCTGGAATATGGACATACCCAAGTGCGCCATTACTTAATTTTGCTACTTCATTTTCATTTATTTTAACCCATCTCTTATATAAAAGACCATTTTCTGACCGAATAGAAACTGGTTTTACAGTAATAGTTTGTGTTTTTTTAGTTTTAGGATTTAAAATATCTAACAACATGAACTTGCCTACTTTTCTATTTAAATATTTAGAAACATCCTCATTTTTATCAATTGTAATTCCGTCTATTTTTTTGATAATACTTCCTACTTCAATAGCAAATTTAGCTTTATCTAATGGTCCATCTTTAATGATTTCTTCAATTAAAATACCATCGTCTTTAAAATTTAAATCCATAAAAATACCTAAAGAGGCTGTATTGTCTGCATTTGAAACATCGCTACCTCTGTAATTGGAACCTGCGTGGGATACATTTAATTCTCCTAACATTTCTGATAACATTTCAGAAAATTCATACCCATTACCAATATGTGGTAAATATTTTTGGTATGCTGTTTTCATTTTATTCCAATTGATTCCATGAAAATCTGGATGATAAAACACAGCATTTGTCCGAATCCAAACATGATTAAACATCGCCTCTCTTTGGGCATATTCATCCAGTTTTATTTCAGAATTAATCTCAACTCCTTTAGTCTTTTTTGTTTCAGGATTTAGTTTGGTAATTTTACCACTACTCAAAAGATATAAATTTTCCATTTTTTTATCCCATTCCAAACTTCCTGAACGGGTTTCTAGTTTTAGAACCATTTTAGTTTCTTTAGTACGTAAATTGGTGCTCCATAAATTAGATTTCCCTTCAAAACTTGCTAAATAATATAACATATCACCTTTTTTAGACAGCACTGCATCACCTAAATTAGAGGAATGAATGGTGAGTCTTTTGGTTCTATCTTTCATAGAATCCCAATCAAACTTTAAGCTTTTTATCGTGTCTTTTTGATCCTCTTTTTTTGCTGTTTTTTTAGCCTCTTTTTTGTTAGATTCGCTTTCTTTTTTCGCTTTATCTTTTTGTTTTTTTTCTTCGGCTTTAATAGCTTGCATTAATTTGTAATCTTCATCACTTAAATTAAATTCATCCCAAGCATCTTGGGTAAAAAACATACTATACACATCGTTTTGAGAGCGCCCACTTGTAGCATATGATTTAAGACCATTTCTATTGCTAAACCATAACATCTGTTTTCCTTTGTTTACCCATTTTGGACTAGAATCATAATAACCGCTTTCGTTTAAGTTGATTCTTTTAGAGCCATCTGCTGCCATTAACAAAACTTCGCTGTTGCTTAATGTCTTACCCCAACCTACTAACAACCACTCACTATCTGGACTCCATGTGAAGTATTGATCTCCGTCTCGCATGTGAAATAGGTCTTTTGGAGTTAATAAAGTAACTTCTTTTTTAGATTTTAGATCCCTAATTTTTAAGGTTCTTCTGCCTTCTATAAATGCAAGTTTTTTTCCATCTGGAGAATATTGAGCAAGATAATTATCAGCTTTATTTTCTATGATAGGTTCTTCCGTTATCAACGTAGCAGCATAAAAGAAAGGTTCTTCTTTTCTTACCTTTTCGGTTTTATAAATGCTCCATGTACCATTCCGTTCGCTGCTATAAACTACAGATTTACCTTCTGGTCCCCAAGAAACAAAACGTTCGTTTTCTGGCGTATTGGTTAGTCTTTTGGTAAAAGATTTATCTACAGAAGTTACAAATACTTCTCCTCTTGCAATAAATGCAATTTCTTGACCATTTGGAGAAATTGCCATTTCATTGATGCCGCCATTTACAGCAATAAATTGATCTGTATTTTCTTTGTCTTGTGTAATGATATTGATGCTTATCTTTTTAGGTTTCTCGCCTTCTCTCATCGTATATAATTCACCATCGTAACCAAATGAAAGTACACCATTGCCAAAACTTAAAAAGCGCACTGGATGTACTTTAAAATTTGTGAGTTGAATATCTTGGTCTGTTTCTTCTAAAGAACGTTTATGAACATTAAAATTGCCACTTCTTTCACTTAAATAATAGAAGCTTTTTTCATCTTCACTAAAAAAAGGTTGTCTATCTTCTGCAGCATTGTTGGTAATCATTGTGTGCTCATTTGTTTTGGTGTTTAGTAACCAAATATCTCGAGTTATTGAAGAGGTATGGTGTTTTCTCCATTCATTTTCTCCTCCTTTTTTATCATGATACAACATGCTTCTTCCGTCTTTAGAATACTGTACATATTCTGCCGGAATCGTTAATAACTGCGAAACTCTTCCAGATTTTACAGGAACACTATATAATTCTGATTGTGATCTATGAGGATATTGTCGGTGACTTGCAGCGTCTTGTCTTAATGCCCCAAATACAATGTCCTTATCGTTTGCAGAAAATGAATAGGGATGTTCATCGTTTGAGTGAAAAGTTAATCTTGTTGCTTCACCGCCAATTGAATTCATTACATAAATATCAAAATTACCATATCTGTTAGAAGCAAAAGCTAATTTAGAACCGTCTTTACTCCAAACTGCTTTATAATCATGCGCATTATGGTAGGTAAGTTGTTGTGCATTTCCTCCATTAACGCTTACCTTATAAAGATCTCCTTTATAGGTAAAAGCTATTTGAGTTCCATCTGGTGAAATAGCGGAATGTCGCATCCATTGTGGGGTATTCTGACCAAAAATTGACAGAGAAAAAAGGGTAAAGAATAGAAAAAAGGTTCTCATGTATAAATATTTTTGACTAAATTAAGCATTTCTTAAATACCAAAAATAATTAATAAAATAAATATTATGAAACCCATAGTTTTTGATGATTTTTCAGCTTTTTATGAAATGTTAGGTAAAGAGTTACCGTCTGGAAATTGGTATTTAGTAACACAGCAAATGATTAACGATTTTGCAAATGCAACTTTAGACAAACAATGGATTCATGTGGATGAAAAAAGAGCGGCAAAAGAATCTCCTTTTAAAAGCACTGTTGCACATGGATTTATGTCCGTCTCTATGATTTCTAATATATTAGCAGAAACTTTTACAATTAGAAGTGTAAAAATGGGCTTGAATTATGGTTTGAATAAAGTCCGTTTTCCAAACCCTGTTCCTGTAAATAGTAAGTTAAGAATGTTAACTACCGTAAAAGAAATTGAAAAGATAGCAAATAATGGAATTAAGGTGACTTTTTCTTGTACTATCGAGATAAAAGGGCAGGAGAAACCAGCTTGTGTTGCAGAGTTTTTAGCGGCACTATTTGAGTGATAAAAAGTATAATTTATAGTTTATCTTTTTACGAGATGCTGTTTTTGTAGTTTAATAATGAAGTTCAGTCGCTACTCTATTTTTTAGAAATAATAAGTGCTGAGATTCGTTATTACGGATATTATTTTGATAAGGAATAGTGTCGTTTTATGAATTTATTTGGTAAAGGAATTGGATTCTTTTTTTTACAACTACTCCCAAAATGGCATGCTTAAAAATCCAATTATTTTGGGAATAATATTTTTATTTTGTCCTTGTTTTTTTTTGTGATATGAATTTTAAATGGTTTTAAATCACTCAAAGAAAATAAACATCTATTTTCTTTGAGTTCTTAATGCTTATTTACCTAACAATGAATATTTAAAAGGTTTAGTTGCTATGTTAACAAATCTACTTTGATACACCTTTTAGCGTGTCCTATTAAAAATATAGCAAAAATAAATGTTATAATTGGTAGAATTAAACTTGTATTTCCGTAAATTTTTACTGAATCAATAATAAAAAAGTTATAAATCAATTGAACTATAAGCCCTAATAAAGAGATCTCAAAAACTCTTTTTGCTTGTTTTTTTCGAACCAATAATAAGATACTTCCTAAAAGACCTCCCCAAACGGCAATTGCAAAGGCGGCTGTGACCCAAGCCGGAGTATTGTTTAGCATGTTTAATTGTTCTTTTGGTAAAGCTGCTCTAATTTCTTCGGTCATAAAAGTGTTACCTAAATAAGCCATAACACCAATTCCATTCCAAATAAAAGCAATAACGGCAATAACCCAAAAAGAAGTAGACGCTTTAACGATATGTGTAGCCATAATAAAAAGTTTAAAATTTATTTTTTAAATGTACAAAAAATTTGTTAAACTCATAAAAGTAAAGTATATTTGTCATTATGTAAAGTATTAGTGTCTAAATGTAAATCGTTTATATGTCAAAATCATCAATTTGTGAAAGAGAAAGAAGTCATTTATCAAAAATGAATAAATTTCAACTGGGTAATCAGTATAAAAAAGTAGGCTACAGTATTGCTATTGGAACATTTTTAGTGATGATTGGTAGAAAATATATAGAAAATTCTGAATGGATAAGACCAATTTTACATGGTATTTTATTAATAGGATTATTACTTATTTCTTTAGCGAAAGAAAAAATAGAAGACGAATTTATAGATAGTTTACGCGCACAATCCTATAGAATAGCATTTATTTTGGTAATAGTATACTCACTTTTACAGCCATTAGTTAATTATGGAGTAGGATATTTATTAAATGAAAACGAAGAGCTAAAATCTTTTGATTATTTTCAAGTATTGTTTTTTATGCTCATCGTTCAGTTGATGGTTTTTTGGCAATTGAAAAGATTGAACAAATAAGATGAAGAATACTATAAAAGTACAACGTGCTATTTTAGATTTAACCCAAGAACAACTTGCTAAAAAAATTGGTGTTTCACGACAAACTATTAATTCTATAGAAAAAAATAGATACGTTCCATCAACCGTTTTGGCTTTAAAGTTATCAGCAATTTTTAAAATTTCTGTAAACGATTTTTTTATTTTGGAAGAAACTGATTAACGCAAACCAATTTAGGTTTATGATATCGTAAACCTAAATTGATTTATTTTCTGATTCATTGAAATTAAAAAGATTGAAATCAACAAGAATGAGTGCAGATGTCGTTTTGGTCGTTTTTGTATTAAAAAATAAATAAGTGAAAAAGAAATGATTTGTTAGGGTATTACCTAGCTAAAATGGTGTTATTCCGCAATAGAAATCACTGCTGCTTTAAATAAACTGGCTTTTGCTTTGAAAAATTTATTCTCTAACTCTATGGCCTTTAACTTAGAATCAATTAATTTCGATTCACGAGAATTTACCAAAAACAGAGAACTTTCCCCTAAAAAAAATTTTCGTTCTTCTGCTTTTAAAAGTACCCCATAATCTCTTACAATATTTTCTGTGTAGGTTGTTTGTATTCCATAAGATTCTAATTCTTGCTGAATAGCATTTACCTTATTTGCGATGATTACTTTAGTAGATTCATTTTCAAAATTAATATCTTGCAGTTTAATTTTTGCCAACTTTAAATCACCTCTTTCTTTTCTTAAAAATAAGGGCATGCTAAACTTTATACCACCTTTAAAATCGTTGGCGTTAAATGAATTTATTTGATTACTATTCTCCGTTAAAAAATTGTACTGCACATCTAATTTTGGTAGAAGACTATTCATTTTTAATCTTTTATCGATGTCTAAACTTTCTCTTTTAAAATTTAAAGATCTAATTTTTGGATGATTCTCAATATCAAAATCTGCATTGTTAAACAAGGCGATGTTAAAAGTAGTATCTACGTTATTGATGGCTTCAACATCCGGTATAATATTATCTTGTAATTCTACAGGAGTATCATCATTTAACCATAAAAAATTAGAGAGCTCTAAAGAAGATTTTATCAATTTAATACGCGCTTTTTCTAAATTTAATTTTCTGGTTTGTAGCGTTATTCCGGCCTCTAAAGTGTCTATTGCAGGTTTATCTCCTTGCTGAAATGCCCGTTTTGTTCCTTGAAAACGAATACTTGCATTGTCTAAAAAATCTTCGAAAACCTTTTTTTCGTTATAGGTTTGTAGCCAATTAAAATACGACAAAGACGCATTATATAAAATTTCATTGACAAATATTTGTTGATCTTCTTTTGCTTGATTTAAAAAGAATCTTGCCTGTTTTAGAGAAGCCATTCTTTCATTCATTAAAAAACCTCTTGCGATAGAAACCGATACACCTGCACTATACAAACCATCTAAAGGAACGTTAGATTCAGGGTTTAAAAAGAGTCCGTCGTTTTCTTCGTAATTCGCTTTAAATTCCACACCATACCAAGTGGGGATTTTAAAAGAAGCATTTAGTTTGTTAAAATACTCTTTGTCTTTAAATTGTTTTTTATCGTAATCTACTTCAATTTTTGGATCGAATGCACCTCTTGCTTTTAGTAGTTTTGATTCACTATTATTAATAATAAGATTTGCTTGTTTTACAATAGGGTGATAGTTTTTTACGTAGCCTAAAAACTCTGACAAGGTCATCTTCGATTCAATTTGATCTTGAGCATTTTGCTGATAAAAAATCAATAAAAAGAATACAATTATATATTTTTTCATTCGACTATTTTTTTGCATCAGATTTACCTTTTGTTCCACCTTCTGGCTGGTAATAATTAGGAGGGAAGCTGTTTAATTGTCTCCATAGTTCATACCAAATTGGCACATCTTCTAGCAATGCAATTGTTCTTGCGCCAGAACCAACTCTCACAGCTTCTGGCCAGGTATGGTCGGTTTCATCTGGTGCTAATAGAATTCTGTACATACCATTGCTACTAATAAATCTTTCTATAGCAATGACTCTTGCGCCATAAGTTCCATAAGAAACATTGGGCCAACCAGAAAAAACAATGGCAGGCCAACCATCAAACTGAACACGCACTTTTTCGTCTATGTGTAATAAGGGTAAATCGATTGGTCTTACAAAAGTTTCTACGGCCAAATCATATTTTTCAGGCATAATACCCACTAATGATTCGCCTTCCTTAAAGGTGCCTCCAATTCCGCCTTTAATGGCTTTATTGATGTATCCACTTTGAGGAGCCGTTACATATAAAAGTCCATTTCTAACCTTATAATTACTGTTACTATTTTCTAATTTAGAAACTTGTACTTCGGCATCATAACCGCTAGATTTTGCAGTAAACATATCACTCTGTGATTTCGAAATCTTATCTGCAAATGCTACTCCAATTCGTGTAAGCTCTATTTCTGCATTTAAAACTTCATTTTTAGTGGCCAGTAATTTGTTTTCTTGAGATATTAATTTGGCTTGTGTTGCTTGTAATTTAAGCCGTTTTTCTTCTACATCCTTTACCGAATATATACCTTCTTGTTCTAAGGTTACTGTACGTTGGTATTGTCTTTCTGCGATTTTAATATTTGTCTTGGCAGCTTCAAACTCTATACTATCAATTTTTACTTTTAATTTAGATTGTATAAGTTTATTTTGAAGTTGTTCTGTTTTTAAAATACGTTCTTGTTTTAAAGCAACTACTTGCCTGTTAAGAGCTTCTACTTTAAACTGATACGCATTTACAGAAGATGTTTTTGCATTGATCTGCATGTTTGTTCTTTCTATTAATCGATCATCAAAATATTCACTTTTTATTTCAGAGATTCTAAGAATTGTATCTCCTTTTTGGACTAAATCTCCTTCTCTTACAAACCACTCTTCAATTCTCCCAGGAATTTGAGATTGTATATCTTGTGGCCTTTGATCTAGTGTTAAAGTAGTTACGATTCCTTTACCCGTAATATTTTGTGTCCAAGGTAAAAATAAGAGTATCAGACCTAAAACACCAAAAACTAATAAGAATTTGTTTAATGATTTGTAATAGTTTTTATTAAAGATATTTTTAGAAGATTTAAATGTTGAAAAATCTATTTCTTTAACAACGGGATTGTTTGATATATTTAGCATAGCTTTAAATTATGGCTTTAATTTCTCCTTTTTCTAATGTAATTGTTTGTGAGCATTGAGTTCTCCAACTCTTTCTACTACTTACAACAATTAAAGCCCAAGGCCTTTCAGGGTCTGTTAAATAACTAATAATTCTTTTAGTTTCATCCAAATTAAATTGATCTAAAGGGTCTTCTAAAATCATTATTTTTGGCTGTTTTATGATAGCTCTTGCTAAAATTAATTTTTTAGCAATCGTATAAGACATTTGTTTTCCCTCAGGATACATCACGGTATCCAGACCATTAGGTTGTTCTTTTAAAAATTGAGATAATCCAACAATGTCTAAAATATCAAAAATTGCATGGTCATCAATTCTTTCGTTCCCAAAAATTAAGTTTTGTCTAATAGAACCTTCAAAAGGTGTTTCTTGTGAAAGAGATAAACCTAATTGAGATCTATAATGATTTAAATGTAAGCTGCTTAAGGATAAATTATTGATGTAAATATTTCCTTCTGTTGGTTGTATAATTCCAGAAATTAAACGTAATAAACTAGATTTACCTGCACCACTTTCGCCAACAACTAGAATTCTACTTTTTGGGGCTATTTTAAAGGATACGTTTTTAATAATTGTTTTTTTCCTATCTTGAACTGCATAGGAAACATTATCTAATTCTACCGTAAGCCCATTTTTAAAAATAGGTCTTTCTCCGTCTTGAGACTCTAATTCCTTATCGACTACTTGGCCTATTTTTTCTATAGAAGTAAGTACATCGTAAAAAGACTCTAAACCAATAATTAATTTTTCTACAGATGCAATGACCAAAAGAATAATGATTTCTGCGGCAACAAATTGTCCAATATTCATTTCTTGGTTCAAGACTAAAGCACCACCAATTAATAACAAACTAGCGGTTACAATTACCTTAAAACCTACCATTTGAGAATATTGTAAGATTAATATTTTAAAGTGATTTTCTCTTGCTTCTAAATATTTACTAACCAATTCATCATTTTTAGACATTGATAAATTAGTGTTTCCAGAAAGTTTGAAGCTTACCATTGTTCTTGCAACTTCTTGAATCCAATGAGCAACTTTATATTTATTTTTAGATTCTATTAGGCTGGTTTCTAGTCCTTTTTGAGCAGTAAATTTAAAAACGATGTAAATTAATAACAATAATAAAACACCAAACACAATAAAAAAGGGATGATAGAATGAAAGTAGAATTAAGGCAAAAAGAATTTGTAAAATGGCTGTGGGTACATCAATTAGAATTTTTGACAATCCTTTTTGAATCGTTAAGGTATCAAAAAAGCGGTTTGCCAATTCTGGCGGATAATAATTACGCAATTCTGACATTTTTATTTTCGGAAAACGATAGCTCAATTCAAAAGAAGCCCGCATAAAAATTCTTTGTTGTATCGTTTCAATAATTCTTAATTGCATTAATTGCAAAGCTCCAGAAAAAATAACGCCAAGAGTAACTACGACTACCAAAACAATCCAAGAAGTAGATATTTGTGCTCCTTGTATTAAATTGATAATTGCTTGGATTCCTAGAGGAAGCGATAGTGCAACAACACCCCCAAAAATTGCATAATAAAATATTTGAAATATATCTTTTTTCTCTAGCTTTACAAGACGGATAAAACGTTGCCAGGGAGTTAATTGTTTGGTTTCCATTAATTTATTTTAAAGTGTTTTCGACTAAATTTATAAAAAAGTTTGTGGGGGTTTTGCCGTTTTGACTATTGGTAATAGTGGGGAAATGTTCGTTTAAAAAATGTTGGTGTAAACCACCTTCAATAATGGTACTTGCTAAACTTAAAGGAAAAAGATAGGATGGTTTTACAGCGATAATCATTTCTTCTAATCTAGATATTAATCGTTTATAGATTTCAAAATAACCTTCTTTGTTATCTTTGTCTACTTCTTTGGTTAGAAACGATTTAGAGTTTTCTTTTACAATGATTTTATATAAAAGATTTTCATTAATATGAGAAAAATTACTATCTTCTTCTACGGTTCTTGTTACCACTCTAATTGCCTTATCTAATTTTTTATGATGATTAGAAATGCTAAAAGTTTCTATTACCAATTGATATTCTAACCAAGCCCAGTACCAAGAAGATAAATACAATAAAAGTTTGTGTTTACTTTCAAAATATCTGTAAATAGAACTTTCATTAGAACCAATTTTTTTTCCTAGTTTTTTAAAAGTAAAGCTTTCAAAACCAATTTCATATATTAATA
>JBNMNV010000054.1:0-15306 GCA_051278125.1 Polaribacter sp. | reverse complement strand
TACATCGCTCTTATATTGTAAATAAACAAAAGGTTACTGCTTATACAAAGCAAGATGTTGAAATTGGTGAAATTGAAATCCCTATAGGAGATTTATACAAAGAAAGTGCTTTAAAAAAACTAAAAATCTAAAGAGGAAAGTATCTTCTCACTTTAAAATATTTAGAATCTGAATTGGTTAAATAAATGATAAAAAAGAACAATCTAATTTATTATTCAATCTGTCTTCATAAGTTTGAATTTATAGAACATATATAAAAATGAAAAACACAATAGTTCTTTACTTCATTTTAGTGTTCGGTTTGTTAAAATCTTTTTCACAAGAATCGTTGGGTGAAAATGTTGTTGGAGAAAATTTCAGCATCAATTCTCAAATTTTAAATGAAGAAAGAGAAATTCAGATCTTTTTACCAAAAGACTACGCGCAAACAAATAAGAACTACCCTGTAATATATCTATTGGATGGTCAGCGTTTCTTTTTGTATGGTGTTAGTTTATATCAATCTTTTGTCGAGTTTAAACAAACTCCAGAATTTATTTTAGTTGGAGTTACAAATGTTCAATCTAATAGAATGCAAACTTTCAGTGCTGGAGCTAGCAATTTTTTCAATTATTTAGAAAAAGAAGTTATCCCATTTATTGATTCCAAATATAGAACTTCCAAAAAACGATTATTATATGGATGGGCCTATGGTGGCGGATTTGGACTTGAAACATTAATGGCTAAACCAAAATTATTTGATGGTTATATTATCTCTAGCCCTTACCCAGTATCAAGTAAAATAGAAAAGTTTAATAAATTTTTGTCCAAGAATAAAACACTAGATACATTTCTATATTTTTCCTCAGATATAAACGAATTTGGAGTAAAAGAAGGAACTGAAGAATTAAAAGAAAATCTAACAAACAATACAGCAACTAAATTAAGATGGCGCTTTAGAGAACTGGTCGGAGAAGGGCACTTGTCAACTCCTTACACAACGCTTTATCATGGAATAAAAGAATATTTTGAAAACTATAATGAAATATCGTTTAAAGACCTGAAAGAATTCTATGAAAAGGGTGGAATGCTTTTCGTAAAAGAATATTATAGGAAGCGTTCTAAATTATACAATCTACCGGATGAAATGTCGGTATTCACTAAATACAACATCACACGATTAGCAATTAGAGCTGATAATTATGATCAATTTGATGCTTTTGTAAATGGATTTAATAAAAATGAATTTATTTATACCTTAAGAATAAATTGGGCTTGTACAATTGCAGATTTCTATTTGAAAAATAATAAGTATAAAAAAGCCATAGAAATGTTTAGTTTTATAACAGATAATAATCCTAAATCTACAAGGTCTCTAAATGGGTTAGGTGACTCATATCTAGCTAATGGAGAAAAAAAAGCAGCCATAAAAAGCTATAAAAAATCAATAAGTTTAGATTCAAATCAACCAGAATTAATAAATATAATCGTAACGCCAATAAAAATCACGAAGAAAAATAAAAATGTATTAAGTTAAATTTCAATATTTTACTATTGGACTTTATTTTAAAACTATCTATCTAAATGAAACAAATCCTTATAACGATTATATGTTTATTTCTATATTCGAATTGTCTTTCGCAAATAGAAGATTCTCAGATTACAATTGGTACCAATCATATTTTACAATCAACATTATTAAATCAAGATAGAACGATTCAAATTTATGTGCCAGAAGAGTAACAACAATCAGAAGAAAAATACCCAGTTATATATGTTTTTGATAGTCAGAAATATTTTTTAAATGCCATTGCATACCAACAAAATCTTCGTTTCAATCAAGAATCTCCAGGATTTATTGTCGTTGGAATAAAAACTACAAATCAGGAAAGAGCAAAATTATACAACATAGAATCTTCAAAGTTTAGCAACTATTTAGAAAACGAACTGATTCCATTTATAGATAGTAATTACAGAACATTAAAATCTGAGCGTGTATTTTTTGGTTGGGAAAGAGCGGCTGCTTTTGGTGTTGAAGTGTTTGCGTCAAAACCGAATTTGTTTAAAGCCTATTTTATTGCAAGCCCTACTTTTTTAACAGACGAACGCATTTCTAATGTCGGAATACTTTTATATAAAACGGCTTCTTTAAATAATTATCTATACTTTACATTAGGTGAAGTAGAAGCTTGGTCGCTTGATAGTACAAATAGTTTGGCCGAACTATTAAATACTAAAGCTAAAAATAAGCTTAGATGGAAGTATGATTTATTCAAAAATGAAAATCATTATACAACACCTATTTTAACCATGAATAAAGGATTAAAATCTTTCTTTCAAGAGTTATGCACCTATTCGTTATTATAGCTTAAAAGAATACAATGATGCTGTCGGTATAACAGCATTACATGAATTATTTATAAATAGAGGAGAGCGCTACCAAATTTCTAAAGACGTTCATAGTGATACTAAAAGGTATTTATTTTTGTTAGCAGTTAGAGAGAATAATTATGGCGCATTAACAAAATTAGAAACAGCCTTTCCTACGTTCTTAACTTCTTTTTCTAGAGATGTTATGTTCGAAAGATTTGGGCAGTTTTATGTTGAAAATAAAGCGTATGAAACTGCTATTAGCTATTATAAAATTGGAATACAAAAGTTTCCAAATTCCACTAGAATATATACTAGATTGGGAGAAGTCTATAAACTAATTGGAAAAATAAAAGAATCTAAGGATGCATTTAAGAAAGCATCAAAGAAGACTCAATAAAACTTATATATAACATTTTTAACCTTAATTAAAATCTCTAAAATGAAAAAAGTATTTTTCATATGTTATTTACTAATAACATTTACAATTTATTCTCAAACCAAAGGAACTCCAATTTCTATGGGAGATACTTACACAATTTCTTCAAAAATTTTACAGCAAGATAGGGAAATAAAAATCTACTTACCAGATAGTTATACTACATCAAAACAAAATTATCCAGTACTATATATTCTTGATGGCCAATGGTTTTTTGCAAATGGCGTTTCTATTCAGAAATCTTTAAGAACTCCTGGCGCTATTCCAGAAATGATTGTTGTTGGTATAAAAAATAGCAATCCGTTACGAAGAACTTTATTTAATAGCGAAAGAGATAAGTTTACGTCTTTTTTAAAAAATGAAGTGATACAATTTGTTGATTCTAATTTTAGAACAACCAAAGAACGTGTTATTTATGGTTGGGAAGCTGCTGCGTATTATTTGAGTAAAATTATATTAGAAGAAAAAGATCTGTTTAGTGGAGCAATCATAACTGACGGAGGGTTAGCTTCAGAAAAATTAGTGCAAGAATTCAAATCTGATAAGGAGATCTATTTATATATGGCAAACTCCAGAAAAGATATTTATTATATTTCTTCTTCAGATGCTTTTAATGAGATTTTGAAAAAGATCAACCCAGAAAACCTAATTTGGAAATACGAGTTGTTTAATGATGAAGTGCATGAAACCTTAGGGCATTTAGCAATGTATAAAGGGATTCGATACTATTATCATAATTATGATGCTTTGGTTTTTGAAAGCATACAGCAATACATTGATATGGGAGGAATACCATATATAGAATCATTTTTAAAAGAAAGAGAAAAGCGTTTTGGAAGTGATGATAGCATATATGAAAGCACACAAAACTCCTTAATTTGGCTAGGGTTGAATAGAGATAATTTCAAATATTTCAGCTTCTTTATGGAAGAATTTAAAGAAGTGTTAGAAACAGAAAGATATGCAAATGCGTATTGGCAAAATCGCTTAGGCCAATTTTATTTAAAGCATAAAGATTATAAAAACGCAATTATTTTTTTTAATGCAGGACTTACAAAGTATCCAAACACGAACTTTGAAGCCGAAATGAAGCAGGGCTTAAGTAAAGCAAAAAATCCTTGAATAATGAATTTACAAAAGTAAATCTTAAAGTCGTTAGAGATCCCCTTTTTAATGCCCTTAGAAAACATCAAGTGCTAAAAATTAGAAAGAAATACAGTGCTAGAATAACCAACAAATACCATAAGCTTTATAAGTATTACAATAGCATTAAGGGCATAGCAGTTAAAAGCCATCATCGTATTTAGGTATCGGATATCATATACATCAGGGCCGTAAAGGGCTTTTGTTATCTGATAATCATTCCGGCCATAAACTCTAGGAAAATCGTTGGTTATGATCTGAAGTTATAGCCGAGAACTCCAAGGATATGTGATAGCGATTAATAAGATCATTTATCAGGCTAAAAACATTAAAGGACTTATTCATCATTCTAATAGAAGTATACAATATTGTATCTATATGTATACAAATGCTTAAAATAAATAAAATAGGCATCAATATAACAGAAGAAAACCATTACTAAGAAAATGTGATGTCCGCTATAGCTTATAACTTGAAGAAGTATTTAAAATTTGTTACTAAAAGGGTAAAAAGTAAGGCAAAAGCCTTTGCTTTTCTATTTTTTAACAAAAGGACACTTTCAAAGCTCCTACTATTAGTTGTAAGCCATTTTTAAATTTAGAAAAATAGTAGTTATAAAAATTTAAAAAGCCTTTAAAAAGGGCTTAAAAAAGATTTTATTTCACCTTTTTAGAGGGTTGTGCAACGGTTACGATTGTTATGCTTAGTTTTTAATCGCTTCTCTATTCCCTTTTAATACACCTACAAGTCCTTTATCTTTTATAATCTTTTCATACCGAGGCTTTATAATTTCCTTTCCTTCTCGGTCAATAAATCCTAAAAGTCCATCGATTTCAACTAATGCCCATTTTTCTTGATATTGTCCAAACGCTAATATTTTTTCATACCGAGGCTTTATAATTTCCTTTCCTTCTCGGTCAATAAATCCTAAAAGTCCATCGATTTCAACTAATGCCCATTTTTCTTGATATTGTCCAAACGCTGATATTTTTTCATACCGAGGCTTTATAATTTTCTTTCCTTCTCGGTCAATAAATCCTAAAAGTCCATCGATTTCAACTAATGCCCATTTTTCTTGATATTGTCCAAACGCCAATATTTTTTCATACTGAGGTTTTATAATCTCGTTTCCTTCTCGGTCAATAAATCCTAGAAGTCCACCTATTTCAACTAATGCCCATTCTTCTTGGTATTGTCCAAACTCTAATATTTTTTCATACTGAGGTTTTATAATCTCGTTTCCTTCTCGGTCAATAAATCCTAGAAGTCCATCGATTTCAACTAATGCCCATTTTTCTTGGTATTGTCCAAAAGCTAATATTTTTTCATACTGAGGTTTTATAATCTCGTTTCCTTTTTGATCAATAAACCCCAAAAGTCCACCTCTTTCAATCAATGCCCAATTTTCTTGGAATTCTCCATAGGATGAAACTTTTTCATACTTATTTTGTCCGTATGAAACGAAGGAAACCGTCAACAAAACAAGAATCAATTTTAAATTTTTCATAATAATCTATTTTATATTTTCTCTTATAAAATGAAGCACAACGTTGTGTTATGGAAAGCTGCGTTTTTGTGCGCGAGGATTTTCCGCAGGAAAATTAAAGTGAGCAAAAAAGCAACAAACTTTGGTAAAGCACTAATTTAGTAATTTTTTATACACGGCGTTGGCAATCTGGCTTTTCTTTCAGTTTGTTTTGGTTCGTGATTTTCATTCCGTTTTAATTGGTGTACAAATTTCAATTAAAAATCCATTATTATCTCTTAAATATCCTACTTTTTGTCCCCAAGGTTTTTCGGTCAGAGTTTCTAATTCGGTTGCTCCAGATTTTATTGCGTTTTGAAAATCCGTTTCTATATTTTCGGTCGTAAAAGCTAATTCAACACCAAATGGTTTTCCTAAATTATTTATTTTCTCAAATCCGTTTTTGAAATTCGAGTTTCCCAATTCTATTGAAAACAGTGGTACTGTTATTCGGTTGGTGTTTTAAAAAAAATGTTGTGCTAAATTATGCCTATAAATTGAAATTACTCTAGCCTAACCATTGGACCTAAGCTTTTCCTTCGATGGGCAGTGAAAAGGATATAAAATATTATAATAATGAAAGAATTAAACAAAGTTTAAAGGGAATGAGTCCGACTGAATATCGAGCCAATTATTATCAAAATTAATTATAAAGTTGTCTACCTTTTTGGGAGCAGTTCAAAATCCGCGAGGATTTTCGTAAGTAGGCAATAACTGTCCATTAATTATACACGGTTTGGCCGACACTTTTTACTTTTCAAATATTGCGACTGCTCTAACTGGTGAACCTGTTCCTCCTTTAATTTTTAAGGGAAGTCCAATAAACCGAAATCTTCCTCTCCCAATTAGTAAATGAAGATTTATCATATTCTCATAATGCGTAAAATTCAATTCTCCACAAATATGATGAACTTCTTTATTTGATACTCCTGGGACTCCTGGTGACATCGTTTCCACTCCAAATGCTGATATTTTTTTTTCGCCTAACCAACGAGCAGTTTTTACCGATATTCCTGGCCCATTACTCCAGTCTTTTTCATTAAAATTTTTTCGATAATGATTCGTATAAATCAAAACGGTATCTCCTTTTTTTACTTTCAAACCAGCTTTTTCACAAGCATTTTCGATTTCGTTAGGTTCAATTAATTCTTTTAACCCTTTATGAGAAAAGTCTAAGCAGATTCCTTCTGTATAGAACATTGATAAAGGCATTTTGTCAATTGATTTTCCTCTATGTTCAATTGCCATATGATTTATGGCGTCAACGTGAGTTCCTGTATGTTCTCCTAATTCTAGTTTATGGACTGCAGGCGTTTTTACTTTCGGGTTTTTTATTCCATTCCATTCTTCATGAGAATTATGAACTGTCATTTTAACTTGCGGAAGGTCTTTATAAACAGGCATTCCTTCGTAAATTTCTTGACTTAAATCAATAATTTCTGTCATTCAGTATTGTTGTTTTTTAACTGTAAAAAAAGTCTTCGTTTACAGCTAGTTGAGTTATCTAGTTCTAAGTTAGTAAAAGAAAATTAACCTAAAGAAAATCCATAGAGTTTTCAGAGTAAACAAGGAACTAAATGTACACAGATTATGACTTCGTTAAGTCATTAATTTATCGAAATTATTATCGGTTAAATCTTGAATTTTCTTCGTTATTTTTTTTATGTCCCAATTCCACCATTTTAATTCCATTAACTTTGATATTATTTTGGTAGAAAAGCGTTTTTTGATTTCTCTAGCAGGATTTCCTCCTACAATAGTATAAGGCTCTACATCTTTAATAACAGTTGAATTTGTTGCAATAATTGCACCGTCTCCAATGGTAACTCCTGCCATAATTGTTGCGTTGTAACCAATCCAAACATCATTTCCAATGTCTATATTTCCTTTTTGCGGATAGGATTTTCCTTCCATAGCTTTCTCCCAACCGTTTCCAAAAATTGCAAAAGGATAAGTCGTAAACGAATTTGTTAAATGATTTGCTCCATTCATTATAAATTTTACATCAGATGCAATCATACAAAACTTACCGATAATAAGTTTGTCATCTATAAAATCAAAATGATATTTTACATTTTTTTCGAAATTTTCTACATTTTCAAAATCGTCATAATAGGTGTAATCTCCAACAATAATGTTAGGGTTTTTGATACTGTTTTTCAAAAAACAGAGTCTATCATAATTTTGAAGTGGGTATTTTTGGTTTTTATCAGGTCCTGTCATTTGTTCTTTTGTTATTTTAAGTTTGATACTAAGTTAAAAATTTCAGATTAGTATTTAATATTTCTTTAGGTGTTAGTAGCCAGTTATTTAATTCCAAATATCGTTAGACTCTGTTAAAATAATTGGATAGTTTTCAGTTAGAAGTATTGTATGTTCGTGTTGAGTTACATATCCTCCTTTATTTCCGACTAATGTCCAACCATCACTTAATTCTTCAGCAAAAGTTGAGTGTGTTGAAATAAAAGTTTCTATTGCCACTGTCGTATTTTTCTTAAATCGTTGTCGGTTACTTTTAACTCGGTAGTTTAAAATATTTTCAGGTTCCTCGTGTAAACTTCTACCAACTCCGTGACCAGCTAAATTTTTAATGACTTTAAATCCTAACTTTTTAGCTTCTGTTTCTATTAAATATCCTATTTCGGAAATTTTTACTCCGCCTTTAATATTGCTTATTGCTTTGAGTAAAATATTTTTAGAAGCATCGACTAGAGGTTGATGATTATGAATGTCTTTTCCAATGACAAAAGAGCCTCCATTGTCAGACCAAAAACCATTTAGTTCAGCTGAGACATCTATATTTATTAAATCTCCTTCTTTCAATATTTTTTTCGCTGATGGCATTCCGTGGGCCGCTTCTTCATTTATACTTATGCAAGAATAACCAGGGAATCCATAAGTTTCGTAAGGTGCAGATTTTGCTCCATAAAGCTGTAAAATATTACCCCCATATTCATCAAGTTCTTTAGTTGACATACCAACTTTAGCATATGCTCTCATTAATTTTAGTGTAGTTCCAACAACTTCACTAATCTTTTTCATTCCTATTAATTCGGATTCTGTTGTTATCGACATTCTTTTCTTTTTTATAATTGGATATAATTTATTAGAGTATGATTAAATGTGCTGGCTTGTGCTAAATTATTAAAAGAAAATACACCAAAGGAAAATCCGTTGAGTTTTCCGAATGCATCACAACTAACCAATTTATCATAGTAGCTCAGTTAAATTATTCTTGTACTCAATTAATCTTCTATCGGCATTTTTAGTACCTAAATGAATTGCTTTTTGATAGTATTTTTTAGCGTTTTTTTTGTCACCCATTTGTTTATAAACATTTCCTAAGATACTATATGGCCTTGCTGCTTCAGGAAATTTATCTGTATAATAATTCATTAGCTTCATTGCCATTTTAGTATTGTTATTTTTTAAATAAAACGTAGCAAACATACTGGCCTGATTATAATGTGTAATACTTAGCATATCTTTTGGTAAAAAATCATGAATATAACCATTGAAGGCATCATAGTTTTCATCAGACATTGCAGTAAAAACGATACTTTTGCATGAGTATAGATAATCCGTTGTATTTCTTTCTTCTGAAAAATGATATTTAACTTTTCTTTTCTCATAATACGACTCTAAATACTCATTTTCTCCATTTGAAATATATTCTTCAATCGTACTAAAACGCAATACAGGATAGTACTCAAAATTGGATTCAATTCCTTTATGAATGGTTTTAAAGGCTGTTGTTGGATGCGTCTCTTCGATAAGATTTTCGTAAGTCCATCGGAAGTTTTCAAGTTGATTTTCCTATAGTAAAAAACAGCGATGCATTTAATTTGTTGTTTGATTTTAGCAAGGACTCTAATGCTTCATATCGATACTGATAGGTCTCACTAAATGTTTTATCTAAAGGACCTGGACTTGCTGCTAAATATCCGGTAAATAAATTGGGGGTTGCACCTAAAACCTCAATTACAAAACCTCTAGAAGATTCCCAGCCAAATAGCAAACGTTCATTAGTTGTTCTAAAATTTTTATTTATAGAAGGGATTAGTTATTTTTCTAAAAACTGATTGAATTTTTTAGAATCTCTAGCGCACCATAAACGTTGATTTACAGAGTTTTAAATACCAAAAATTATTAAATTTGGTGTCATTTTAAAACGAGAAAAATGTGTTTGAGAGGTAACTCCTTGAGAGAAAAACTATTTTCCATCTAATATATAAACTACCGGATACTTTTCTTTAGAATTAGTATAATCTTCTGTTAGACTTATTACTAATTTCACACTATCTTTTAATTGCTCAGATTCAATATGTTGGTGAATATAATTAAAGCTCTAATTATTAGTTGTTTGACTGTTATCATTAATACTAACAAGAGTCAACAGTAATAGTAAGCAGTAAAATTTTTTTATCATATGTTTATTATTAGAAGTGTATTTTCATTCCTTGGTGAGTAGCTTTAAAACCTAGGTCTTCGTAAAATTTAATTGCCTTTGGTCTTTTTTTGTTAGTCGTTAATTGCAATAAATGCGCATTCCTTTCTTTCGCTCTATTAATTGCCCATTCAAACATTATTTTTCCAATTCCAATTCCTCTTTTATCTTTTCTAATTCTCACAGCTTCTATTTGCGCTCTAATTCCACCTTGATAAGTAATGTATTGGATAAATGACAACTGTAAAGTTCCAATAATTTCAGATTTTCCATTTTCGACAACAATCAGTTCTTGATTTTGATCAGTGTTTATTTCTTCAAAAGCGTTAAGATATTCACTTGGCAATGGTACTTGAAAATTTTCTCTGGTTTTACCGAGTTCATCATCAGCAATCATTTCCACAATTATTGCTAAATCTTTTATTGTAGCTTTTCTAAATTTCATTTTTATGTTCAGTTAACCCAGCTTGTTGCCACCGAGTTTATATAAAATTTGTACGACTGGAAAATCAGAGATTTTTCTGTTGTAACAAATCGGTTAATTTTATGTTTGTCGGTTTGTACTAGTTCAAATTTAAGCATTAATTTTATGCATTGTTGACAACAGTTTTTTAGTCTTTTTTTAATAATTTATCTAACGTTTTTACTGAACTTTCACTACCCAGTTTTACTGCTTTGGTATAACTTTTTATAGCCTCTTCTTTTTGATTATACTTTACATAAGCTTCCCCAAGTGAATCCCATAAATTACCATCTTCTGGAAATAATTGAACATTAAGTTTAAATAATTCTAATCCCCAACCAGCTACTTTTTCCTTATTCATTTTTCTGTAGCCTAACCTGTTTAGTATAGAATGGTCTTTAATTCTATATCCTAGTTCTTTATTCAAAAAATCAGGTAACTTATAAACCTCAATAGGATTATTTATTTTCATAAATCCATGTATCAATTCATAAATATTTTTAGAGAGAGGTGTTGCATTATAATTAGAATCAAAAACCATTTTACTTATTTCCCATGCTACATTTTCAGATTCATTTCCTAAAAAAGCATTTGTAAGATATATGATAACGACATCATCATCTACAAATCTGATGAAATCTGTAAAATAGACGCCATTACTTCCATTGTGTGTTACTATTTTAGTATCTCTGTTGCTTTTAGAAATTGCCCAGCCATAACCATAGTGTGAAGTCTTGCTTTCATTTTCAGATACGTGTGGTGTTTCTTGAATTGCAGTTGTTTTAGCTGTTAAAATTTCATTGTTTTTTAAAGCAAGGCTCCATTTGTAAAGGTCTTCAACTGTTGAATGAATATCACCTTTACCTATGCTATACCAATGTTTATTAGTGTAAGGAAGATGCTCTTGCGTTGTTCCCCAATCTAGCCATTGCTCATCGCCTATATGGTAGTAATATCCATGGGCAAGTTTTTCTGTATTAAAACTAATACTCTTATATCCAGTATTGTTCATATGAGAAGGTTCAAATAGGTTTTTATTTAGAAAAGTACTATAATTTTGTTTTGAAACGGATTCCAAAATGCTTGCTAACATTATATAATTGGCATTGGCATATTGGTGTTTCGTGCCAGGTTTAGATTGTAATTCTGCTTCAAAGAAATCCTTCAAGAACTTTTCTTTATCAGCTTCATCATATCTAAAACCACCCGTACTTTGTGAAATACCTGATGTATGAGTTAATAATTGATGGATAGTTATATTTTCCTTATCAAAAGGTGCTTGATTATAGAACTGACTTATTTTGTCTGACGTTTTAATTTTTCCCTGTTCTACGAGTTTTAAAATTGCTGATGCTGTAAATTGTTTGGTTACTGAACCAATATTAAATACAGTGGAAGAAGTATTAGGAATCTTATTTTTTCTATCTGCCCAACCATATCCTTTTGATAGAATTATTTCACCCTTAATTGAAACTAATATAGCACCAGAAAAACCATTATCAACACTTGCATTTAAATAAGTATCTATTTTGGTTTTAAGTGCTCTATGGGTTTCTATTGATTGTGCATTTAAAGAAATTGTTCCCAAAATAAATTGGGTAAAACAGATTAAGTTTAAAAAAGTAATTTTCATTATTATTAGAGTTTGTTTTTTTATTGTTGCCAACTTTTCGTGTGAAAAGTAGGTGATTTCAAAGTAAGAAACTTTCAGATAAGCACAGAGTTTTTACAAGAGCCTAAAACCCTAAACTTAATATTATTTCGCCTATTTTTTATATACATCTTTGTTAAGTACCGTTTTAGTTTCGTTATTTTAAATGTTCAAGGATCATGCATCCGTGAGGGTTTTCTTCAGGGAAAATTAGAAGCAATGCCCTATACTTCAATAGCACTTGTTATTTATTAGTTGGATTTTCTTTAGATAACTTTTTTGCTTTTTTATAATACAATGAGGCTTTTCCAATCTTTTTCATTTCTTTGTATGTATCTCCCAATCCGTTTAAGGGTATTTCAGAGTTTGGATGTTTACTTGCTAAGAGTTTTAACAATTCAATTGCTTTATCGTATTGTTTGTTTTGTAAATAAAATTCTGCAATAGAACAGGCTCTACCTACTCTTAACCTAGTTATAAATCCCGTTTTGATAAATTCATTTACTAGAATTTCGAATTGCTCATAATTATTTGCACGCATAGCATTTCTGGTCAAACTAAACATGGTCCAATCAGACAATTCTTTAGAAAACCCATATTGTAATGAACGTTTTTTATAGTAATCATAAACATAATCTAATCCGCCAGATTTTGTGAATTCATTAAGGTTATCGAATTGTAGTTCTGGATAATAATGATAATAGTTTTTTACACCAAAATATAGCGTTGCGTATGGCGTTGAACGATGCTCTTCATTTAATAATTTTTTGTAAGTCCAGTTAAAAGTTTTTAGCCCCTTTAATTTTAAAATACTATCTAATTTTTCTGTTCCGATATTCACCTCATTTTCATTTGGACTCACAGAAAAATATAATGTCCTATCAAAAGTTGAATTATTAGAAAGAAAGTCGCTTATTTGACTAATTTTAGAGTTCAAAGGAAACGGGCTTGCTGCTAAATAGGCATTGAAAAGATTTGGTCTATCTAACATTGTTTGAATTACAAAACTTCCTCCATATTCCCAGCCAAATAGTAAGCGATCATTGGAAGAACGAAAGCGATCATTAACAAAAGGTATTACATCTTTCTCAATAAATGTCAAGAATTTTTTTTCTTCATCAATGAAATGTCCAAACCTATTTGGATATTTATTAGTAATACCAATAATTATAAATTCAGGAGTTTGTTTAAACTGAGTAAATGATTTTAACAAACTTACACCAAAAGGAAATAATCGCTGACCATCAAGAATATATAAAACAGGATATTTTTGATTCGTTTTATCATAACTTTCTGGTGTAAATATTTGAATTTGTCTATCTTCTTTTAGAATATCTGATTTTATAGAATAATTATTGCCAAGAGCATTTACAGAAGGTATATTTTGGGATTTAACCTTTATATTGAAACAAATTATGATAAGTAATAGAAATGCTTTTCTTATGTTCATTTTACCAAGTTACTGATTAGATATTAGAATTAATCTTCTTTTGAGTTGCTAATTTTACAAGAATAATCTAGAGCTTTTAATAGTATATCTTTTGTGCTTGATACCTCTAATGTATTAGCATAAGCCTTTATTACTTCATATGTTATGAAATTTGGGTTATCTTTAAAAGCATAATGACTAGCATTATTAATAGTAACTAAAACTCTATTAGGGCTATCCTTTACAAAATCTTGATGACCTTTTATCCATCTGCTTTTATCATCTTGATTTTTAAACGGGTTATATGGGTTACTAGCTACCAAATCTATAACTGGAACAGCAGATGGGAAATTCGTTTTTTGTAATAATATCAGTGAATTTTCAATATTCTTGATTTCGTAGTATAGACCGATTTTCTCTTCCTTTAATTTGTTTAAAAATTTATCCGAAATAACTCCATTGAGTTTACTAACGAACGCTTGTGTGTAAAAAGAAGCTAATGAAGCATCAATAAAGATAACGCTTTTTACTTTTTGCTCATTTCGTGAAGCAAATAAAGTTGCGTAAAACCCTCCTATAGAGTGTGCTACTAAAATAATATCTTCATCATATCCTATTTTTTTCAGCCCTTCTTCTAAAGCAATTACATTATCTAGAATACTATTTTTATCAATTTTATCATCACTTGACTTTATTTCACTTTTACCTAATCCTGCTCTGTCGTAAGTAATGATTGTAGCCCCAGTAATTTCTGCTATAGGTTGTATGAGATCTCTCCATACTGTTCCGTCATTTCCACTTCCCGATTCAAAAAGAATTGGTGTACCAATTCCTTTTATAATATTAAAATGCAATTTGTATTTACCTACATTAACTAAAGTGTCTTTAGGTTGAGATTGCCCTTGATAAAAACTAAGTACCGATATTACTATTATTTGAATTTTAAAAATGATTTGTTTCATTAGTTGTTTTTGATTAGTGATTAAAAGAATAAGACGAGATGTATTCGATTTTGCTACACTATTAGTTTTTTAGACACTCTGAAACCTTTAGTAAGCAACCATAAGCTTAAAGAAATTTCAAATAAACCTCCAGGGATTAATAAAAGAACACTTAGCTCATACCCAAATAGTTCTAAAATGGTATAGCTTATAAATCCCCATATTGAAAACAACCGCGGAACAAGCTTTGATATGTATAACACATAGCAAAGTAATAGCCCTTCAAAACCCTAGATAGCCATTCCTATTTGGTAGGAATAAAAGCCTCCCTTTTTTAAGAGAATTCCTATGGTTTCAAAATTAGATTCATTTGATGCACATAGTTTTATATAATCTTCACTAAGCGGAAGAAGTAAAAGTAAAAATATGCCATTGTTATAATAACAGTTTTAAAGAGTTTAAATATTTTTCTATACTTATTTTTAAAACAAATTAAAGAAACGCATTACTAAGGCAACTTGACACAGTAAAACAGTAATATTCTAGCACAGTTCTATTGGAAGAGTAATCAAAATTTAAAAGGAATATCAAGTCCGCACCAAATCCAAACGTGTATTAATTTTAAATAGTAGTGGGCAAAATTTCCCAAGAAATTTTAGGAGGTTTATCAGGGAAAGTAGGTAACGTAATTGGGTTAGTTGGAAAAGTATGCAAACTCCATGTAAACCTATTACTGTGTTGTTATTTGCTTGTTTCAAAAACTATTGCACTTATTGCCAAACAAGTGCAGTGTTTATGGCTGATCGGTTGTAAACCTAATCCTATACTGTTACTTTGTTGGTTTTAAATTAAAAACGCATCATAAATAGCTAGTATGTAACAGAAATATTAAAAACGCTCTCCTTTCCCCAGTCACACT
>JBNMNV010000053.1:0-15340 GCA_051278125.1 Polaribacter sp. | reverse complement strand
AGGTGTTTTGTGAAGATGCTGACAATGAAAAAGATACTCGTTAATCGCTTCTTGATTTAAAAGTTCGGGACTCATTTTTTAATGAATAGCCAAATGAGCCAAACATCGCACATAATTAGATAAGGTACTGGTTGCTTTTCCGTTAATTGAAAAACTTTTTGTAGGTTTATCAATCAAAACTTGAAACTGAGGAACCCTTTCTAGAGCCGTTTCAACAATGGTTTTACTTTTTTTTGATACATGATAGTAAATTTTAAAATTAATATCTAAATTTAATGTTTTTTAAAGTATGAGTGAAAGGCTTTCGAGGAACGAGGATTAGTTCAACAACCTGCTCAGGACTATAATCCTCACTGATAAGAAACTCAATAAGTTCAACCATATCAGAAGTGAGGTAGATCTTCTTAGGTTTATTATGATGACGTTCTCTACATTTTCTCTCTGCTAGTTTTGGTCTGTAATCACCGCTACGTCCATCTGCATTGCGATGAAGCTCTCTACTTATACTAGACTTGTGTATACTTAATGATACCTGCTATGTATTGTTGGATATTACCTAACTTATGAAGTGCAGCAATTTCATATCTTTGTTCAAGGGTTATTTGAGCCATATTGCAATTTTTAGATGGAGAACAACATAGCCAAATATCCATTAAGGGAGAGAAGGAGAAAAAATTCCTTCTTTCTTCTGAAAAAATTAGGATATCATCTTTCGCTAAAAGTTGCGTTTATATGTTGAATTCAAGATTCATTAAAAAATCAATACTTAATTGTTTTTACTTTTTTTATTTTTGATGGGATTCATATTTTTTATTACTCTTTAAGAAATCTTAAAGTTCTTAAGTCCCCAGATTCATGAAGTATAGACATGATGTAGACTCCATTTATTTTTGGTAACTGAAAATTATTAAGCTCAAGAAAAGGGTTTTGCTCATTAATTAATAGCTGCTGGTGATAAAGTGTTTTTCCTAAGATATCCTTTATGATTAAATTACTTTTTCCTGTCATTTTAAGTGGAAACTTTATACGTAATTTTTGATCTACAGGGTTTGGATACAGTACAATGTTTTCAGAATCAAATAATACAATATTGTCAGGGTTAGAGAGAGGTGCATCACAATTGATTACCTCAACTGTTTTTCTATTCACGGATTTTGATGATTTTGAAGCTATTGGATGTCCGAAAATATAAATTTCGTTTACTGATGCAAATTCGTTTTGATCCATAGAAAAACTTAAATACCTTGTTGAAATAGCTGTTTTATGTTCATTCCATGTATTGAGGTTTTTACATTGATCTACAAATAAAGTAGTCCAATTTGATGCAGATCCGCAGGCTACAGTAAAATTTTCTGTATTCTGCATATCATGTAAATTTATTTTAGAGATATAATATTCTTTTCCTAAATCAATAATTACAGGATAGGATGCATTATGCAATGCATCAGTTGGTTTCCCAGAATTACTGGCTGCGTGCATTTCTGATTGGTGCTCTAAATGCTGTTCATCAAATAAAAGTACTGCAGAACTTGCACTGCCTTCTTGAACAGGATTTTTTATCATATTTGATGTGATAATGATCTGCTCATCTTCAATACTTTTTTTTTTACTTATTTTTAAGGTGTCAATTAGAGGGTATCCATAAATTATAATTTCATTCACAGCTGCAAAAGGACTTTCTAACATCGATAAACGTATATAACGTGTAGAAATATCCGTATTATGTGTATTCCAGGATTGAAAATTATCTAAAGAATCTACGAATAAAGGAGACCAATGGTTGGGATTTCCATATTCTACTGTAAAATTATATTTATCATTCATATCATGAAGGTTGAATTCAGAAATATAATATTCTTTTCCTAAATCTATAATAGCATAATATGGGGCATTTAAGACATCATTTGCTGGTTTCCAAGAATTACTTACAGCAGGTTCTTCAGCAGTTAAATTCAAATCTTGTTCATCGAACAAAAATAAAGGTGAATTTAAGCTTCCTCCTTGCACTAGATCTGTTACCATATTAGGTAAAATAACAATTTGTTGAGATTCTTTAACTACTGGATATCCATAAATAATGATTTCATTAACGAACGCAAAAACATTATGATACATTGAAAATCGTAAGAATCGTGTGGTTACATCAGTTTCATTTTTACTCCAAGTATTATAAGTTTCACAAGGGTCGGTAAATAAAGTTTCCCAATTAGTTTCATTTCCATATTCTACTGTAAAATCAGCACTATTATCCATATCATGTAAATTTATTTCTGATATATAATAGTGCTTTCCTAAATCTACAACTACATGATAAGAAGAATTATTCATTGCATTAGCAGGCTTCCATGAAACACTTTCAGCATGTTCATCGGTTGATATATTTAAATGTTGTTCATCAAATAAAAATAAAGGTGAATTTACACTGCCTCCTTCAACTAAATCAGTTACCATTTCAGGGGTGATTTTAATTTGTTGCGATGCTGTTTCAAAATATTCGGGTCCGCTCGGTGCTCCTATACCCTGATATTCAATTGGATTGTTACTCGTAACCGAATAATCATTATTAGCAGGATCTGCAAATTCAATTTCTGGAATACGTGCCAAACAATTATTTGCTACCGTAAAGTTATTCACATTGCCAGATTCGTTTAGGAAGAATGTAATATCTGTATCATAGTAATTATTTTCAGCAGTTACATAATTAATTTCATTATAATTTTTTATGATTTCGGAGCCATTAATTTCTCTAAAATAATTTTGCTTAATATTTACAGGGGCTAGCAGATCACTTACAGACCGGTTATCTACAAAAACCCCTGAATTAGAGGCTATATAGTTATTGGTAAATGTACAATCTCCTTTTCCTAAAGCAATAATACCAGAGGAAGGTGCGCCTATGAGAATATTATTATATGCATTTACAACACTGTTGTTACCTATTTGAAGTATATTGGTTTGTTGGTTTATATTCTCTAATCCTGCATTTAAGAGTGTATTATTATAAATTTCTACATCTTCCACCATATTGGCTATTTGTATAGATTCTCTTAAGGTGTTTCGAACAATATTATTATAAATTCTAACATGCTTAAACTCCATTCCGGGTGTTTGAGTTTCACCTAAGTACATTCCTTCAGATACATTTTCAATAAAACAATCATGAATTATTAAATTTTCAAAGACTGGATATGGAAAAGGAGGGTTGCCTTCAAAATCTTTTTTAGCCACGATGCCGAAAAAACCATCGTGATCTATTTTTATGAATTCGGCTTCACAATCAGAGCTTAAATCTGCAAACGCCAAACCAGATTCAGTAGCCGAGAGTTCAAATCCGTATTTATAATTTGGATGTCCTGCTCCGCTAATTTTAATGTACCTACAATTTTCAAAGGTTATTGCACCCCATATACCGGTATCTCCACTATCAATTTTTACTTGCCCGCCTTTGTTAATAATTACTAGCGGGGTATTGGCATCTCCATTTACAAATTGAAATCTTAAAGGATCGGTTCTAGAAGAAGAAATAAATATAGTGTCTCCGCCAATGGTTGCGCTACCTAAAGTTTCTTCATTTACATGATAAGGAAAATTATTATCAATAATAAAGTTTTGGTTTTGAGAAAACGCTAGAGAACCAATACATAAAGTTATAAGGAATAAATAAAACTTTTTCATGGGAGAAATTATCATTGTAAATAAACAATTAAGTTACAAATTTATTATTTATTATTTATCATCAGTGACAATTCTAAAATAAATCCAAGTTGTATCTATTTCATATGGGTTATTCATGGAATGATATTCTCCGGGTTCTATGGTTATACAATCACCAGAAACCAATATTTTCTTTTTATTGTTTACAATGAAGTCGGCTTTACCAGGTTGAATATAAAAAACTTCGGTCATGGTTTCGTGTTGATGGGTTGCTACAGCTTGGCCAGGCTTAAAAGTGGTGGCACCGAACATCATTAAATCAGGAATGATTCCTTTGCGTATAAAGACTTTCTTTTTGATATCTGTATTATGACTTACTCCAATTTCTTGAAGTGTATGAGTATGTGTTAGTTTCATCGTAAAATGATGCTTTCAAAATTATGTAAAATCGCTAAAAAATAATGAGTTCTATTTTTTATAAAAGTAGACATTTTAGATAAATTCTATGAGGTGTTTTAGAAATCCTTTTCAGCACCAATTTTAAAGCATTTGGGCTTGGCATGTAAATACGGATTTTGTAAAAAAGGAAACCAATTATAACAACTTATTTAATAATCAACCTTACGAATATTTTCAATTGATGGTTGCAAAATTAATAAGAAGCTGTAATTCCTGAAAATAGTGATTAATATATAGAGATATTTTTGTTATTTTGGACAAATGAAACAATTCAAAATTGCACCCTTCTTTTTTCTGGTACTATTTTTTTTATCCTGTAAAGAGGAAGTTCTGAAAAATGGTGGTCTTCCGAAACAAAAAACTCAAGAAGAAAAATTTGTTCCTGTTGATTTTTCTCAATACAAAAATCTTAATTATAAAGAGCAGCTTCAACTATCAAAAAAAATATTAAAAGAAACGGCGGTTAATAATTTAGATGAATACAAGATTTTAAATCAAAATAGGTTTTTATATGTCAAGCTAAAGAAACCGGATAGTGCTATTGATGTTTGTAAAAGGATGTTAAATTTAGAGATTACCAAAAACAATGAGGCCTATTTAGGTCATGTTAATTTTAGATTAGGTCTTTATTTTAATCAAATAAATCAAAGGGATAGTGCTTTTTATTATTACAATATCGCAAAAAAACATCTTTTTAAGACAAAAGACAGTCTGCAATTGGGAACCTGTTTTCTAAACGTTGCGTATATAGAATCTAATTTTGGAGATTATACAAAAAGTGATTCTTCTGCGGTAGCCTCTATAAAATTCACCAACGGAAAAAAAGTAACAACCACGGCATCTGCGTATAATGTTTTAGCCATAAATTCAAAACAAAGAGCAATCTATAAGGATGCCATAAACTATTATAAAAAAGGGATTGCAATAACAACAAGGAAAAGCTCTAAGATTATTTATAAAAATAATTTGGCAAACGTTTACAAAGAGCTTAAAGAGTATTCAAATGCTATTTTAATTCTTGAGAACTTGCTAAAGGATTCCATCGTTAATTTAAAAACAAAGGCAAGAGTCATTGATAATTTGGCACATGTAAAATGGTTAAATAATTCTAATGAGTCGGTTGAAAAAGATTTATTATTTGCCAAATCCATTCGAATTCAAGAAAAAGATTTATACGGACTTGCGGCAAGTTACACTCATTTATCGGATTTTTTTAAAGAAAAAGATACTGAAAAGGCTTTATTGTATGCAGGTAAATTTTACGAAGTTGCAAAAGAATTACTTAGCCCAGAAGGACAAATTGAAGCGATAGAGAGAATTGTAGCACTTGTAACACCATTAAAATCAATTAAATATTATAAGGAGAGTATTCGTTTAAGTGATAGTTTGCAGAAAGTAGAAACCAATAGACAATATAAGTTTGCTAAAATTAAATATGATTACGAAGAAGAAGAGAAAAAAAAGTTAAAATTTAAAACACTTGCAACAGAAAACAAACTAATTGCAGAGCAAGAAAATAGCCAAAAGAAAAATATTTTAATAATTACTGTTATTTTAGCTTCTAGCTTACTGTTTTTATTATATCGAAGAAAACAGCAACACAAAAAACAAGTTTTACAGGAAAAATATAATACGGAAATAAGGATTGCTAAAAAATTACATGACGAATTAGGGAATGATATTTTTAAAATCCTTACTAAAGTTCAGGGCCCAACTTATAAGCCAATAGATATTATAAACGATTTAGATAAGATATATCTCCAAACTCGAGCTATTTCTCATGAAAATGATACTATTGAAACAGGTAAAGATTTTGAAAATCATTTTAGAGAACTCGTAGCTAGTTATAATTCTGATACTTGTAAAATTATTCTAAAAGATTTAGCTTCTTTAGAGCTAAATAAATTAGATAAAGAAAAGCAAATTGTAATTTATAGGGTGTTTAATGAGTTTTTTGTGAACATGAAAAAGCATAGCAAAGCTACTTTAGTGGTTGTTGCTTGCAAAAGAATAAAAAATGATTATGAAATAATCTATTCGGATAATGGAGTTGGATTTAAAGAAAATAAAATTATTTATAAAAATGGACTTAAGAATACGAAAACCCGTATAAAGAATATTAATGGAACTCTTAATTTTGAAAATAATCCTGAAAGAGGGATAAAAATTATTTTTAATTTTAAAAATTAGGAGGTTTGAAAAAGGGCTAATTAGAAGATTTTGATTTTATTAAGGGTGCTATAGGTCCCGATTTAAGTGAAATTCCTAAAAAATAAGTAGATTCTGTCGCTTGTTGGCATGAAGCTTTGTTGAAAATTAAAGAGACTTCTTTAAACGCAGAACCTTATCATTTCAAAATGATTGAGCTTACAAAAATTAAAACTAAAAAGTACGCGAAGATTTTCCGGATTTAAAAATAGTTGTTTTTTTAGTGGAAGATACATCGTATCGAATTCAGCACTTATATAACAATCTAAAAATTCAGGGATACGTTTGGAAAAATAGAAACGGATTGCAAGAACTCAAAAAAGCAATTCATTCAATTTTTACTTCGGATGAGTTTTATATTTCACCAGTACGATTCATCCTAGAAAAGCTGTAGAAATTACAGATTTTGATATTTCTTTAATTTTAAATTTATCTAAAGGTTTTCTTCAAGAAGAAATTAGTGAAAAATTAAAACAAACGGAATTAATACCAATTCTGTTTTGAAATTACTGTAAAATAAAATGATGATTTTTTTCTTTATAGAAAACAAAAAAATAAAGCATAGCATTCGTTACGGTTTCTTTTTATGTTGAAATAGAAAGGAAAAAAAGGCGTTTTATTGCGGTCATTTCAATGCAGAACTGGTATAAACCTGCAGGTATAAGCGTTGTATAAAAAGGATTAAGATTTTTGAAAGTACAGTTTAATGCTAAAAACCGTACGATTTTAGTGTCACTTAGTAAATATTTCGGACTTATTTAAGACTTTTTTTTATTTTTTTGCCTTGTTACGGAAATCCGTAAAGTTTTTTTATTTTTTGGGTTTAGTTTTGGCATACAAGAAATAAGAAGAAGGGAAGAAGCAAAATATAATATATTTTTAGAAAGTGACTCAAAAAACAGAAACCCTAATAAAAACAATGAATTGGGCTCTTAATTTCGAAAATAAACTAAGTAAAAGCGTAAAAGTTATTTTCATTTAAAAAAAAAGATGTTTGAAAAAGTTTTAGTTGTAGAAGATTGTGATTTGATTAATAGTGGTATAGAAGCTGCTTTAGATGAGATTTCCATAAGAGAAGTGGATTCTATTGCTTATTGTGATGAAGTTTTTTTGAAAATTAAAGAAGCTTCTTTAAACGGAGAGCCTTATCATTTAATGATTTCTGATTTATCATTTCAAAATGATGGAACCCCACAAAAATTAAAATGCAAGGAAGATTTAATAGAAAAAATACGCCATAATTTTCCTGATTTAAAAATAATTATTTTTTCAGTGGAAGATACATCGTGTCGAATTCAGCACTTATATAACAATCTAAAAATTCAGGGATACGTTTGGAAAAATAGAAACGGGCTACAAGAACTCAAAAAAGCAATTCATTCAATTTTTATTTCGGATGAGTTTTATATTTCACCAGATTTAAACATTACTATTTATCCTAGAAAACCTTTAGAAATTTCAGATTTTGATGTTTTTTTAATTTTAAATTTGTCCAAAGGTTTTCCCCAAGAAGAAATTAGCAATAAATTAAAGCAAAACGGAATTAAACCTTCAAGTATAAGTGTTGTAGAAAAGAGGTTAAAATTTTTGAAAGTGCATTTTAATGCCAAAAACCCTACACATTTAGTGTCTATTGCTAAAGATTTAGGACTTATTTAAGATTTTTTTTCGGTGTATTACGGAAACCCGTAAAGTTTTTTGATTTTTTGGGTTTAGTTTTGGCATAAAAGAAATAAGAAGAAAGGGAGGAACGAAAACACAATATATTTTTAGAAAGAGACTTAAAAATAGGGAGACCCTTATAAAATCAACGAAAGGAGGTCTTAATTTCGAAAATGAACTAAGTAAAAGGTTAAAAGTTATTTTATTTTTTTAAAAAGAAAAGATGTTTGAAAAAGTTTTAGTTGTAGAAGATTTTGATTTTATTAATAGTGGTATACAAGCTGCTTTAGATGACATTTCCATAAGAGAAGTCGATTCTATTACTTATTGTGATGAAGCTTTCTATAAAATTAAAAAAGCTTCTTTAAACGGAGAGCCTTATCATTTAATGATTTCTGATTTATCATTTCAAAATGATGGAACCCCACAAAAATTAAAATCTGGAGAAGAATTAATAGAAAAAGTACGCGAAGAATTTCCTGATTTAAAAATAATTGTTTTTTCAGTGGAAGATAAATCGCATCGAATTCAGCATTTGCATAGCAATCTAAAAGTTCAAGGATACGTTTGGAAAAATAGAAACGGGTTGCAAGAACTCAAAAAAGCAATTCATTCAATTTTTACTTCGGATGAGTTTTATATTTCACCAGATTTAAACACTGCCATTCATCCTAGAAAAACTGTAGAAATTACAGATTTTGATGTTTTTTTAATTTTAGGTTTATCCGAAGGTTTACTTCAAGAAGAAATTAGTAAAAAATTAAAGCAAAACGGAATTAAACCTTCAAGTAGAAGTGTTGTAGAAAAAAGATTAAGATTTCTGAGAGAACATTTTAATGCTAAAAACCCTACGCATTTAGTTGCTATCGCTAAAGATTTTGGACTTATTTAGGTTTTTTTTGATTTTTTTTCGGGGTATTACGGAAACCCGTAAAGTTTTTTGATTTTTTGAGTTTAATTTTGCTGAAAAATAAATAGAAGTAAAGAAAACGGAATTTTTTAATCAATTACTAAGGAATACCAAGCGAGGCTTCTTTAGAAAAATTTAATAAAGGTATAAATGCTTATGATGTTCAAAGGTATTGAGCTAATAAGGTTTTTTAATAATATTATGGGAAAGAAGAGTGCTCTTTTAAAACCTTATAGTTTTCTGTAAGGTTTTAATTTTTATGAAGTTTCTTTTCTGATAACAAAAATAACGTATACCAATTATTTTAAATAATAAATGGTATTAAATACATTTTTTAAACGCTTATAGACCTAACTTCATCTATTATAATTGTCAGTTTTTTTTCTTGTTGGGGGGCAAGTTTCAAAAAACTATATTATTTTATTTGAAGTTATTTTTTATTGCCTAGGATCATTAGCAATACTCATCTTTTTAGATTTGATGATATTCATACTGCAAAAGCCAAAACGGTTGGTAATTTTACCGTAACAAGCATAAACTCCCATACCGTTTATAGGATATAAATGAACAATATCTGTAAAATGAACTGCATCAAAATAAAAACCATCTTGATCTATAAAAGTGCTTAAACGCATGAGTTTTCCTTGTGAAGTTTTGTTAAATCTGGTAGTGACTAATTTACCATACAACAATACATTTTTATTGGAATAGGCTTCCATTTCTTTTGCTTTTGTATGAGGACATAATTTTTCTGTAACTAGTGAAAAATAATCGTGAATGGTAAACCCTAACAGTTCTATTTCATCATAGACATTTTCTAACCAATGGGTATGTAATGCCGGAATTTCAAAATTTTGATGTTGCAATCGAAACAGTTTTTCTTGTGTGGGTAGTTGTTGCATTTTTGTTGCATTCAATTTAAAGGTAGCTTGCCAAAGTAGCGCTGTTTTTGGTCTTCGTGTAAAACGGAACGCATCAATACGAATTAAAATGGTGAGTTGCTCTCTCGAAATGGTCATTCGATCAATAAAATCATCCAAAGAAAAAAAAGTACCATGTATTTGACGTTCGGTTAAAATTCGTTGAATCACCAAATCTTCTAAATTTTTTAGGTAACCAAAACCCAAATAAATAGTTTTTCCTTTTACGGTATTTGCATGATCGCTCTTGTTGATGCAAGGCAAGGCTATTTTTGCACCACACATTTTAGCTTCGTGAATATAATGTTCAGCCGAATAAAAGCCGCCACCATTATTTAAAACTGCGGTCATGAACTCAATAGGGTAGTAGCATTTTAAAAATAAACTCTGGTAACTTTCTACTGCGTAAGATGCAGAATGTCCTTTTGCAAACGCATATCCTGCAAAACTTTTAATTTGATTCCACACTTCAAAAATCAGTTCGTCTTGGTATCCTTTTTTTCTACAATTTGTAATAAATTTATGTTCAACGGCTTTAAATTCTTCTACAGATCGGTATTTTCCGCTCATTCCTCTTCGTAAAACATCGGCTTCTCCCAAGGTTAAATCGGCAAACTGATTGGCAACTTTCATCACATCTTCTTGATAGACCATTACTCCGTAGGTTTCGGGCATAATTTGTAATAAAATAGGATGCGCTTCTTTTCTTTTTTCAGGAAAACGGTGCCGTTTTATAAACTCTTCTTTCATCCCAGAACCCGACACGCCAGGCCTAATAATAGAACTTGCAGCGACCAAACCCAAATAATCTTGCGTTTGTAATTTTTGCATTAAGCCACGCATGGCAGGCGACTCTACATAATACGCACCAATAGCACCACCTGTTTTTAGCAAGTTGTTAATGTTTTTATCGTTCTTAAAACGCTCCACATCGGTTATATCAATTTCAGGAGCTGTCGGATTATTTTCTTTGATAATTGCTAACGCATCTTTAATTTTTGCCAGACCACGTTGTCCTAAAATATCAAATTTAAAAACACCTACATCATCAGCAATATTCATGTCAAACTGAACGGTAGCAAAGCCTTTTGGAGGTAAATGAGTAGCGGAATAATAATGAATGGGTTTGTCTAGAATTAAAATACCGGCAGAATGAACACTCACATAATTCGGAAACCCTTCAATGAGTTTTCCGTATTTTAAAACTAGTTTAGAGATGTCATCTAGTTTCTCATTGGCAACTCCTTTGCTTAATGTATCAATTTCTTCTTTTGGCAACCCAAATACTTTGCCTAATTCGCGAACAACGGCTCTGTATTTAAAAGTATTATAGGTTGCTAATAAGGCAACATTGTCAAAACGATTAAATATATATTGGGTTACTGTGTTTCTATCTTTCCAAGAAAAATCAATATCAAAATCTGGTGGAGAAGCTCTAAACGGATTGATAAATCGTTCAAAATACAAATCTAATTCAATAGGGTCTACATCGGTAATGCCAATAATATAGGCTACAATACTATTGGCGCCACTTCCTCGTCCCACATGAAAAAAGTTGTTTTTTTTCGCATAGCGGATGATATCATAATTGATTAAAAAGAAGGAGACAAATTTTAAATCGATAATTACTTTTAGTTCTTTTTGAAGTCGTGCATATACTTTTTCTGTAGGATTTTGATAGCGTTTGTGCATGTTATCATCACACAATTGTAGCAACATTTTACAATCTTCCTCAAAACTATTGCAATACAAATTTAGATTCTGATTTTTACGTTCATTGTCAAATCCGAAGTGAATTGTACAGTTTTGTAAGAGTTTTTTTGTGTTGGCTATGATATGGGGAAACTCTTTAAACGATTCTTCTAGTTTTTCTGTAGCATGCATGCTATCAGTTACTAAGCATTCTTCGGTGGTGGGCAGTTTGCTTAATAATGTGTTATTATCAATGGCACGTAAAAGCCGGTGCGCATTAAAATCTTTCTTATTTCTAATCGTTACAGGTTGCTGAATGACCAATTTATCTGTATACTTTTTTACATAAGAAAAACGGAGTTTATTAATTTCTGCAATCGAAATTCCTATACACTCATTTTCAGCAAAAGAAGTTAAATTTAATTCCAATACTTTTTCAAAAGGATAGATAATATAGGTGTTTTCTAATGTTTTGGGTTGATCAGGAATTTTAGTTTTAGTGGCTAGAAAAGAAGACAAATACCGATTGATGTTTTCAAAACCATCATTATTTTTTGCGATTGCCACAAATTGCTGCGTATTGCCATTTCTAAAATCAACACCAACAACCGGTTTTATATTGAGTTTTTTAGCTTGCTGCACAAAATTCATACAAGCAGAGGTATTGTTGATGTCTGTAAGTACAATACAATCGATATTATTTTCTACAGCAAGTTGCAATAAGGCAACTTCAGAGAAGGTACCATAACGCAATGAATAATAGCTATGACAATTTAAATACATACGTAAACATTATTGTTTTCTGTGTGCTAAAACCAGCGGAGGTTCTCCGTTAAACGGATTGCTAAATCTGCCAATCGATTTTGCGCCCATGGCGGATGCTCTCATAATACTCAATTCGCCATACTTATTCCGAACGTTGTCCATTGCGTTGTATAGCGATAATAGTTGTTCGGTATCATCAAAAAGGTTTATTTGATAATTTCCGCTAACAATATCAGACACTTTTACACCGACCAATCGGATTAATAATCTTCGTTGATATAATTTTTTAAAGAGTTCTAAAACTGCAGGAATAATAATATGGTCTGCACTTGTATACGGAATTTTAAGTTGTTTGCTGTAGGTATTGAAATCTGAATAGCGAATTTTTACACTAATGGTTCCTGTTAATTTATCACCTTTTCTTAATTGATAAGCCAAGTTTTCTGCCATGGCAAATAGGGTTGTTTTTAGTTTTACCATATCAATCGTGTCTTTATTGTAGGTTCTTTCTGTGGATAAAGATTTACGTTCATGAAAAGGAATAATGGGGGGATTGTCAATTCCGTTTGCCCGTTTCCAAATTGTTTTTCCGTTGGCACCTAAAACGCTTATCATCATTTCTAATGGCATTTCTTGAATTACTTTTACTTTATCTACGCCAAGATTTCTTAAAATTTGATAGGTTTTATTTCCTACGGATGGAATTTTACGAATCGATAATGGTGCTAAAAAATCTTTTTCAAAACCTACATTAATCAATAATTGATTGTTGGGTTTTGCTTCGCCAGTGGCAACTTTAGAAACTATTTTATTTTGAGACATTCCAAAAGAGATGGGCAATCCGCTTTCTTTTATAATTCGCTGACGCAATTCTGAAGCATATTTATAACTTCCAAAAAAAGCATCCATACCCGTAAGATCTGCATAGAATTCATCAATACTTGCTTTTTCGAAAATGGGCACTTTTTCTTTGATGATTTCCGTAACGAGGTTTGAGTATTTAGAGTAGGTACCTGTATTACCTCTAATCGTAATGGCTTCTGGGCATAATTTTTTGGCAATTTTCATCGACATCCCAGAGTGTACACCAAAACGTCTCGTTTCGTAACTACAAGCGGCAACAACCCCTCGGTCTCCTGTTCCGCCAACTAACAACGGTTTTTTTTGCAACCTGCTATCAATCAAACGCTCACAAGAGACAAAAAAAGTATCTAAATCGAGATGTAAAATATTATTTTTCACAGTGTAAAATTAGCTACAAAGTCATACATTTGTTGCTTATTATTGTAGCAATATGAAAAACTTATCAAAAAACATTAAACATTTAAGATCTCTTAAAAAATTAACACAAGAAGCTTTAGCAGAAGAATTATCAGTAACAAGATCTAGAATTAGTTCTTACGAAGAAAATAGATCTTCACCAACTATTGAGTTTTTAGTAGCGTTTTCAGCGTATTTTAAAATCCCTATTGATATTATTATTAAAAATGATTTAACAAAGGCAAAAGATGTTTCTTTTATCGAGGTTGGTAATAAAAGAGTCTTGTTTCCAATCACCGTTGATAGTGAGAATGAGAATTTAATTGAAGTAATTTCGGCAAAAGCATCCGCAGGGTATTTACTGGGTTATGACGATCCTGAATATATAGAACAATTAGAAAAAATAAAGCTGCCTTTTTTACCTACCGGAAAACACAGGGCTTTCCCGATAAAAGGAGATTCTATGTTGCCCATGAAAGATGGCTCTTACGTGGTGGCAGAATTTGTGGAGGATATTAAAGGAGCAAAAAGTGGATGCTCTTATATTGTGGTTACTAAAGATGATGGAATGACGTACAAAAGAATCTACAATCAAGTAGAAGAAAAACAATCTTTTTTGTTAAAACCAGACAATACAAGTTATCAATCTTATGAGGTTCCTGTTACTGAAATTTTAGAGTTATGGAAATTTACATGTAGTATTAACACGCAAGAATATGAAGAGCACGAATTAAAATTAAGTAGTATCATAGAAATGTTTCGTGGTTTAGGCGTAGAGTTGGAGGCTTTGAAAAAATCATTAATTTAAATTATAAATCTTAGATAAAGCTATTATAACATCCTTTTTCTAGTTTTGTTTTCGCTAAAAAGTCGTTTTTGGGCATAGTTATTTGGCAATTTTAAACTACAATAAAAGAATATCAAATCAGTTTAGTATTTATGTTAAAACTATACGTTTAAAAGGAATTATTCTTTTTAAATCAATATATTTGGGAACTTAAATTTAATAAGATTTTAATGAACCCATGCTGTATTAGATTTTATGTGTTATTGCTATTTCTTTTTTCATTAAAAGGAATATCTCAAGAGACTTTACCCATTTATCAAGATTATCTTTCAGATAATGTGTACTTATTGCATCCATCAGCCGCTGGTATTGGGAACACAAGTAAGTTAAGATTTACATCAAGACAACAGTGGGCGGGTATTCCAGATGCACCTTCTTTGCAAACGTTAAGTTTTCATTCAAGGTTTGGAGAGTATTCTAATGGTGCTTATGGTTTTGTTCTTTTTAATGATAAAAACGGATTTCATTCTCAAAAAGGTTTTCAAGGAAGTTATGCTTATCATTTGCCTATGAGTGATGGTCGCGTATTTAATCAGCTTTCTTTTGGTTTGGCATTTACACTTGTGCAGAACCAATCTGATCAAAGATCTTTTACTGGAGATGCTGCCGTATCTTCAATTATTGAAAATACAAGTTACTACAATTCAGATTTCAGCGTTGCTTATCATTTAGGCGGATTATCTTCTTATTTTACCATTAAAAATTTATTACTAACGCCTAAAAACAATTTAAATCTTCAAGAGCCTTTAGATTTAAGAAATTATATTTTATCCTTAGGATATTATTTTGAAAAGAATCGTTTTGAGCAGGATTTATTTGTTCAATTAGAGCCTTCAATAATGTTACAATTTAAAGAGGGAACAGGAGAACGCGTAGCTGATTTTAATTTAAAAGCATATAAAGACTTTTATAAAACGCAATTATGGGCGGCTATTTCATACAGAAGAAGTTTTGATGTAAACG
>JBNMNV010000052.1:0-15365 GCA_051278125.1 Polaribacter sp. | reverse complement strand
AAACTATACCATTTTTTTTATGATAAGGTTTTCTAGAAGTTTCAGTTTGATTTTAAAATATTGCGTTAAATATCTACTTACATAAGAAGCTTAAAATGTCCGTTATTTAATTTATTCCTTTGAATTTATAAAAACCAAATTATTTGTTTTAAAGCACGATGAGGGGTGTGTCTTTTACAAATTGCATGCAATTCTGATGCGTACTCTGCTAGAAGAAAATCTCTTGCTGTCGCTATCATTTAATACAAGATAAAGCTTTAACTAATTATAGAGTTCAGTAGATAAATATTTAGAAATCTTAATAGTTAAATAATTTAAATTCAGTTGCTTAATAAGATGTTATTTCTCAGTTCGAACGCAGTCGATAACTATTCGAATCCTATACGTAGGTTTCGACTGCGCTCAACCTGAAATCTATTAAACTTTTATATTTAATTCTAAGGAACTAACTACTGACCTTCAACTTATTAAATTGGTATAATAGCCCAATAATTCAATTATTACTTGTTTGTATTGCACAAAAAAAGGTCGAGCATTTAGCTCGACCTCCTTAATGTAATGAAATTGTTCGTATTTTATTGAAATACTTTTATGTAATCTATTTCCATTAAATCCTCTGTAAAAGCAGGATCTATATCGCCACCTAAAGTACCCCCCATTGCAACATTTAATATTAAAAAGAAATCCGCGTTAAAAGGTAATGACTCATCATTACTTAAAACATGATAAGATGCATCATCCACGTAGAATTCAATTTTAGTATCTGTCCATTCTACAGTATAATTATGAAATTCAGTAGTAGATGTTGGAAGAGAAAGAGATTGAGATGGACCATTACCTGCAGAATTTCCTGGATAATGTATGGTACTTAAAACAGTATTTTTATCCTGTCCTTTTTGCTCCATAATGTCTATTTCTCCAGCTTCTGGCCAACCTACTGTAGTAAAGTTAGAACCTAACATCCAAATTGCAGGCCAAGTACCTTGACTTGCTGGTAATTTAGCTCTTACTTCTACTCTACCATATGTAAAATCATATAAACCTTGTGATTTTAATCTTGCAGATGTATACGCTGCTCCATTTACTTTTGCCTTTATCTTTAAAGAACCATTTTCTACGATAACATTTTCTGAGTCATTTGTATAGGTTTGTAACTCTCCATTACCCCAGCCACCTGCACCAAGGTCATAAGTCCATTTTGTTGCATCTGGTGCTCCATCAGTATTAAAATCATCTTCCCAAGCTAAATCATTAAAGGTATAACCTGCACTTTGAGTTGGTTTTGTAGATGTAAATTTATGATACCATGCAGCACCACTTCCAGAGGCAGGGTCTTCTATCACCCTAACTATTAATTCTGTACTAGAAACCGAAATAATATCATAGGTTCCAGAACCTACAAACCATCCCATAAAACCACCATCAGAAATTTCAAAAGTTGTACCTCTATAAGGATTTTCGTTATACGATCCTTCCAAAGCTGCTTTTGATGTAGAGGGTCCAAAAGATAGTGTTTTTACACCGTAAATATTAGGTGTAACCGATTCATCATGACATTGATCTCCGCCAATACCTAAACTTCCTGCATACGTACCAGGTACAAAAGCGGGTCCAGTAGTTTGCTCAAATGTAAGACCATTAGCCGTTCTTGTAAAAACAAACTCATTATCATACATACATCCTTTTTCTGCATCCCAAGCTTTAATACCATTCCACCAAGCTTCGTAAGCAAATTCACCATTACCGTAATCATCTGCAACGGGTCCTAAACCAACATGCAAATCTTTATCCGCTTGCCAGTACCATTTTTTACTGTCGCCCACATTAGCTCCACTTAAAAAGTCTTCGGCTTCTACATCAGAAAAAGAACTAAAAACTTCTACATCTATGGCCTCTGTTGATGAAACACCTCCTGTACCATTCGCCTTCACAATAACGGTATATGTGTTTACACCTACTTTAGAAAATCTCTTTGTAATGGTGCCTGATGGCGCAGTTTCTGGCGCTCCATCAAAATAAAACACATAAGAAGAACTATTAGTAGCTGATACCGTAAAGTTAACGGTACCACTTCCATCTCCGAAAGGATTATTAGCATCTGCTCCGACAACGTCTGCAGTAATTGTAATATTAGTTGGAGTAACAATGTCTCCAAACTTATAATCATTTTCTTGACAACCTAAAAAGGTTAAAATCACAGAAAATAACACTAAATAAATATTTCTTGTTTTTTTCATTTTTATCATTTTTTATTTAAAATAATTAATGTCATCTATATACGCAATTACAGTGTCGTTATTATTCTCAGCATTTACCTGTAAAACAACTCTACTAAAGTTTGTAATACTTAATGGATTATCTTGTCCTAATGCCGTATCAACTGCAAAATCAAATGTAACTTCTTGCCAAGTATCTAAGGCAATTTCCTTTATAATCTCTGACTGTCTTTCCCAAGGATTCGCATCTGCATCTTGTAATTTTAGAGAAATCTGGTTTGGTTGACTTCCTGAAACACTTGATGATGGAACATAAATTTTTAATGAAAACTTCGATTTCGCCGTTAAATCGAAATTAGGTTCTACATCAAAACGAATGTTTGCATACTGACCTCCAGCATCATTGTATTCTAGAACTGTTGCTGAACTATTAAGAGCACCGCTAACAGGGTTTGCTAACGCAGGGTTTATTCCACAGTCATCTCCAGCCCAAGTTGTAATCGTACCATTTCCTTCAAAATCGTCCTTAGCAAAAGGAGCAGTGTCTACCGCGGTCATAGTACCGTAGGTTAAATCATCTATATAAGCGATGACAGCATCATTATTATTCTCTGAATTTAATTGTAAAACAACTCTGTTAAAATCTGTTCTGTCTAATGGATTTTGTTGACCACCGACTTCATCGTTGGCAAAATCAAAAGTAACTTCTTGCCAAGTATCTAATGCAAGTGTTTTCACAATTTCTGATTGCAAGGCCCAAGGCTCTGCAGCTGTACCATCTTGTAATTTTAAAGAGATTTGGTTTGTTTGACTTCCCGTAATACTTGATGAAGGCATATAAATTTTTAATTTAAACGAACTATTACCTCCTGTTAAATCAAAATTAGAATCTTTATCGAAACGAATGTTTGCATATTGTCCTCCAATATCATTGTACTCTAATACCATATCAGAATCATTTAATGCCCCTTTAAAAGGATTTGCAAAGGCTGTATTGATTCCACAATCATCTCCAGCCCAAGTTGTAATATTTCCATTACCCTCAAAATCATCAAAAATTATTGGAGTACCTGTTGGAGTTGGCGATTTATAGAAATAAATATTATCTACAAATACGGAACCTTCTCTTGGCCATGGACCTTCGGACTCAAACTTAAATTGACGAATTGTATCTAATGTTAAACCTTGATCTGTAAATGCAGAAAGAGGAATGGTAATGCTATTCCATTGATTTACTTTTAACTCTGTTTCTATGCTTGCCTCTGCTGAAGCGTTAATTAGAAAAGTTTTTAGCTTCGTTAAATCTGGTGTCCAAACATCCAAATGTAAAAATTCCATATCTGAAACATCTTGAACATTTCCGTCAAAAGCAAGGCCTTGATAAGAAAGATTAATGTATTGTAACATTTTATCTCCATTTAAGTCAAATTCAGCGTAACTACTTCCAAATTGGCTTTGCCCCCAATCAGGTAAAATCTCAGCGTTTATATTCGTGTATTCACTCGTATAAATAGAAACTACATCCTCAGCATTTCTAGCGGAAGGCGTAATTGCAGATTGTATAGGTGCTAAAATTTCAGTAACTTCAAAATCTGCTGCATATTCTGTTGTAGCAATAGCTGCTCCTTTAGCCACTACTTTTACAGCGTAATTACCTGCATCTGCATACTTATAATTTATTGGATCTCCAATATTAGCAGTTGCTACTGGTTGATCTACACCCTCTTCACCAGAGTGAAATTCATAGGTAGCAGCAAAATCAGCTATAGCTGTTATGTTTACTTGCTTTGATATGGCTGCATCATTTTCTATAGTTACTACTAAATTTTCTGGTGCATTAAATGAAACCACTAATGCTTGAGTTACTTCTGTAGCATCTCCTTTAGAGTTGTACGCTATAACTTTCACCTGGTACGTACCTTCTAGGTACGTATGTTGAACGCTCTTACCTTGTTCAATCCCTGTTTGTGACTCAGAAGAATCTCCAAAATCAACATCAAAGGATATTGCTCCCTCTGCAGTTGGTGAAATTGTTGTCATCCCTGAGTTATCTTGCGCTAAATTGTACACGGCAGCAACATTTGAAGGAGCTGCAATGTTGTTTATAAAGTCTAACGACCTATCATCTTCTGTACATGCATTGATAACTAAAAAAATTATCAATGCTTTATATATTGTTTTCAATTTTTTCATATTTCTATAAATTAATATCCTTGATTTTGTGACCAATTTCCTTGAGAAAATTGTATTTCTTCTAAAGGAATAGGAAATACATCATTTTTACCTGTTGTAAAACCTGGTATTTGCGCTCCTCTTCCTGTTCTTACCAAGTCAAAAAAGTGATGACCTTCTCCAACTAATTCAACTCTACGCTCTTTATAAATAGCGGCTGTTAAATTAGTACCCGTTGTAGTGATGTTATTGTCTGCATTACCAAACGCTCTTTCTCTTACCAAGTTTAAATATACCAATGCCTTTGCATCATCTGGACTCGGTTTTCTATTAAGAGATTCTGCTGCCATTAATAACACATCTGCATAGCGAATTGCTCTGTAATTATTTGGATTTGTTAAGTTTAAATCTCCTGCAGCATTTTCACTTCGAATTCTTGGAATGTATTTTCTATTAAAATAACCAGTGTGCTCAAAGCCTGTTGTAAATTCTGCTCCTGTTGATGCAGCCCAAGCATCTATATCTAGAATAGCTACCTCTTTACGAATATCTCCAGCTTCAAACTCATCAACTACATCTTGCGTTGGCACGTTAAAACTAAATCCTGATGTAAACAAATCTCCTTTATATCCTCTAACTCCTTGAAAACCTACAGCAACATTACCTTCACTACATTGTAAACAACCAAAACCAGCACCTTGTATGTCTGTATACTGAACTTCAAACACAGAACCTACTCCATTTTCACCTGCAAATTCAAAAACTCTGTTATAATCAGGCTCTAACATATAAGGGCCATTCTGAATTAAATTTTCTAATGTAGTAGCAGCATCAGAAAATTTATCTTGAAATAGATATACTTTACCTAATAAAGCTTGTGCGGCTCCTTTTGTTGCTCTACCAATTTGTGGAGCTGTATAAGATAAGTTATCGACTGCATTTTTTAAATCTTGTTCTATTAAAGCATAAACCTCTGACTTAGGCGATCTTGGAATCGATTTTTCATCACCTAAAACAAAACGACCTTCTGGCTTAATCGGAATGTCTCCAAACCATTTTACCAATTCGAAATTATAGTAAGCTCTTAAAAAATAGGCTTCAGCTATCATGACCTCCTTGCCAGAAAATTCTGTTTTATCTTGAAACTCTATAATGTATGCAGCTCTGTTAACACCTCCGTACATCCAGCTCCAAAGAGCTTGTAGTTGAGCGTTCACTGGCGTATGAATCATATCATCAATCTGTTGAAATCCAGGAACGTCTGTTGCACTTTCACCACCACATAAGGTATTATTAGAAGCTATTTCTCCCATCAATACATTTATATATGAAGATTGTAAAGGATCATACGCTGCTACTAACGCATTGTAATAATCGGTTTCTGAATTGAAAAAAGATTCAGAATCTTCTGCATAAAGTTTAGAATTGTCTAAGTATTCATCTGAACATGAAGTTATAACAAATAAACTTGCCATAAAGATGAATCCTAATTTTATTTTTTGTTTGTAATTTCTCATCTTTTTATGTATTAAAATTCAACATTTAAACCTAATAAAAATTGTCTTGCTGATGGATAAGTACCTCCATCTATACCAGCACCAATTGCACCTCCATTCACTGTTGGGTCAAACCCAGTATATTCAGTTAATGTAAATAAATTGTTGATTGATGTATACAATCTCACTTTGGCCAAACCTACTTTTTCCAAGGTTTCTGGAGAAAAGTTATATCCGATTTGAATATTTTGTAAACGTAAGAACGATGCGTCTTCTACAAAGAAATCTGAAAATAGTTGATTATTTGTTGCATCATTTGTTAATCTAGGAATAGAATTACTTGTTCCTGGCCCCGTCCATCTTCCTAGATAAGAAGCAGGTTTATTAACATTGGGTAAGAACCTTTCAAAATTTCTAACCATATCTTTCCCTAATTCAGCATATAAGTAGGTTGCAAAATCCCAATTTTTATAGGTACCAGAAATATTAAAGCCCATATAAAAATCTGCTTGTGGATTTCCAATATTCACTCTATCTTCAAAGTTTAAAACACCGTCTCCATTCGTATCTTTATATCTGATGTCTCCAGGCGCAGTATTAGAAGCACCTAATCCTGATTGAGAAGGATGCGCTTCTATTTCTGCTTGTGTTTGGAAAATACCATCGGTTTGTAGCCCTAAAAAGTACCCAATTGGTTGACCAACTTCCATTCTTGATGGAGGTAGGTTACCAATAGCAAAGCCTCCACCTTCAACAAAAGCACCGTCTAAAACATCTGTAACTTCATTTTTTACATACGTAACATTATAAGAAAAGTTTAAAGAAGTATCTTCAGATGAATAAGCTCTATAATTGATGGCTAATTCCCCACCAGTATTTCTAGAAGTACCTGCATTTACAGTTGGATTTGCTCCTCCAGGAGCTCCAGAACCTAATAAACCAGATACCGGGAAATTTTGAATTAATAAATCTTTTCTAGTTTCTACAAAATAATCTGCTACGAAAGTTAATTTATCGTCAAATAAATTAAGATCTAAACCAATATCTAATTTTTCAGCTGTTTCCCAAGTTGCAATAGGGTTTGGTAAACCTCCTTGAGCAGTTCCATCAACGAGACCTCCATCAAATACATATTCAGCTTCACCATTTAGTAAGGATCTAAATAAATTATCTCCAACAAGGTTTCCTAAAGTACCATAACTTCCTCTTAGTTTTAAAAAGCTAATGGTTTTATTGTCTTTTAAAAAGTCTTCGTCAGAAATTTTCCAACCTGTTGTCACTGACCAGAAATTATCTACTCTTTGGTCTTGAGCAAAAACTGAGGCTCCGTCTCTTCTTACTAATCCAGAAAATAAATATTTTCCTTTATAATCATATTGAGCTCTTCCAAAAAAAGAAGTAAGTCTAATATCACCATTACCAGTATTTATACTTCTTTGCTCACTTTGAGAATTTGTTAAGCTAATATCTGCAAATGCATAAGAATTATTTGGCACATCAAAGCCTGTGGCGTAAATACCATCAAATAAGTCATTCTGCACACTTGTACCTGCCGTAAAGGTTGTATTATGGTCTTCACCAAAAGTTTTAGCATAAGTTGCAAAGGTTTCCCAAACTACTCTTGTTGATGTAGCTTTAAATTGATACACAGAACTTTGTGTTTGATTGTATACCTTTGCCAAACCATACTCTTGGATTGGCGTAAATGAACGTTGCTTTTCATTATAAATCTTATATCCTACACGTGACACAACATTTAAACCTTCAATTGGTTTATATTCCAACTTAAAGTTACCTTCAATTCCGTTTCCATTATTTTGACCAAATGTATTGTCTAATAATGATAAAGGGTTCACAACTTCTATTCCTAAAAAGTTATTTGTATCATTTTCGTTTACACCAAAAGTTGGTGCATAATTTAAACCATTAAATAATAATGAGCCATCAAAACCTTGAGACTGACTAGTAAAATAGTTAGCAATTAAAGAAAAATTAAGCTTTTCATTGATATCTACTGCTAAGTTTAATTTAATATTGTTTCTAATAAAATTAGATTTTTCTTTGGCGATAATACCATCTTGTTCCGTACGAGAAGCACTTATAAAATATCTAACATTTTCTCCACCCCCAGATAAACTGATGTTATGATTCATTAAAATAGCATCATTAAATAGTTCATCTTGCCAATCTGTACCTCTACCTAATTGCCCTACATTATTAAACGGCAAAGTTTGACCACTTGAAGCATACGCTTCATTTAAAACCAACGCGTACTCTGTTGCATTTAAATAGTCTAATTTTCTAGTTGTTTGTTGAACAGCCGCATATGTATCGTATTTAACCGTTGGTTTTTTATTCTTTCTACCAATTTTAGTAGTAACTAAAACCACCCCGTTTGCACCTTTAATACCATAAATTGCAGCTTGTGCATCTTTTAGAATGGTAATAGATTCAATGTCATTAGGGTTTATACTATTCAAATCTCCTTCATAACCATCAACAATTGTTAAAGGTTGATTATTGGTGTTCGAACTAACACCCCTAATTAAGATATTTACCTTAGCACCAGGAGCACCTGATGAAAGGTTAACGGCAACACCAGAGGTTGTTCCTTGCAGTGCACTTGTTGCATCTACAGGCCTTAAAGCCTCTAAAGTTGCTTCACCTACAATAGATACAGAACCTGTTACATCCTTTCTTTTCTGCTGACCATAACCAACCACTACAATTTCATCTAAAGCCTCTGCAGACTCTTCTAATGTAACATCAAGGTTTGATTGATTAACAGTAACTTCTTTTCGGGCATACCCTAAGTAATTAAATACTAACACAGCTCCTTTTTCTACTTTTGGAAGACTAAAAAGTCCATCAAAATCAGTTTCAGTTCCTGAAATAGTCCCTTTAATACTTACACTAACTCCTGGAAGTGGGTCTCCAGTTTTAGCATCTTTAACAACACCTTTTACATCAATAGTTTGTGCGTTTATGCAATAACCAGCGAGTAAAAAGAGTAGCAAAATCATTTTTTTTCTCATGAATAAAGTTTTTTTGGATTATAATTTTAACAAAAATACTGCTAATATTTTGTTAATTTAACAAAAAAACCCCAACAAAAAACATACATCACAAAAAAGGAATGCAAAAGACTGTAAATTAAAGGAAAGCCTTTGTGAAACTATGCAGAATAGCTATCAAAAAAAAGCTACCGTAAAGGTGATGTTGTGGTCATGTATAGCTTTTTTAAGAAATTAGCCCCCCTATTGTAGCACTTTTAAACTTCCAATATGTAGTTGGTTAAATTGGTGTCATGAGGTAAATTCATTTTTTTACGAAGTCTATATCGTTTTACTTCTACACTTCTAGGTGAAATATTTAATAGTGGTGCTATTTCTTTTGAAGATAGATTTAGTCGAAGATATGCACATAATCTTAAATCATTTGGGGTTAATTCTGAATGTTTAGATTTTATTTTTTTAAGAAAATTCTTATCTGCATTGTTAAATGCTTCTTGAAACAATTTCCAATCATCTGTATTGTTTAAGTTTTGGTCAATTATCTTAACCACTTTTGTTATACCGTCTTTCCCTTTTGAAATAAGTTCTGTTTTAATTGAGCTCAAAAATTCGTTTTTCTTGATAATACTCATTGTAGAGGTCGCTAATTCTCTATTCTTACTTTCAATATCACTTCTTAATTTATCATTATTTAATTTTATAATTTTCTGGGAACTCTCAAGTTCTTTTAATTCTAAATCTCGTTGCGTTTTTTCTAGTAAATTTTTTCTTTGTTTTCTGTAGTATGTTTTTGAAATATAGTGTATTGTAAAAAATAAAATGATAAAAATAAGAGCATATATAAAAATAAATATATTGGAAAGATACCATGACTTGGCAATTTTAAAATCATAATCTGCAATATTCTCACTTAATTTATTATCCATGGACCCTCTTACTTTAAATGTATATTCACCAGAGGGTAAATTCTCAAACAAAAAAGAATTATCTTTAGAAAGCGTGCTCCACTTCTCATTAAGACCATCTAATTTATACTGGTATTTAATTGAAGAAGTTTTATTGTAATTAGAGATGCTATACACAAATCCTAAATTATTTTCATCTCTATAAAATAACCTTTTTTCTAACAAACTGACATTATTTTTCACCCCATCAAGTTTGTTATAAAAAATTCTATTGATGCTTACATTAAAATTTTCAGGCTCAGTGATGCTATTTAAGTCTAATATTACATAACCATCAGAAGTACCTATCAAATACTTTTTATCTTCTAAATACATGATATTTTCATAACCTGAAGCACCTTTATAGATATCACCCTTTATTGGAATAATTTCTAAATTTGGTTTTAAACTTAATTTACCAGGTGCATAATACCGAATATCATCTTTTGTAAATGACCATAATTTATTACTAGAAGTATCTACCAATAATTTTGCAGAAAGAAATTTATCTTTAGGAATTAATTTACTGTATACAGTGTCTAATTCAAAATAATCTTTTTCATCTATATAGCGATACACTCCTCTTTTACATGCATAAAAAATATTATTATTGTATTCAATTAAACTTGAGTGAATACCTTTTGCAACCGAATTATCTTTACTAATTTTTGTTATGTTCTTAAATTCCTTATCAACCTCTAATTTAAAAACACCTTTATACTCATGATTCACAAAAATTTTACAGTTTTCTTTTAAAATAAAATACCTACTAGAATTAGAAAATCCTTTCAACTTATTTCTTAATTTCCAAGAATTACCATCATTAGCTAAAATATACAATCCGTTATAACTGCCTTGTATTAAAGTTTTATCGTCTATTTTTTTTATACTCCAAGATCCTTGAGTTCCTTCAATAAATTTTGCTTTCTTGTTTTCAATGACAAATGTACCCGAATCATGGCTACAAAAAAGAGCACCGTCGATCTCTTGTATGTTCCATACCTGTCCTTGTGTATTGTCGATAAATTTAAAATCGTCTTCAGACTTTTTTTCCTTATAAAATAAACCTTGATTGGTACCTATGTATAAATTCTCTTTGTGCACTATAGATGTATAAATTGTGCCCCAATAACTTGTATTATTCACAAAACGCCTAAAAGGAGAAGATAGATTTATAACATTAATTCCGTTATCTAAACCTAACCAAATATTTTCGTCTACATCTTCAAAAATAGCCAAAACAGTGTTATTACTCAACCCTAAACCCTGCGTTATTTGGTAATTAATTTCTCCGTTTTTATCTAATTTTATAAAACCATTAGAAATAGTACCTAAAACAAGATCACCATTTTTTAATTGTTTTGCGCTATAAATCGTATTCTTTGTGAGCGATTCATCAACCTGAGTGCTCCATTTTTTTAACTTTTGATTTTCTAAAAAGAAAAAACCTTTTTTTTGAGTAATAAAAAATAATTTATCATTTTTTAAAAATATTTCTACAATTTTATTTTGTTTTAAAACTTCATCATCTGAAACCAATTTAGGGACTCCATTTTCTATTAGAAAAACTCCTTTCCCTAATTCCTGAAAATAAATTACATTTTCTACTCTGGATAATTTTATAATATTTTTTGTTGCTTTAATTACTTTAAAAGATTGGGTTGTTAAATTATATAAATAAATTCGCTGTAAAGACTTAAAAAGCAACCAACCATCTAGTTCAAATATCTCCCAAATCTGCTCATCTTCAAGCATTTCAATATCATTCTCTTTAACAATAGAAGTATACTCTAAAAGTCCAAATTCATTTTTGGTCCAAAAGCCAAAATCCATATAAAACCCAGTATAAATTTTATCATCTAAACATTTAACAGAACGCATAATAGTTTCGTTGGGTGTAGGATATAATTGCCAATTTGCGCCATTATACGCCAGTAAACCTTTATTATTTGCGATATAAATAAGTTTATTTGAATCTTGAGAAATTCCCCAATTTTGATTTTCAGCCCCATAATCTTCCGTCGAAAAAATATTTATTGGAGGAACTTCTTGGGAAAAAATGCTATAACAACAAAAAAACATAAATCCAATTATGAACTTTTTTAAGTAATTAAATGACATATATATTGATGTTTGGTTGTCAATATTACACAAATTACTTATAACTAACAAATTACAAAAGTTATGTATTGTTGCAATATCAAAGTTTACCTATACAAATAAAGAATAAAAGTCTAGTAAATAAGATTTTAAACCATTTATTTTTCTGAGAATTTTTGATTAACTTTACCAAATATTTAACAACTACATGAATTTACTTAGAAAATTAGGAGTTGCCAATGTCTTAATATTAGGCTTGTGTGCTCTAATTATACTTACTGCAGAGTATCTTTTTTTAACCGGAAAAGAATTACATGGTATTTTTATTGGTCTTTGGGCACCAACTTTATTAGGCCTTATTATTTACCTAAAATTGATAAGAAATGAGCGCAAATGATATAGTTCTTTATTTTTCGGTTTTTGTAGGAATATGTGTACTCATTTGGGCCTATATTTTCATTAATGAATTTAATAAAATAGGCAAAAATTAATTATTTTTTAATTGATGCCTAAAATGGTCTTAATTCTTTTCTAGTAAAACGATATCAAATTCTGAATTTACAATAATTTTTCCATCTTTAACTTCTACTATTTGGTTTGAATAGAAATCATTTAATTTTTCACCATTTTTAAATATTGATGATACGTTAAGCTCTTTATTGCCTTTCGGTAAATTGATACCTGCAATTATTTTGTCATCTTTTCTAATTCTAGAAAAAACCAATCCATTTTCTTCAGAAATAAGTTGATGTGTCCCTGCTCCTATGGACATGTGATTTGCCCTAAACTGTCCTAATTTTTGCCAATGCTGCAAGATATGTTGTGTATTTTTATCCTTTTTAATGTCATCCCAATTCATAAAAGAACGCAAAGTTGCATCACCAATTGTACCTTCTATGGTTAAATCTCTTGCAGATTCATCACCATAATATACTTGAGAAGTGCCTGGAGTTAACAATAACATTGTAGCTGTTTTGTATGGCATTGTTCTCTCTTTATCAAAAGGTTGCCCATCATCATGAGATGTCATATAATTTAAAATCCCATACCCTTTTAATGCTGTATGTAAAATAGAATCATATTTATTAAAGATATCCTTTTCTGCCATTTGCTTCACGTTCCATTTAATCTCAAAATTGATTAAACTATTGAACGCTTTATCAAAATAATTTACTTTTTTATCACCAAAATCAAAAGATGTTCCATTAGAAATTGCATAATTATATACTTCACCTACCAAATAGAAATCATTATTATCTATAACTTTTTCAGGATTATTTTTTTTGTACTCCGCAAAAGTAGCATCACATATTTCTTTAAATTCTTGCCAAACAAATTCTTCTGTATGTTTTACAGTATCTACTCTGTAACCATCAATACCAAATTCAGTAATATAATCTGTTAACCATTTCATAATGTAAAAACGAGGTGCTCTTATATAGCCTGTTCTCGTAAAAAATTCGTCTAATTCTTTTACTTCTTGCTCATAACGCCCTTCTGCTTTCCATTTTTCAACCAATTGTGGTGGCAACGCTACTTCTTCATTACTTTCAGTTTTAATATCTGGTAAATTTTTTACTAAGGTACAAGAAATGGTGTTTTTATAATTATTGTATTCGCATTGCGGATCAGTTCTTACCCATTCAGAGGGCCAAACAGGATCTTTTTCTGTAACAGGTCCGGTATGATTAATCACCGCATCTAACAGGATTCGTATTCCGTTTTTATGCGCAATGGCAACTAATTCCTTTAAATCATCTTTCGTTCCGTAATTGGGGTCAATTTTTGTCCAATCTTTTGCCCAATACCCATGATAACCATAAGAAACTCCTGTACCTTCATCGGTATCCCCATGAATTTGTTCAACTACTGGCGTCATCCAAATAGCGTTAATCCCTAATTTCGTAAAATATCCTTCTTTAATTTTTTGAGTAATTCCTTTGAGGTCTCCTCCTTCAAAACCACGTAAAACTCCAGCTTCTTTATTTCTTTCAAAATTAAGGTCATTGCTTTTATCTCCGTTATGAAACCTGTCTGTAAGTAAGAAATAGATATTTGCACCTTCCCAAATAAACTCTTTTTGCGTATTTCCGGTTAATGATATCTGGGCTGGTTCTTTTTCTTTACAACTTAAAAAAGCTAAAAAAGTAAAAAATAATATAATTTTTTTCATCCTAAAATTTTATTGAAGTTTTAATATAAATGACTCTAAAGGTTTTAACTTAATAGCTACAAATCCTTTAGATTGATTTACTTCTAAAGTGAAATTTTCTTTTTGATATAAAGCATCTTTTAGTTGATATGATCCGTCTTTTAAATTCCATTTTTGAAGAATACTTTTTGGGATTTCTAAAACAAAATTTTGGGGATCTTGGGCATCAAAATTTGAAATAATGATCAACTTTTCGTCTGCCGAATATCTTACAAAAGACAAGGTTTTTGCGTTATAATGAAGTGTGTTTTCTCTATTATACTGATGGATATCTTGATATACCCCCATCAAAGCATCACTACCAATTGTAAAGTTTAACAAACGTTTGTAAAAATCTCTTAAATTTAATTCTTTTTGAGTTGATTGCCCTCCATCAAATTCTTTGTTATTTACCCACCTTTGAACTGAAGGGACCCCAACATAATCGAAAATTGAAGTTCTTGAAGGGGTTCCAAAACCAGCATTTTCAGAACCATCTTCTCCAAATTCTTGCCCAAAATAAATCATTGTAGGTGCCGTTGAAATCGTTGCAGAAACTACCATCGCTGGTTTCGCTTTTTCTGGATTACCTAAAAACTCTAGACTTGCAATTCTCTGTTCATCATGATTTTCTAAAAAATGCAACATATGGTGCTCAATATCTTTTAAATCTTCTTGAATCGGCGGAATATGATCTGTTAAACCTCGGCCCTGCATCACATTTTTTAGCGTATCGTATAACTGCACTTTGTCATACAAATAATCCATTTTGCCCTTTTTGATATAATCTCGATACAAATTCGGATTGTAAACCTCTGCTAATAAAAAAGCGTTTGGATTTTTCATTTTAATCGATGAATTCATGAAACTCCAAAATTCGACAGGAACCATTTCTGCCATGTCAAAACGAAAACCATCCACTCCTTTGGCTAACCAATACAGAGCAATATCTCTAAATTTTATCCAAGAATTTGGTATGGTTTTATCTTGCCAAAATTCAAAATGTTTTTTGTAATCTTTATTTTCAAAACCTGCTGGTAATGTATCAAAATCCTTTTTTCCTGTAGGTGAAATTCCATAATTTACTTTTACCGTTTCATACCAGTCATAAAAGTTAGGCTTTGGCGAACGCGATCCATTGCCTGTCCATTTTGCAGGATTTTCATCAAATTTCTTATCGGATAAAGGATGCTTTTTTCCTCCTAAAGGTAAATAACCATTCAAAAAATCAG
>JBNMNV010000051.1:0-15687 GCA_051278125.1 Polaribacter sp. | reverse complement strand
GCCCAAAAAGAACTTCCATTGGAATTCGTTTTCCATTCTCCATAGTTAGAATTCCCCACATAATTATCATAACCAGCAGGAGCTGTTTTTTTATCTAGAACCCCCTCTTTTTTCGAGAGAACAGTCATTCCAAGATCATTTTGATATTTTTCAAACGTAATAGGAGTAACTTTTTTCCAGTCCGTATTTACTATTTCAAAATCATTTTCAGTTTTTTCTGAAGATGTATTTTGAGTTTTTGGAATTATAATTCGATATTTGTGGAAATAGCTTTTTTTACTCTCATCGTAATTCATATCTGCTAGAATTACACTAAAATTTTGTTGGTCTATATATTCTGTGATTAAATTATCCACAGGAGATTTTATATAGGTTCTCTTTTCCGAAGAATTACCACAAGAAGTTAGTAAAAAAAACAAGGTAGCTATGAACGAATATTTAAGAGTGTGTTTCATAAACATTTAATTTTGGGTATAAAGTTACTAATTTTCTTCGTTAGGCAGAATATTATAGACACTAGATTCAGAAATAATTTTACCCACACTAGCTTCAAAAGATTCATCACTATATTGCTCTATGGATAATACGTTTTCTTCATCTTCATCTATATAATCGTATGACACTAATTCTGCCCACGTTTCTTGGTCTATTTCTTTCGTAAAACCAGGTGATTTCTCATCTATAAAATATTTAATTCCTTCAAAAATTATCTTTTTAGGTGGTTTTTGTTTTTCATAAATAAAATCAGTGACCCCTTCTCCTAATTTTCTGATTTTTATTTTTTCCGAAAGGGTTACTGTTAATCCTCCATCATCTTCAAGATGAAGGTATTTTATAATTTCTCCATTTTGTATTGTAAATTCTCGAGTAAAATAATTACCTCCCCAATCGTATTCAAAAACGGCATTAACCGTCCAATTTTCAGTATTATACTCAAAAATATAACCTTTTCCTAAATCTCTAACAGTAATGTTTGTGGGGTCAAAATGCCGCTTGGTTTCTTTTTTTTTGAAAAAGTTGAATATTCCCATAGTTCTTTTTAAAATATTTAAATTAAAAAAGACTTAGTATCACTAAGTCTTTTTATACATTAGGATCTCTACAATCCCATTTGTTTTTTTAACGCTTCTAAATCGTTATTTGCACTCAAGCTTGTATTATCCAAAACTTTATCTATTTCATCATCTACACTTTTAGCTTCATTTGCAATATCTCCATAAGCACCTGCTAAAGCTTCTTCTTCTTCTACTTTTTCTTTCATTTTTTCTAGCATATTTACAGTACTAGAACTGTCTATACCCGCCATCTGCTTGTTTAAATTCTTGGTAGCATTAGCAACTTTTACGCGCGCTTTTAATGTTTTTAATTCGTTTTCCCATTTACTTATATTAACACGAAGTGAAGATACATTTCTTTCTAATTGAGAAGTTGATTGCGTAAACTTTTCAACTTCAAGAATCGTTCTATTTACCTGCTCTTGGTTTTCTTCTTTTTTCACCAAAGCCTCTTTGGCTAATCGATCTCCATCTTCTGCGGATAATTCGTTTTTTTGAACCTTTTGTAAAATTAGCATGGCTTTATTTTGATAATCCTTAACTCTAGCTTCAAATTGTTTTTTGTCATTTTGTGAGCGAATTAGCATTGCTTTTACTTGTGCTAAACCTTCTAGCGCTTTTGTTAAATCCCCTTTCATATCTCTAATGCCTTGTTCAGTCATTTTAATAGGGTCTTCCATTTTGTCAATTGCAGAATTTGCCTCTGCTTTACCAACGTTAAATAATCGTTTAAAAATATTCATAATGATGTCTTTTTAATGTTTGTATTTTAGTATTTTGAAAATTGTATAATATTTTCGGAATATTCACTTAATAAAAGGCTTAATGAGTTTATAGAACCTTCTAGCTCATTTAAATCAATATTTTCTAATTGCAGTGTATCTCTAAAAATTACTTTTTGTCCTGTTTCATCTAATACAAAAGCGCCATGAACAATATCTCTGTTTTTTTGCAATAACTGTCTAAAAACTGCTTCGTTCGGGTTATTAATTTTAAAAATATATTGCTCTATGATTAAAATCGGATCAGCAACTCCAATAATAAGATTATTTATGCCTTCTTCTAAATTTTTGATAATTAAAATCCCTTCCTTTTCGTCTTCGTGAGTAACTGCGTAATTTAATTCTAAAAGGTAGTCTTTAATGGTATTAAAATGATTCTTCATAAGTGTGTTTATTTGCTCTAATATTACAAAACACTTTTTAATTTCTTGGTGTTTTTTTAGTCGTTTTTTTAAATTAATTGCTAATTACTTTAGTTTATTCACATGGTTTTTGCTCATTTTGTTGATTTTATTTGTTAATTTTGGTTCAAATGTAGCAATAAAATTTTAAATTGCCAATAAAATTAGCAAAATATGTCATTTTTTGGGAAAAATATTAAGAAAATTAGAGGAGTAAAGAAAATGAGCCAGCAAGTATTTGCAAATTTATTTGATTTAAAGAGGGCTACATTAGGGGCTTATGAAGAAAGAAGAAGTGAGCCTAAGATAGAAACCATAATTAAAGTTGCTAATCATTTTAGTATTTCTATTGATGATCTTTTAACCAAAGAAATTACCATAAATCAATTATTAAGCTTTAATATTGGTATTACAACAGATTTAAATCAGGTTGTACAAACAACATTTTCATCGGTTCCATTTGTAAATGAATTGAATAAAGATTTTTTCATTTCGGAATTTCCTACTTCCAAAAGCTACCAAAATTTACCTACCCTACAAATTCCGGTAAAAACCGAAGAAGGCCTGTTAGCGTTTTCAGTTCAGGATTTAATGATGGTGTATAAAGAAGAAGGCTTATACCCAAATGATACTGTTATTGGCGTATCAACATCAATTTCAGAAGTAAAAGAGGGAAGTGTTGTTATCGCTTTGTGGAGCGATCGTTTGTTTGTGAGAAGGTTACAAAAAAGCGATACTAATTATTTATTTTTAGCCGATCACGTTCATATTCCTCCAATAACAGTTAACAAAGATGATGAACTATTTGTTTGGAAAGTAACCTCAGTGCTGCTCAATAGATATCCTAACTTTGCATCTAAACTTGAAGACAGGATTGATACTATGAATAAACAAATACAACAAATTATTAAAGAATAATTAAATTTTTAATGCTTAATTTTGCAAAAAATAATATGTTTTGACAAAAATAGGTAACATTCAACTTCCAGATTTCCCACTATTGTTAGCACCTATGGAAGATGTTTCAGATCCGCCATTCAGAGCTTTGTGCAAAGAAAACGGTGCCGATGTTGTATACACTGAATTTATTTCATCTGAAGGATTGATTCGTGATGCTGCAAAAAGTGTCATGAAACTTGATATTTACGAAAAAGAAAGACCCGTAGGAATTCAAATTTTTGGAGCCAATTTAGAATCGATGTTAAAAACGATTGAGATTGTAGAGAAATCGAATCCAGATATTATAGACATCAATTTTGGTTGTCCTGTAAAAAAAGTGGTTTCTAAAGGCGCAGGAGCAGGAATTTTAAAAGACATCAATCTCATGGTTTCCTTGACCGAAGCCATGGTAAAACACACGAATTTACCCATTACTGTAAAAACACGTTTGGGCTGGGATCATGATTCTATTAGAATTGTGGAAGTGGCAGAGCGTTTGCAAGATGTGGGTTGCAAAGCCATTTCGATTCATGGCAGAACTCGGGCACAAATGTATAAAGGTGATGCTGATTGGAAACCGATTGCCGCAGTTAAAAACAACCAAAGGATGCATATTCCTGTTTTTGGCAATGGTGATATTACTACGCCTGAAAGAGCGATGATGATGCGTGATGAATATGGTTTGGATGGCGCCATGATTGGCAGAGCTTCTATTGGCTATCCTTGGTTTTTTAAAGAAGTAAAACACTTTTTTGAAACCGGAGAACATTTGCCTAAACCTACAATTTCTGAAAGAACACAAGTTGCAAGAAGACATTTACAAATGGCTATTCATTGGAAAGGAGAGCGTTTAGGGGTTGTAGAAACAAGAAGGCATTATACTAATTATTTTAAAGGAATTCCGCATTTTAAAGAATATAGAGCTAAAATGGTTACTTCTGATGATCCAAAAGACGTTTTTGAGACTTTGAATGAAGTAGAAGCCAAATTTGGGAATGCGACTATTCCTTTATTCTAAAACTCTCCACAATTTTCTCTGCATCGGGAAGGTATTTATCAAAGTTATTTTCATCATTTCTATAGTCTATCAAATAGCCAGTATTGTTGTGCATGAATAAAAAAGCGCTAGCAACATACACTACTTTATTGCCTTTCCATGCATATTTTATACTATAATTGACCCCATAAAGGGAATGTTTAGACTTTAAAAGTACATAGTTAAATGGTTGATCTCTGAACCATTTTTACTTCTATAGTTTACATAAAAATCTAAAAAATATTTTACTTCATAATTCTTTATATCACAACCTTTCCTTATCGCAAACTTACTAATATATACATCCGCATTTGTTGTATGATACCCTAAAGAATCTATATAAGCTCCCTCAATAAAACACCAATCTCCGCGGCTAAAGGAACTTTTTTTTCATGATTTTGGTAATGCAATTTTGTAATTTAATATAACCTTTGATGCTTGAAGTATATCTAATTCTTCAAAAGCATTGGTCTCGCAGTTTCCGACACTATTTTTGTTTGATGCACAAGCCAAACCAACTAAAAAGAATACTAAGTACATTAAATTTCTCATAGTTTTTACCTTTCCAAAATTTCGAAAGAACTTACTATTTCTTGAAAATCTACACTATATTTATTAAAATCGCCCTCTTTCGCTAAACATGAAATTTTATAAACAAAATCATTGTAACAATAATTGACTGAAAAATTTTCATATTGAGCACCTAATATATTTGATTTAAATCTTAATACTGTATAATCACCGTACTTTTCATGATTTAATTTGGTTAAAAAAATTTCTGGATTTCCAAAATTCTTATTGATTAAATCTATAGACTTCGTTGTTAGTTCATCAATGTTTTGTACATCCTTAAAAGACCCGAAAATCTTTGGTCCGAAGATACTCACTACGGTTGTCTTAGACATTTCGGCATCAATTACATTTTCTCTAGGAGAATAAACTAAACTACAGTGTATATCATTATATGCAAACCAATCTTCTGGTAAATTAATGGAATATCCATTTTCAAATGCACCTAAATTTCCTATAATTTCTTTATTATTTTCGCATTTCACCACTTGATTATAGGAAACACAGCTCACAATCAAACCTATAAAAAATATGCAAATTAATGGTATAACAACCCTCATCAGCCTACCTTTCTATAAATTCTTGAGAAATTTTACTGCTTGCTATTTTAGCAGCTATAAACCCTAAAATAGTGATGGTTGAAAAAACAATGAGTAGATTCATAAATCGAAACTCTACAGGATAAGGTAAATCTTCTACAATCATTAATAATCCGAACTTATTCTGAAGAAAAACTAAAAGTATTCCGAGTATCAATCCAACGATCATTCCACTAAAGGTTAGCAAAAAACCCTGAAGAATAAATACATTTTTAATTTCTTTAACCGTAGCTCCTAAACTAAATAAAGTTTTTAAATTCTCTTTCTTATCAATAATCATCATAATAATAGTGCCACTTACATTAAATAGTGCAATAATTACAATTAATGTGAAAATAAGGTAAGAAACAAAGTTTTCGGTATTAATCACCTTATAAAAAACTTCATTTAATTGCTCTTTCGTTTGTACCCTATAAGCGTCTCCTAATGCTATTTGAATATCATTAGCAACTTTATCTGAATCTGATTCCCCTATCAATTTTAATTCTAATGCGGTTACTTGATTTTCTTGAAACCTTAATAAATCTTTAGCTTGCTGCAGTGTAACGAAAACGAATTTACTCTCGAATTCTTCAGTACCCGTATATAAACCAATAATTTGAACGTCCGATTTATAAAATGCATTTAAAGGATTGATAAAACCAACACCAGGTTTTGGTACCATAATCGATAAAGGTTCTCCGAAACTCCGAACTCCTAAAGAAAGTTTTCTAGCAATTGTTCTGCCCACAACTGCTGTATTTGTGTATTCTTGATCCAACCAATTACCAACACTTAAAACTTCATCTATGCCCGTAATTTGGGTATAATTTTCTTCAACTCCTTTGATGTAAGCAATTTCATTTTTATCGTTATACTCTAAGAAAACACGCTCTTGGATAATTTTAGAATTGGCTTCTATAGCACTATTTTCATTAATAATTTTAAAAATATCATCAGTAGCAACAAAAGATTTTCCCTTTACAGCTGAAATTTTAATATCTGGATCAGAGACGTCTAATAAATTATAACTAAATGTTCGCAAACCTGAAAATCCTGAAAGGATAATGAATAGTACCAGAGAACTTATGATAACTGCAATGGATGCAATTATTGTAATAATATTTATTGCATTATTACTTGTTTTAGTAAATAAATATCTTTTAGCTATGTACAGAGAAAAATTCATAAGCTCATCTTCGCTTGGTATGACGAGTTAAATAGGTATTATCTTTTGCGTCTTGGTAAAACCTCCGGATTTTTTATTGGATTTTCGTTATCACCCTTTAAAGATTTATCAATCTCTTCTAAATAATCAAGAGTATCATCACCAAAAAATAATAATTCTGGCATTCTACGCAATTGATTACGCGTACGTTTTGCCATTTCATATCGAATTGTAGCAGTATTAGATTGTACGCCTTTTATAATCTCAGCTCTATTTTCTGACGGAAAAATACTCAAATATACTTTAGCAACCCCTAAATCTGATGTAACATGTACTTTAGAAACAGAAATTAGTACTCCTTTCATACCATCTTGTGCCGCCTTTTGCAAAACATCTACCAAATCTTTCTGCAAGACTCCAGCAATTTTTCTTTGTCTATTTGTTTCTTCCATGTTGCAAATTTACGATATTTTTATAGAGTGTAAATTTTATTTTTAATCGCATGCATAACCAAACCAATCTTATTTTTTACATTTAGCTTTATAAATAAATCAATTATTTAGCCCCTGTAGTTTTTAAAATTAAACACACTTTTATCGGCATTTTTTTTTCGTTTAACTCTGTCCAAGACAAGTTCATTAAACTAAGTTGTTTTTCCACATTTTTAATAATTTCTAAAAATATCTTTATACCAATTCTGTTTTGAAATTACTGTAAAATAAAATGATGATTTTTTTCTTTATAGAAAATAGAAAAATAAAGCATAGTATTCGTTACGGTTTCTTTTATGTTGAAATAGAAAGGAAAAAAGGGCGTTTTATTGCGTTCATTTTATTGCAGAATTTGTATTACATTTAGATGGCTGTTTTTTCCTCTAAAAGTATCTGATTAAACCAAAAAACCTCAAAACAATTACTTGTTTTGAGATTTTAATTTCATATTTTGATTTTATTAATCTGCTAAAATAATCACTTTATTATCATTTAATTCTAGCGTACCAGAACTAATTTGTAAAGTTAAAATTTTAGCATCATCAATATGTGGACTCAATTTACTATTTAACTCTTCTAACTTTAAATGTTGTTGGTTATGAACATGAATGTTTACAACACCTTCCTTTAAAATAGAAACTACTGGCGCGTGATTATTTAACATTTGAAACTCTCCGTTTACGCCAGGAACAGATAAAGAATCTACTTCTGATGAAAACAATATTGCCTCTGGTGTTACAATTTCTAAAAACATATCTTATAGTTTTAAACCTCCGCTAACATTTTTTCTCCAGCATCAATTGCATCTTGAATTGATCCTCTTAAGTTAAATGCAGCTTCAGGATATTTATCTAATTCACCATCCATAATCATATTAAATCCTTTGATGGTGTCTTTAATATCTACTAAAACTCCTGGAATACCTGTAAATTGCTCAGCAACATGGAAAGGTTGCGATAAGAAACGTTGTACACGTCTTGCTCTATGAACTACTAATTTATCTTCTTCAGATAATTCTTCCATACCTAAAATGGCAATAATATCTTGTAATTCCTTATAACGTTGTAAAATTTCTTTTACAGCTGTTGCTGTATTATAATGTTCATCTCCTAGAATTTCTGCAGATAAGATTCTTGAAGTAGAATCTAAAGGATCTACCGCTGGATAAATACCTAACTCTGCAATTTTACGAGACAAAACTGTTGTTGCATCTAAATGCGCAAAAGTTGTTGCTGGTGCTGGATCTGTTAAATCATCTGCTGGTACATAAACTGCCTGTACAGATGTAATAGAACCCTTTTTGGTTGATGTAATACGCTCTTGCATCGCCCCCATTTCTGTAGCCAACGTTGGCTGATATCCCACTGCTGAAGGCATACGACCTAATAATGCAGAAACTTCAGAACCTGCTTGCGTAAATCTAAAAATATTATCGACAAAGAAAAGTACATCTTTACCTTGTGCTTCCCCCGCTCCATCTCTAAAATATTCAGCTATCGTTAAACCAGATAAGGCAACTCTTGCACGCGCTCCAGGTGGCTCATTCATTTGACCAAATACAAATGTTGCTTTAGAATCTTTCATTCCTGGCATATCTACTTTTGATAAATCCCATCCGCCTTCTTCCATAGAATGCATAAAATCATCACCATACTTTATAATACCAGACTCTAACATTTCACGAAGTAAATCGTTTCCTTCACGAGTTCTTTCCCCAACACCTGCAAAAACAGATAAACCACCATGCCCTTTTGCAATATTGTTAATCAACTCCTGAATCAAAACTGTTTTTCCTACTCCAGCTCCTCCAAATAATCCAATTTTACCTCCCTTTGCGTAAGGCTCAATTAAATCGATTACTTTAATACCTGTGAATAAAACTTCTGTAGATACAGACAAGTCTTCAAATTTAGGCGCGGATCTATGAATAGGTAAACCATTCTTTCCTTCCTTTTTTAAATTCCCTAAACCATCGATTGCATCTCCAGTAACGTTGAATAAACGACCATAAATATCATTGCCTATTGGCATTTGAATTGGACTACCAGTCGCAAATACTTCTACTCCTCTACTTAAACCGTCGGTAGCATCCATAGAAATTGTTCTAACGGTATCTTCTCCAATATGCTGTTGCACCTCTAAAACTAAAATAGAACCATCTGCTCTTTTAATTTCTAGAGAATCGTAAATCTTAGGAAGTTCGCTATCTGTATTGAATGCAACATCAATTACTGGTCCAATAATTTGAGAAACTTTACCTGTTATCGTAGACATTGTGTATCTAATTAAAATTATTATTTAGTTTTGAGACTTATATCTCATTTTCAGGATGCAAAGTTACTTTTTTTGGTTGGAATTAAAAAAGTTTTTTTAACTAAAAAAGTCTCATCGAATTGATGAGACTTTTTGTATTTAATAAGTGTTGTAAAAAGTTACTAGTTTGTTACTTTAACTTCAACTCTTCTATTTTGTTCTCTTCCTGCGCTTGTATTGTTAGGCGCTACAGGATTTTCTTCACCAAAACCTTTTACCGTTAATCTTGAAGCATCAATACCGTTATTGATTAGAAAGTTTCTAACTGCATTAGCTCTTTTGTCCGACAAATTTAAGTTTAAAGCATCAGAACCTGTGCTGTCTGTATAACCTCTAACTGCAAATTCAGCTTTTGGATATTCATTTAATAACTCTAACATTCCTTCTAAAACGACAGTAACTCCAGATTTAAAACTAGCTTTACCAGTATTAAATAAGATGTTTTGTGCAAATGTATTTACACCTAATTTAGCAGCATAAGAAATTACAGGACAACCATTATCAGAAGCTGAACCTGCTTCATTGATACATTTATCATCTTTATCTAAAATACCATCTCCATCTGTATCTGGCCAAGGACAACCACCATTTTCAGCATTACCTGAAACAGAAGCACAATTATCATCTTTATCTATAACACCATCTCCATCAGAATCTGGACAACCTTTGTTAGCTTTTGTACCTTTCTCATTTATACACATATCATCTTTATCAGCAACGCCATCTCCATCAGAATCTGGACAACCGTTCATAGCTGCTAATCCGGCAGTATTAGGACAAGCATCATCAGAATCTTTAACTCCGTCACCATCTGCATCAGGACAACCATTGAATTCTTTTAAACCAGCAACTTCTGGACAAGCATCATCTTTATCATATACCTCATCTCCGTCTGTATCTTTACCACCAAATTTAACGATCAAACCAATAGATGTTTGATAATGACTTCTGACATTCTGATTCTGATTCCTTATCCTTTTTGTAGACATTTGAAAATTCAAGCCTACATTATCATTAAACCAAGCATTATAACCTGCACCGTAATTTAACACAGCTCCTTCTTGATCACCCCAAGACACGAAACTACCTCCTAAAAGAAGATAAGGATCAAACCAACCTGTTTCACCAATTAATGTATTAAGGTCGTATTTCACTGCTGCGTCTATAGACCAATATAAGAAATCTGAATCATTTGGTGCGTCCATGAATTCTATTTTATTCATAGAACCCGCTAATTGTAGAGAAAATCCTTTATCAAAATATCTTTCAACTGTAATTCTTGATATCGTAGGAAGTATATTCCAATCGTTCATATCAAGCATGTCCTTAACACCCGCGCCTGTTGGAATAGGGTAAAAATCTATAGCATTAACACCTGCGCTTATCGCCCAACGGTTATTTTCATCCTGCGCGCTTATGTTACCAACGGCTACAAACGCAATTAAAGCTATCACAGCTAATTTTAATTGTTTCATTATCAAGTTTTTAAATTAAAAGTTCGTTATTGTCATGACAAAAATAAAACCTTCCGTCATAAATACAAAGACAAATCTACAAAATATTCATAAAATAGCAAGTTTTTATATATTTTAAATAACGTTCAAGTCTTTACCAACTGCTATAAATGCTGAAATTGCTTTATCTAAATGCTCTTTTTTATGCGCTGCAGAGAGTTGCACCCTAATTCTAGCCTTTTCTTTTGGCACAACAGGAAAAAAGAAACCTATAACATAAATACCTTTTTCTAATAACTTATTGGCCATAACTTGAGAAAGTTTTGCATCGTATAACATTACAGGCACAATTGCTGCATCAGCACCAACCAAATCAAAACCTGCTTTTTCCATTTCTGTTCTAAAATAATTTGTATTCCATTCTAATTGATCTCTTAAAGTAGTATCATCAGAAATTAAATCAAAAACTTTTAAAGAGGCTCCAACAATTGCTGGGGCTAATGAATTAGAAAACAAATAAGGTCTTGAACGCTGGCGTAAAATTTCGATGATTTCTTTTTTACCTGTTGTATAGCCCCCCATTGCTCCTCCTAAAGCCTTGCCTAAAGTTCCGGTTACAATATCAACTCTATCCATTACATTTTTCAATTCTACGGTTCCACGGCCAGTTTTACCAATAAAACCGGTAGCATGGCATTCATCCACCATAACTAGTGCATCATATTTATCTGCTAAATCACAAATCTCATCTAATTTTGCCACAATTCCGTCCATAGAAAAGACACCATCTGTAACAATAATTTTAAAACGATGATTTTGTTTGTTCGCTTCTATTAGTTGCTCCTCTAAAGAAGCCATATCATTATTATCATATCTGTAGCGTCCTGCTTTGCATAAACGAACGCCATCTATAATAGAGGCGTGATTTAAACTATCTGAAATTATCGCATCTTCTTTTGTTAGTAAGGGTTCAAAAACGCCACCATTCGCATCAAAACAAGCTGCATACAAAATAGTATCTTCTGTATGATAGAATTCTGCAATCTTCTCTTCTAATTGTTTATGAATATCTTGAGTACCGCAGATAAAACGTACTGAAGACATTCCGAAACCATGAGAGTCTAACGTGTCTTTTGCAGCCTGAATTACTTCTGGATGATTTGACAACCCAAGATAATTATTAGAGCAGAAATTAATTACTTCTTCTCCTGAAGAAATTTTTATCATCGCATCTTGTGAAGAGGTGATGATTCTTTCCGATTTATACAAACCTGCTTCTTTTATTTCTTGAAGCTCTTTTGTTAAAATATCTTTAATTTTTCCGTACATTTTCTATTGATTTAAGAAATACAAAGTTACAAAGTTTAATTTTTGTGATTATACTTCAACGACACCAATTTCTTGATGCACATAAATTAACATTTTTTTAATCACCTTAAACTTCATCGACTTTAAAACTCTTTCATATCTTTTTATTTGTTGATCGTGCTCATTTGAGCGATCTCCTGTTTTGTAATCAATGATTACCACTTGATTTTTATCAGTAAAAACCAATCTATCTGGAATTAAAATTTGATTATCTACGTCTACTATTTCTCGTTCAGTATATACAATGACATCCTCAGAAAAATAACGTTCTAACTTTGGATGCTTTACAATTGAGCAGATTTTTTCTTTAATTTCTTCAGATTGCTTCTCATTTAAAAATCCCTGTTGATGAAACTGCTCCACAATCTTTTCAACATCATTTATGGTCATAATCTTTGATAAAATTTCGTGAATTAGATTCCCGAAATTAATAGCTTCTCCCTGAATCGTATCCCATAATTTTGAAGCACCTGCCAATAAAACTAGATGATGCTCTTGCCAAGGACTGGAGATGAATTTTTCATGAATTTCAGCAACAGACTTCAACCCTTCTTTTTTACTAGCTCTTTTTGCATCACCAAAAGAATAATGAAGCACATCATTACTCCAAAGATTCAATTGTATTAAATAATTGATAAAAACACCTGAATAAAATTTAGTGTCTTCTACACCTTTTGCTGAAATTTTCTTTTCAGTAATAACATGCAATTGTTCTACAGCTCTGGTTAAGGAAACATATAGTAAATTAAAATTATCTAACTCTAATTCTTCTCTTTGTTGATTAAAAATTTTTAAACCTGTTGCATTTACATGGCTTAATTCTTTATTATAGGGCAGTAATAAAGAATTAAAATTATCGTAATTCTCTGGCAATTCATCTATCCAAACTTTAGGATTTATTTGTCCGTAAATATCTACGTCACAAGGAAATATTACCACAGGAAATTCTAATCCTTTAGATTTGTGAATCGTCATTATTTGAACTGCATTCGCACTCTCTGGTGCCACAATACTTAAACTGTTTTTTTTGAGCTCCCAGAACTCTAAAAACTCACCAATATCAATATTTTTTCTTTGTTGTTCTAAAACAACGTCTAGAAAAAATTGTACATAAGCATCTGAAGAATTTACCAAATTAAAACCCCTTACAATTTCTTCGATTTTCTCATAAAATGGTAATTGATGAAAATTGGAAATCTCAAATGAAATTCCGTAGATTTTTAAAGCTTCAAAAATAGTTTGATTGTCTGTTTTTGCAAACTCTTTAAAAAAGCTATGTTTTGAATTTTCAATTTGTAAATGGCCTTGTAAAAAATAAAGCATCTCAAACCGAGTTTCCTCATCATTCGGATTTTGTAACACTTTTAAAACATCAACAATAAAGCAAACTTTAGCACTATTTTGCAATAGCAAAGTTTCTGATGAAATAATATCAATTCCGTTTTCTGATAAGTAATTTGCAATCGCAACACCATCGGCTCTTTTTCTTGTGAGAATACAAATTTCACCTAGAGAAAAGTCGTTTTTTAATTCGATTATTTTTGCTAAAACTTTCTTCGGATATTTTATTTTTTCATCCTCCTTTTCATCCTCCTTTTCAAGAAACGAAAGTGAAACAAAGCCTCCTTCTTTAGTGTTTTCTAGTTGATTATTTCCTTCTAAAAATAAGTTTTTATACGATTCATTTTGAAGAAAATTGGCTGTATGTTTAAAAAATGAATTATTAAATTTAATAACTTCAGCATAACTTCTAAAATTGGTTTCTAAATTTTTAATCTCTTTGTGTATCGCAAAAGGGTTTTCTTGATCAGAACCCAAATCTATAAACTGCTCTGCTTTACCTCCACGCCATCTGTAAATTGCTTGTTTCCCGTCACCAACCAAGAGCAAATTACCATTTTCTTGCGCTAAAGCATTGTCAATTAACGGAATTAAATTTTGCCATTGCAATACAGATGTGTCTTGCATTTCATCAATAAAATAATGCTGAAAACGTTGCCCAATTCTCTCATAAATGAAAGGTGCTGGTTGCTCTTTTATGTTGTCTGAAATTAATTGATTAAACTCTGCATTTAATCTGATATTATTTTCTTCCTTAATTTTTTCTAACTCAAGGTTAATGTTATTTAAAACTGCTAAAGGAATGATATTTTTTAAGGTTAGTTTATTCATTAAAAACTGACTGTAAATTCCTTTAGATTTTTCAAATAAACTTATAATTTCGGGTACAATGCCTTCTATGCTTTGTGCCACAGTACTTGAGGTAGATTTTGAATAATATTGATGGTTATCAATGGCTTTTTGAACCGTTTCACTTCTTGTTAAATACGTAAAATCAAATCCTTTAGCATTGATATCTGCAAAGAATTTTGGAATGGTTGCCCGCATAAAATCCTTATGTTCTAAATCATGACTTGCAATTAATCCCAAACAATCTTCGCCAACTTTTTTGAATTCGATTTTTAACTCTCTTTGATGGATAAATAATTTTGACTTTAGGTTTGTAAAATCATCTAATTTTTTAGTAGAAAGTTCTCTAAAATATTTAATATCATCTTCGTTTAAAAGCACTTTAGCAAACTCATTTAAATCTCTAGAAATGTCCCAAGATTTATCATCATCTATTTTATCTAAAGAATAATCTATCAGTAATTTTGTAAGTTTTTTATCGGTTCCTATTTTAGAAATTAAGATATCTACCGATTGATTTAATAATGAAACAGCATCCATTTCTAATTCAAAATTGAGTGGTAATCCTAAATCATACGCAAAACTTTTGATGATTTTATGGGTAAAACTATCAATTGTAGTAATTGAAAATGCCGAGTAATTTTGCAAAATTGCATTTAATATTTTCTGACTTCTTTCTTGAATTAATTCTTTATCTACCTTAATTTCTTGCAAAATAATATTAAGTAGATCATTTTCTTTTCCTTCAGAAAAATCCTCTAAGCTAGACAATACGCGTTCTTTCATTTCACCAGCAGCCTTGTTCGTAAAAGTGATTGCTAATACTTTCTGAAACGCAAAAACATTATTAGAACTTAATAATACCTTTAAATATTCTTTAACAAGAGTAAATGTTTTTCCACTTCCGGCAGAAGCATTGTATACTTGAAAAGTTGATAATTGTTGCACAGCGTTTTTTTTAAGACACGAATTGCACGAATTTACGCAAATAAACTTAAAATTTAGTCTGAGTTTTCCTCAAAAATATTTGATACAGGTTTCACGGATTTTTACTGATAAACATTAAAAAATATTTATGCAGAGATTTGTATTGATAAAAATTTCGCAAAGACGCGAATTCGCAAAAAACACAAGAGTATTTTTCCCCTTTAGGGAAAATAAAGAATTTCTTGAAACGAACTATCCTCCAGGCAGCCCCATAGAGGTACCTGCCTACCGGCAGGCAGGTTTCGCTCGTTTCATACGCAATCAAGTTGAGCACAAGCTTTGACCTAAAAAAGTCAAAAACCAAAATTCTATTATTTAGATTCCCGTTACCCAATCTAGTTGAGCATAAATTTCA
>JBNMNV010000050.1:0-15734 GCA_051278125.1 Polaribacter sp. | reverse complement strand
CCTTTATTAGAAATTAGCTTATTATTGATTCAAATTAGTATATTTAGTGCTAATTTTATTTCAAAACATATTCATTGGAAATAGACCAAACCAAAATTGACCAAAATATTACAAAAGCAAAAGAGGGCAACCAAGCTGCATTTCGTTTTTTGTTAGATACCTTTTGGGGTAGTGTTTATAATTATCAATTAAAAAGAACAAAAAGCGAGAATGAAGCTGAAGATATAGCCATACAAACCTTCTCTAAAGCTTTTGATAAAATACATACTTTTGATGACAAATATGTTTTTAAAACTTGGTTAATTGCCATTTCTAAAAATGTTCATATTGATTTATTACGGAAGAAAAAAACATCAATTTTTACAGAAACGACAAAAGAGCAAGAAGATAAAGTATATTTGGTTGCAGATGAGAACCCTACTCCTGAAGATAAAATTATTAGAGATCAAAATTTAGCAAAATTGTTAAGAGACATTAAACAGTTAAAACCTAAATATCAAGAAGTCATTCAATTACGATACTTTCAGGAATTGAGTTATAAAGAAATTTCTACGCAAATTAATGAACCAATGAACAACGTAAAAGTAAAATTATTACGTGCAAAAAAGTTATTAGCAGCTATTATTAAGAAAACATAAATGAAAAAATCGTTCTTACAATCTTTAGGTCCTGGTTTATTGTTTGCCGGTGCAGCCATTGGTGTATCACATTTGGTACAATCCACAAAAGCAGGTGCAGAATTTGGTTTTGGTTTATTTTGGGCTTTGTTACTGGTGCATGTTTTTAAGTATCCTTTCTTTCAGTTCGGCCCGCGTTACGCAGCTGCTACTGGTGAAACATTATTAGATGGTTATAAAAAACTAGGCAAAGGAATGTTGGTAATTTACTATGTTCTTAATTTTGGAACCATGTTTACCATACAAGCTGCTGTTACTATTGTTACTGCTGGTTTAGCTTCACAACTTTTTGGTCTTACCAATAATCTTGTAGTGTGGTCTGCTATTATATTATTGATTAGTGTTTTAATCCTTGTAATCGGTAAATATAAATTGTTAGATAATTTAATGAAATACATTATTATTATTTTAACAATTAGCACCATAGCGGCGGTTTCAGTAGCTTTATTTAGTTCTAAAGAAGCTTTTGATGTAACGCAGATTATACCTTCCGGAACGGTAGAAATCACTTTTTTAATTGCATTTCTAGGTTGGATGCCTGCACCATTAGACGTCTCGATTTGGCATTCTATTTGGTCCGTAGAAAAAAGCAAAAACACTTTTATTAAAATAAAACCAAAAGATGCTATTTTCGATTTTAATATTGGTTATGCAGGTACCTTAATTTTAGGAATTTGTTTCGTACTTTTAGGTGCTTTAGTGATGTATAAATCAGGTGAAACCTTTTCTAATAAGGGAGGTGTTTTTGCATCACAATTAATTACTTTATACACTAAAAACTTGGGTGATTTTTCTTACATATTTATCGCTGTTGCTGCATTTACCACCATGTTTAGTACAACGATTACAACGCTAGATGCTTCACCAAGAGCCATGAACAGAAGTTCAAAATTACTATTTATCAAAGAGTTCAAATTTGGTTATTGGTTTTGGATTCTTCTTCTTTTTACAGGTACACTTATCATACTTCAATTCTATATGGAAGATATGGGTAGCTTGATAAAAATAGCAACTATTTTATCCTTTTTAACGGCTCCTTTCTATGCTATCTTAAATTACACTTTAATTACAGGGAAACATACGCCAAAAGAACATCAACCAAAATTATTAATACGAATTTTAAGTATTATTGGCATCGCATTTCTTTTAGGATTTAATTTTTGGTATCTGAATAATTTGTAGATATTTATAGTATGTATTGAATTAAGAGTGCTGTCAATAACAAAACAAACATTGTATATTTAAAAAACCAATTGGAATGAACTAAATACATCTGAAATCTATACTTTTTTACAATTTACTTTCCCTAATTTCTTCGTAAATTTGCATTCTAAATTCAAGAAAAATGGCAATAGAATCTGTAGTACTTCCTGAAAGACCAAAAAAACCGAAATGGTTACGCGTAAAATTACCCGTTGGTAAAAAATATACTGAATTACGAGGTTTGGTGGATAAATATAAATTAAACACAATTTGCACCAGTGGAAGTTGTCCAAATATGGGAGAATGTTGGGGAGAAGGAACCGCAACTTTTATGATTTTAGGAAACATATGTACACGATCTTGTGGATTTTGTGGGGTAAAAACAGGAAGACCAGAAACGGTAGAATGGGATGAACCTGAAAAAGTTGCACGTTCTATTAAAATTATGGGAATTAAGCATGCCGTAATTACATCGGTAGATAGAGATGATTTAAAAGATGGTGGTTCTATTATTTGGGCAGAAACTGTGGATGCCATTCGTAGAGCAAATCCGAATACCACTTTAGAGACTTTAATTCCAGATTTTCAAGGAAACACCAAACAAATTGACCGTATTATTGAAGTGCATCCCGAAGTGGTTTCTCATAATATGGAAACGGTAAGAAGATTAACACGTGAAGTTCGAATTCAAGCAAAATACGACAGAAGTTTAGGGGTCTTAAAATATCTTAAAGATAATGGAATGCGCTCAAAAACAGGTTTAATGCTTGGTTTGGGTGAAACTGAAAAGGAAGTATTAGAAACGATGAAAGACTTGCAAGGTGTTGGTTTAGATGTGCTAACAATTGGACAATATTTACAACCTACTAAAAAGCATTTACCACTAAAAGAATTTATAACACCAGCACAATTTAAAAAATACGAAACTATTGGTTTAGAAATGGGCTTTATGTATGTAGAAAGCGGACCATTGGTGCGTTCATCTTACAAGGCTCATAAACATGCTAAATAAAAATATTAGGTTATACATTTTATAAAAAATTTAATATAAACCAAAAATCATCAAAAAAAACGATTCTAAATTTAGAATCGTTTTTTTTGTTAAATAAATAAGTATCATTGCCAAAATTAAGAGGAAGTAAACCTTAAAAACAGAACGTTTACATGAAGGTTTAACTATTCTCTTATGAACTCATTTTTACAATATTAGCACTGATATGTAAAAAATTTCGCTTACTTCAATCTAAAAAATTAGCATAACCAAAGTTATATATTTAGTGTTAAGTGCACTACTATATTAGAACGTGACAATTGGTAAAACAAAAAAAGCCTTCAATTTCTTGAAGGCTTTTTAAAAATATAAGTTTCGGTAATTTTAGTTAGGCATCACAACACTATCAATAGCGTGTATTACACCATTTGAAGCGGCAACGTCTGCAATCACTACTTTAGACATGTTTCCTTTTTCATCTTTCAACATTACATTTCCACCATCTAAAGAGGCTACTAGTTTACCTCCTTGCACTGTAGTTATTGTAAATGCTCCATTGTTCGCTTTAATTGCTGCTACCACTGCTGTAGCATCAAACTTTCCAGCCACAACATGGTAAGTTAAGATACTTGTTAAAGTAGCTTTATTTTCTGGCTTTAATAAAGTAGGAACTGTTTCTGCTGGTAATTTTGCAAAAGCTGCGTTTGTTGGCGCAAAAACTGTAAATGGTCCAGCACTACTTAAAGTTTCTACCAATCCTGCTGCTTTTACTGCAGCTACTAATGTTGTAAAGTTTTCATTTGCTGCTGCAACTCCAACAATATTAGGAGTTTGAACCGTTTTTTCGGTATGAGAAACCTCTGTTTTTGAGATTGTAGCCGATGTTAATGCAAAAATTCCGATAAATGCACATGCAATAAATAAGTGTTTAGTTTTCATTTTTAAATTTGATTAAATTATTACTGATTTTATTTGGTACAAAAATAGAAGATATCACAGCGAAACGAATCACAAATTTGTTTAAAGTTTAGTTAAATTTATTAAACACTATGTTTTTATAAAACTAAAGCTCATAAAAAAACATCCAACTCTACACAAGAATTGGATGTCTTTTTCTCTAAAATAAAAAATTTTACTTATTCAAATACATTTTTCGTCTTGCATATAAATCGTAAAACTCATCATCTTTTAAACTATCTATAAATAAGATACTTTCTCCTGTAGATTTCATTTCTGGACCTAGTTTCTTATTAACATTTGGAAACTTATTAAAAGAAAAGACAGGTTGCTTAATTGCATAACCTTCCAATTGTGGATTAAAGTTAAAATCGGTTACTTTGTTATGACCTAACATTACTTTTGTGGCATAATTTACATAAGGCTCTTTATAAGCTTTTGCAATAAAAGGTACTGTTCTGGAAGCTCTTGGGTTGGCTTCTATAATATAAACAATATCCTCTTTAATAGCAAACTGAACGTTTATTAAACCAACCGTTTTTAATTCTCTTGCAATTGTATGTGTATGATCTTTAATTTGTTGCATTACCAAATCACCTAAATTAAAAACTGGTAACATCGCATTAGAATCTCCTGAATGAATTCCACAAGGTTCTATATGTTCCATGATTCCTATTATATACACATTTCCATCAGCATCACAAATTGCATCTGCTTCAGCTTCAATGGCACCATCTAAATAATGATCTAACAATAATTTATTTCCAGGCATTCTGCCTAATAAATCTACAACATGCTCAACTAATTCTTCTTTGTTGATAACAATTTTCATTCCTTGTCCTCCTAAAACGTAAGAAGGTCTTACTAAAATTGGGAAATCTAAATCATCTGCTAAAGCCAAAGCTTCATCCGCAGTTTCTGCAATTCCGAATTCTGGATAAGGAATTTTGTTATCTTTTAACATTGAAGAGAATCTTCCTCTATCTTCAGCAATATCCAAAGCTTCAAAAGAAGTTCCAATAATTTTAATTCCGTATTTTGTTAATTTTTCTGCTAATTTTAATGCTGTTTGTCCGCCTAATTGCACAATAACACCTTCTGGTTTTTCATGACGAATAATATCATAAATATGTTCCCAAAAAACAGGTTCAAAATATAATTTATCAGCTGTATCAAAATCTGTAGAAACAGTTTCTGGATTACAGTTGATCATAATGGTTTCATAACCACATTCAGCAGCCGCTAAAACACCATGCACACAGCAATAATCAAACTCTATTCCTTGTCCGATTCTGTTTGGTCCAGAACCTAAAACAATAATTTTCTTTTTATCAGTTACAATACTTTCGTTTGCAATAATAATTTCTCCATCAGCTGTTTCAATTTCATTCTCAAAAGTTGAATAATAATAAGGAGTTTTTGCTTTAAATTCAGCTGCACACGTATCAACTAATTTAAAAACACGCTGTACTTTTAATTCTTCTCTCTTGTTATATACCTCACTTTCCAAACAACCCAACATGTGTGCTATTTGTCTATCTCCATAACCTTTTTGCTTTGCTTCTAGCAATAAATCTCTTTGAATTGTATCAATTTTATAGGTAGAAATTTCTTTCTGTAATTGAAATAATTCTTCATATTGTTTTAGATACCACATGTCGATTTTAGTAATCTCATAAATCTGACTTAATGGAATTCCTATTGCAATAGCGTCATAAATTGCAAAAACTCTGTCCCAACTTGCGTTGGTTAATTTTTCTATAATTTGATTGTAATTTGTATATCCTTTTCCATCTGCACCCAAACCATTTCTTTTAATTTCTAAAGATTGTGTTGCTTTGTGCAATGCTTCTTGAAAAGAACGGCCAATTCCCATCACTTCTCCAACAGATTTCATTTGCAAACCAAGTGTTCTATCTGAACCTTCGAATTTATCAAAATTCCAACGTGGTATTTTAACAATTACATAATCCAGCGTTGGCTCGAATAAAGCAGAAGTCGATTTTGTAATTCCGTTTTCTAATTCATCTAAAGTATAACCAATCGCTAATTTTGTAGCTACTTTTGCAATAGGATATCCCGTTGCTTTACTCGCTAAAGCGGATGAACGTGAAACTCTTGGATTAATTTCGATAGCAATAATATCCTCTTTTTCATCTGGTGAAACCGCAAACTGTACATTACAACCACCTTCAAAATCTCCTATAGAACGCATCATATGAATCGCCATATCACGCATTTTTTGGTAGGTTTTATCCGATAAAGTCATTGCTGGTGCAACGGTAATAGAATCTCCAGTATGAATACCCATAGGATCCATATTTTCTATAGAACAAATAATAACAACGTTATCATTTTTATCACGAAGTAATTCTAATTCGTATTCTTTCCAACCCATCATAGCTTTATCAATCATCACCTCATGAATGGGTGATGCTTCTAAACCTATACTTAATAAATCATCAAAATCTTCTGCTTTGTAAACAATGGATGCTCCTGCACCTCCTAAAGTATACGAAGAACGAATAACCAAAGGAAAACCAAACTCTTGTGCTATTTCTTTTCCTTTTAAGAATGATGTTGCAGTTTCTTGAGGTGCCATTGGCACTCCAATTTTAAGCATTAATTCTCTAAACTGCTCTCTATCTTCTGTAACATTAATGGCATCAATATCTACACCAATTAATTTTACATTAAAATCTTTCCAAATTCCTTTAGTGTCTGCTTCGATACATAAATTCAAAGCGGTTTGACCTCCCATTGTTGGCAAAACAGCATCAATTTGAGGATGCTCTTTTAAAATTTGAATGATTGATTTGGTTGTTAAGGGCAACAAATAAATATGATCAGCCATCGAAGGATCGGTCATGATCGTTGCCGGATTGGAATTGATTAAAATTGTTTCAATTCCATCTTCTCTTAAAGAACGTAAAGATTGTGAACCAGAGTAATCAAATTCGCAAGCTTGACCAATAACAATAGGGCCAGATCCAATAATTAAAATGGAATTGAGGTCTTTTCTTTTTGGCATTGTAAGTAGTTGTTTTTATTAGTTTTACAAAAATAGTTGGTAATTGGGTATAAAAAAAGGTGTTACTTAAAAAAGTAACACCTAATAAATTAACAATTGTTAATCATTTTATTTTTTATGTCTAGTTTCAGTTGAAACAGAAATTTTCTTTCTTCCTTTTGCTCTTCTTCGAGCTAATACTTTTCTACCATTAGCAGATGCCATTCTTTCCATGAAACCATGTTTGTTTCTTCTCTTTCTCTTTGATGGTTGGTACGTTCTTTTCGGCATTATATGTATTTTTAAATATCTTCTTTATATGTTTTTGCTTTGCAGATTTTCCTCTTTGAAAGCGTTTGCAAATATACAATTGTTTTTATTTTAGACAAATAGTATTTAAAAAAAAATGAAATATTTTTTCTAGTTGCAAAATTACTATTATTTTTAATGTTTTTCCTCTTTTTTATTTGTGATAAAAACGAATGTTAGTACTTTTGCCCAAACCTAATACTACCATGCACAACACAAAATACGTTTTTGTCACTGGAGGCGTAACTTCATCCCTTGGAAAAGGAATCATAGCAGCATCTTTAGCTAAATTATTACAAGAAAGAGGCTTTTCTGTAACCATACAAAAATTAGATCCATACATAAACATTGACCCCGGAACCTTAAATCCTTATGAACACGGCGAATGCTATGTTACGGATGATGGTGCAGAAACCGATTTAGATTTAGGCCACTATGAGCGTTTTTTAAACATTCCTACAAGTCAGGCGAACAATGTAACTACTGGTAGAATTTATCAATCTGTGATTGATAAAGAACGTAAAGGTGAGTTTTTAGGAAAAACAGTGCAAGTAATTCCTCATATTACAGATGAAATTAAACGTAGAATTCAAATTTTAGGTGAAACTGGCGATTTTGATATTGTAATTACTGAAATTGGCGGTACTGTTGGAGATATTGAATCCTTACCTTATATAGAATCTGTTCGACAACTATTATGGGAAAAAGGAGAAGACAACGCCATTGTTATTCATTTAACTTTAGTACCTTTTTTAGCTGCTGCTGGAGAATTAAAGACAAAACCTACCCAACATTCTGTAAAAATGTTAATGCAAAGTGGAGTTAGTCCTGATATTTTAGTATGTAGAACAGAACACGAAATTTCTGACGATATTAAAAGAAAATTAGCATTATTTTGTAATGTAAAACAAGAAGATGTTATACAATCTATCGATGCAGAAACCATTTATGATGTTCCTAATTTAATGTTAGAACAAAACTTAGATACTGTTGTTTTAAATAAATTAAAACTTTCCTCTAAGGGCGAACCAGAATTAAAAGTCTGGAATAACTTTTTAAGAAAACATAAAAACCCTAGCTCAGAGGTTGAAATTGGTTTGATTGGGAAGTATATTGAATTGCAAGATTCGTATAAATCTATTACGGAAGCATTTATTCATGCGGGCTCATCGCATGAAACAAAAGTCAAAGTTCGTTGGATTCATTCAGAAAGTTTAACCCCTAAAAATGTTGAAAAAAAATTAAAGGGTTTAAACGGAATTTTAGTCGCTCCAGGGTTTGGTGATCGCGGAATAGAAGGTAAAATTAAAGCTGTGAAATATGCGCGTGAAAATAAAATTCCGTTTTTCGGAATTTGTTTAGGAATGCAAATGGCAGTGATTGAATTTGCTAGAAACGTGTTGAATTTAGAAAGTGCAAGTTCTATCGAAATGAACAAAAGCACTAAATATCCTGTAATTAATTTGATGGAAAGCCAGAAAGATGTTACACAAAAAGGCGGTACAATGCGTTTAGGAGCTTGGGATTGTAAACTTACTGTGGGTTCTAAAATTTACAAAGCTTATGATTCTGAATTTATTAGCGAAAGACATCGACACCGATATGAATTTAATAATAAGTATTTATCTCAAATTGAAAAAGCAGGTTTAAAAGCAACAGGAATCAATCCTAAAACTGGTTTGGTAGAAGTTGTGGAACTTTCTGATCATCCTTGGTTTGTGGGCGTACAGTATCATCCTGAATATAAAAGTACGGTGCTAAAACCGCATCCTTTATTTGTTAGTTTTATAAAAGCTGCTTTAAAACAATCTAAAAAGTAACGTTAGCTTGTGTTTTAGGGAATTATTGAAATTTAAATATATTTTGATTGAAGCTAATAAACGAATTTAAGGAGCACTTAAATTACTTCTCGACTGAGCTCGATGAGAAATTTTTAATTGAGCATAAAAACGGAACGTATTTTGACATACTAGTTCACCAATAATAACAGTAGAAAAATCAACTAAAATATACAAGGTTTTGCTACATTTGTCGCATTTTTGTCAAGATATTTTCTTGAAAAAAGACAAATTGACATTTAATTTTACACATGGAACAAAAAAAATTCGATTACAATTCTTTTATTGGTATGATTCTTCTTGGAGGAATTCTGCTCTGGTATTTTAACACCAACAAACCCGCTGATATTGAAGAGTTGACAACTGACCAAACGGTGGATTCATCGACAGTAGTCCCAAACAAGATTACGACTTCTACGTACACCGATGCTTTTGAAAACGATTCAATTAAAAAAATAGCATTTCAAAATAAACTAGGTGCTTTTGCACAAAGTTCTATTAACGGTTCAGAGGGTTCTACAGTAATACAGAACAATTTAGTAAAATTAACCATCGATAACAAGGGAGGTCAAATTACGGAAGCATTAATCAAAAATTACAAAACCTACGATTCACTGCCTCTATATATGATTAAAGACAATAATGCGTCTTTTAACATTAATTTTGGAACTACAGACAACCGAATTTTAAATACCAAAGATTTATTTTTTGAGCCCGTTTTAAGTAAAAATGGAGAGAATACTGTTTTGTCCATGAAATTAAAAGTTTCTGATAGTCAGTTTTTAGAATACCGATATGAAATAAAACCAAAGAAATATTTGATTGACTTTTCTATTCGTTCTCAAGGCTTAAGTTCGGTAATTAATTCTTCGAATCCAATCAATTTAGATTGGGATTTAAAAGGATATAGACATGAAAAAAGTATTAAAACAGAGAATACCATGTATTCTTATTATTTCTATAAAGCAGAAGATGAAGTTGATTATTTAAATGCTGGAAATACAGAAATTGTAAATACCCTAGATTGGGTTGCTTATAAACAACACTTTTTCACATCTAATCTATTCACCGATACTCCTTTTAATAATGCCACGGTAACTTCAACAGATTTAGTGGATAATGAAGAAATTGATACCGTTTTTACAAAAAAATATGAATTAAATACTGCTTTGGCTTTAACCGGTGGTGAATTAAATTATAACATGAAGTGGTTTTATGGCCCAAGTGATTATAATTTACTAAGTGGTGAACAGTTTGAAGGTACAGATATCGATGAAATTGCCGATTTAGGTTGGGGTATTTTTGGTTTCTTAAACAGAAACTTATTTTATCCTGTCTTTAATTTCTTGCAAAATTACATGGGCAACTTTGGATTGATTATTATCTTGATGACCATTGTGGTTCGTATTTTCATGTCTCCTTTAGTATATAAATCTTATTTATCGAGTGCAAAAATGAAGGTAATTCGACCTGAATTAACTGCATTAAACGAAAAATATCCTGGTAAAGAAAACGCGATGAAGCGTCAGCAAGAAACCATGGCCATTCAACGAAAAGCAGGAGTTAGTATGATGTCCGGCTGTATTCCGGCTGTTTTACAAATGCCTGTATTCTTTGCTTTGTTTAAGTTTTTTCCTACAAATTTAGCCTTAAGACAAGAAAGTTTTTTATGGGCACCAGATTTATCTTCTTACGATACCATTTTTCAACTACCGATCTCTATTCCTTTTTATGGTGACCATGTAAGTTTATTTCCAATTTTAGCATCTATTGCCATTTTCTTTTATATGAAGATGAACCAAAGTCAGCAAGCAAATATGCAAGCGCCAACGCAAGAAGGGATGCCAGATATGGCTAAAATGATGAAGTACATGATTTACTTCTCTCCTATTATGATGTTATTTTTCTTTAATAATTATGCAAGTTCTTTAAGTTTGTATTACTTTATTTCTAACTTATTAACCATTGCTATTATGTTAGTGATTAAGAATTATGTAATTGATGAAGATAAAATTCATGCACAAATAGAAGAAAACAAAAAGCGTCCTGAAAAGAAGAAAAGTAAATTTCGTCAAAAAATTGACGATGCAATGAAACAAGCGCAAGCCCAACAAGCACAGCAGAAAAAAAAGTAAATTAATAAAACCCTCACAAATTGTGAGGGTTTTTTCTTTTAATAAGCATGATGAATATCATACCTAAGGAAAATTTATAGCGGTACATTTACCTTTATTAAATAAAGATCATATCGTTTTTACAATGAAATCAAACCCAACCCTCACGCTATCCAAAGAAGAGATGAAAAGCTATGGATATAAAATAATAGACACCATTGTTGATCATTTTGAAACTCAAAACTCTAAAAGCCCAGTCTATCAATCAACAAGGGCCGAAATGGATGCTTTATTTTTGGAAGCAGCACCTGAGCAAGGAGAAAAAATAGAAGATGTTTTAGATTTTGTAGTCGCTAATGTTTTAAAAAAAACAGACATTTTATCGCACCCAAAATTTTACTCTTTCGTGCCAGGACCTAGCAACTATATCAGTGTAATGGCAGATACGTTGGCAACAGGTTTTAATATTTTTTCTGGCGGATGGGCAAACGCACCTGCTGCTGCCGAATTAGAAATTGTTACAATCAATTGGCTATTAAAACTTTTTAAATTACCCACTAAAAAAGGAGGAGGAATTTTTACCAGTGGGGGCTCTATGGCAAACCTAACCGCTTTAGTTACCGCAAGATGGCAAAAATGTGGAGATGATTTTTCTAAAGCCGTAATTTATTTGTCAGATCAAACCCATTCCTCGAATATGAAAGCTATAAGAACTATTGGTTTTAAAAAAGAGCAGGTAAGAATTATTCCTACAGATTTAGAATTTAAGATGTCTATTAACAAGCTTAAAAACGCTATTGCCAAAGATTGCTTAGAAGGTTTGGATCCTTTTTGTGTTATTGGTACTGCTGGCGCTACAAATACTGGAACCGTAGACCCTTTAAAAGAAATCGCTAAAATTTGCAAAGAAGAAAAGATTTGGTTTCATGTTGATGCTGCATATGGTGGTGCCGCTATTTTGTCGAAAAAAGGAAAAAGTATTTTAACCGGCATAGAAAAAGCAGACTCCATAACCGTCGATCCTCATAAATGGTTTTTTCAACCCTACGAAATGGGGTGCTTATTAGTTAGAAATCATACATGGTTAAGTAATACATTTACAGAAAAACCAGAATACCTAAGAGATATTGAAGGCAATACGTCTGAAATTAATTTTTATGATCATGGCATTCAATTAACAAGGCGTTTTAGAGCCTTAAAATTTTACATGTCTATTAAAAGTTTCGGCTTACAATCCTTTAGAGAAGCCATAGATTATTCCATTAATTTAGCGCAAAAGACAGAAGCGCATATTCGAAAAAGTGCCTGTTGGGAAATTGTCTCTCCGGCTACTTTAGGTATTATTAATTTCAGATACCATCCTTTATCTGAAAATTTTTCTGAAAAAAAATTAGATGCCATCAATCAAAGAATCTCTCAAGAAATTATCTCTTCAGAAGAAGCTATGCTCGTGACCACTATTTTACAGAATCAAATTGTACTAAGAATGTGCTTGATCAATCCGAGAACTAAATTTGAGGATGTGCTTCAAACTATTCAAAAATGCGAGGAAATTGGTGCTAAGATCAATTAGAATTTGAATGATATTAACATTTATAGCTCGTAAATTAGAGTAAACCTTTATAGAACAATTCAACTACATGAATCATTATTTAAACATCGTTACTTTAGAAGAAGCTGTTACCCATGTAAAATCTGGAGATTCTGTTTTTTTTCAAGGAGCAGCCATGACACCAAGTTTATTAATTGATACGCTTTGTAATCGTTATCAAGAATTAAAAGATGTGAAAATTATTCAAATTCATACCCATGGAGAAGCCAAATTTTTAACCCAACCTTACAGCGATTCTTTTAAACTCATCAGTTGTTTTGTGGGCGATAATGTAAGAAAAGGGGTAAACATGAATAATGGCGATTATATTCCTATTTTTTTAAGTGAAATTCATATACTTTTTAGAAAGCATATTTTTCCTTTAGATGTTGCTTTTATACAAGTTTCTCCTCCAGATAAACATGGGTATTGCTCTTTAGGTACTTCAGTAGATATAACTTTACCAGCCATACAAACTGCAAAAAAAGTAGTGGCTTTGGTAAATCCACAAGTACCAAGAACGCATGGAGATGGTATTATACATGCCAATCAAATAGATTTTGCAGTTGAAGTACATCAACCTATCCATCAAATCTCAAATCAAATTCCAACAGCCATTGAAACTAAAATTGGAGAAAATGTTGCCAATTTAATTGAAGATGGAGCTACTTTACAAATGGGAATTGGGAATATTCCTAATGCAGTTCTAAGTAATCTTGAAAACCATAAACGACTTGGTATTCATACAGAAATGTTTTCTGATGGTGTTTTATCCTTAATTGAAAAAGGAGTGATTACAGGTGAAGAAAAAGAGATTAAAACCGGAAAAATTGTGACTTCATTTGCAATGGGAACTCAAAAACTATACGATTTTATTGATGACAATCCTCTTGTTCATTTTAAAGAAGCTGGCTATACGAATGATACATCAATAATTCAACAGAATCCGAAAGTTACGGCAATAAACAGTGCTCTAGAAATTGATTTAACGGGCCAAATCTGTGCTGATTCTATTGGAACTTATCAATATTCTGGAGTTGGAGGACAAATGGACTTTATTAGAGGTGCATCTTTATCTAAAGGCGGAAAAGCTATTATAGCAATGCCCTCTATCACAAAAAAAGGAATTTCTAAAATCACCCCTTTTTTAAAGCAAGGAGCAAGCGTAACCACCACAAGAGCTCATGTGCATTATGTTGCCACAGAATATGGTGTGGTAAATCTTTTTGGGAAAAGTTTAAAAGAACGTGCCAAATTATTAATTTCTATAGCACATCCCAACTTTAGAGAAGCTTTAGAAAAAGAAGCTCATGAGCGGTTTTTGTAGGTCGTCTGCACTTGATTTTTTGGTTTTAAAAAACTAACTTTATTAACTTATAACATAGGTCATAAAAACGACAAATATTCGTTAACACGTTAGCGATAAAATCAAATTTAAACTTTCTTCATCTTAAACCTCCCATAAAACAAAATATAGCCATAACATAAAATGGTTAAAACAAAAGCCGTTTTAAAACCAAAACCATCAATTAAACTTCCAAAAATAAAAGGCACAATAGCACCACCAACAATCGCCATACACAACAAACCAGAAGCTTGTGCTTTTAAATCACCTAAACCATCTAAGCTTAATGTAAAAATGGTTGGAAACATAATAGAGTTAAATAATCCCACTGCCAAAATAGACCACATAGAAACTAATCCTGAAGTGTTTATCGAGATCAAAATCATGGAAATTGCTAAAAAGGCAAAAATGCTCAATACTTTTCCTGGAGCCATAATTTTGGTTAAGTAAGCCCCTACAAATCGTCCAATCATAGCGCCTCCCCAATAAAAGATTACAAAAATTCCTAATAACGATTTTGGGTCTGAATCTGAAAACGTTTTATTAAAAGTACTTGCTATCGTATTGGCAATATTCATCATCGTTTCGTTTTCTACAATAATTGCAGTCAAATTCATATCAGCAAAATAATTTACCAAAAAGCTACCAATAGCTACCTCTGCTCCTACATATACAAAAATTCCCAAAGCGCCCATTAACATCACCTTGTTCTTCAGTAAAGTTAAATACCCACCTTTTGGAGATTCTTGCATTACTGTTGGTAATTTAATAAATCCAAAAATTAAAGCTAAAATGGCTATTGAAAAAGCGATGCATAAAAACGGAGTTTGTACAGTTTCAGCCTCTGCTACATAGTAATTTGTTTTTTCTATTGCCGACAATAAATCGATTTCTACAGATGTTTTTACAGAATCGCTTAATAAAAATAAAGCCCCAACAACTGGCGCAATTGTGGTTCCTAGAGAGTTAAAAGCTTGTGATAAATTTAAACGACTACTTGCGCCGTCTTCAGAACCTAACAAGGCAACATAAGGGTTTGCGGCTACTTGCAAAATTGTAATTCCGCCAGCGAGCGTAAAATATCCAATTAAAAAAACAGGAAATGCTCTGTAAGCTGCTGCTGGATAAAATAATAAACAGCCTACAGCCATGGTTAGTAAACCAAGAACGATTCCTTTTTTGTAGCCTATTTTAGATAAAATAAAACCGGCTGGTAATGAAAACACAAAGAACGCTACAAAAAATGCAAATTGTACTAAAACTGTTTTTGCATAAGACATTTCAAAAACATCTTTTAATCTAGGCACTAAACTATCAACCAAAACAGTGATAAATCCCCAAAGAAAAAATAAAGTAGTTAAAAATATGAAAGCACTTTTGTAAGATTTATTCGTTGATTCTGTAGACATAATTATACTTTATTAAAATAATCTGATTTGATATTTTGGTTTTTCTTATTCTTATAAATATTATAACTAAACCATTCATGAATGGAATAAGCGCCAGTTTGTCCTTGTTTGTTTACGGCAATATATCCAACTTGAAAATTACTAAAATCCTTTCCAGGCTTGTTTACGATTCTTCCGATTGCCTCTTCACATGCTTCTTGAGGTGATTTTCCTTGACGCATTAATTCGACAATTAAAAAACTTCCCACCGTTTTTAAAACTTCTTCACCTAAACCCGTGGCAGAGGCTCC
>JBNMNV010000049.1:0-15845 GCA_051278125.1 Polaribacter sp. | reverse complement strand
TCCTGTGATAGCGCCTAAATATCGTAAACATTCTCTAATATCAATTGAAAATAGATCGGTAGAAATTTCTAAATCAATTCCTTGTTTTACAGAGGTAATTGCTTGTAGTGCATTGTTTAAGGCCTCAAAATGACGAGAATTCGTCACAATCGTTTCATTATTACTCAAAGCACCAATATTTACCAAAGAAGTAAGTTCTTCTTTTAAAGCCTCAATACCTGTTTTGTTTTTTGCAGAAATCAGAATTAAATTCTCAATTTCAGTTTGTAGGGTAGTGGTTTGATCTAGAGAAAGATGATCTATTTTATTCGCAATGACTAACAAACGTTTATTAGGAAAACGAGTTTTTATTGTTTCAATTTCAGTGAGAAATAAGTCTTGAGCATTACTAAATTTATTGGCATCTATTAAAAAAATAATGAGTTGTGCATTGTCTGCTTTTTCATATGCTTTTTTAATCCCAATATTTTCTATAATATCTTTTGTAACTCTTAAACCTGCAGTATCAATAAACCGAAAAGCTACACCATCAATGATAATTTCGTCTTCTATAGCATCTCTAGTGGTACCTGCAATCTCAGAAACAATGGCTTTTTCTTCATTTAGAAGTGTATTTAGTAGGGTAGATTTTCCCACATTAGGTTCACCAATAATAGCTACGGGAATTCCATTTTTCATGGCATTTCCAAAAGAAAAAGAATCAATTAATCGTTTTAAAACAAAGGTAATTTTAGCGACTAATTCTTTAAACTTTGTTCTGTCCGCAAACTCTACATCTTCTCCAGAAAAATCGAGTTCAAGTTCTATTAAAGCCGCAAAATCTAACAATTGTCCGCGTAATTCTTTTAATTCATTAGTGATTCCGCCCCGCATTTGCTGAATTGCCATTTGATGGCTAGCGGCAGAATTAGAAGCAATCACATCGGCAACGGCTTCAGCCTGACTCAAATCCATTTTACCATTTAAAAACGCGCGCATGGTAAACTCGCCATTATCTGCCATTCTGCAATTATTCTTTAAAAATAATTGAATAATTTCTTGCTGAATAAAAGTAGATCCATGACACGATATTTCTACTACATTTTCTCCAGTATAAGAACGTGGATTTTTAAAAATTGAAACTAAAACTTCATCTAAAATAATTCCTTTATCCACAATATGTCCTAAATGAATCGTATGTGTTTTCTGGTTTTTTAATGATTTTCCTTTTTTTATTGATCTAAAAAAGCTGTCAACAATAGGAATAGCATTGTCACCAGAAAGTCTTATCACAGAAATTGCACCAACTCCAGAAGGAGTTGCCAATGCAATAATAGTATCGTTTTGAATCATATGGCAAAAATAAGTAATCCTAATGTATAAACAAAAAAAAGTCGAACAGCTTTCTGTTAGACTTCTTCATATTTTAAAGTGTAATGTGTATAGATTTATAATTCTTTGTTTTAGTAAGATTAAATTTATTGCTAAAATCAATTGTTCTAATTATAAACAGAATGTTAATTCCTGCTTTATCAAACGCTTTTTTAATTTATATAATTTCGGTGCTTTCCGCATTCAACGTATCGATTGCTTTTTCTGCATTTACCCAAAACCTGCATAAAAAATTGATAGAACTGTCTGCAAACTCTGTATAGAAAAATTCTACTTCTTTGTTAAATTTTTTTTGTTCAAAATTCTTTGAAATAGTTTTTATGGTTAATGCTTTTACCTGCTCTAAATCTGCACTATATTCTAAACAACAAGTCACAGATATTCTGATTTCTGTTGTTAAAGAGTAATTTTTAAAAGGATTTTCTAAAATAGTTTTATTAGGAATTATGACCATGTTATGATCAGCTTCCCTGACCACAAAATAATTTAAGTTAATATCTATAACTTCAACCGAAAAACCTGATGTTTCCAACTAGTTTCCTAGATTTAAATTTTTTCTAAAAAATAAAACGATACCCAATATGATATTAGATAGTGTTCCTTGCAAGGCCAAACCAATAACAATACCAGAAATACCAGCTGCAGATATAATAGTTTTCAAAGTTCCATCAAACTTTAAAATAGTCATAGTAAAATATAACCCTAATAAAATAACAGCACTAGATTTTGCTCTAGAAACTAAATTTCTAACAGATTTTTGTGATATTCTTTTACCAATAGATTTTTCAACTAAGTTGCTAATAGATTTAGAAAGAAAATATGTTATAATTAAAACGAATTTAGCAATCGCAAAATTTGGAAGATTTAATAAAAGTGAGTCTTTCCAGTCGTTTAATTTATTTAATATTTTATCCAAAATTGAGTTTTTTTTATAGGTATATCCATATTAAATGTGATATTTTTAATAGAATTTCATTCTTTTTTGTTGATTAAAAAAGGAATTTATTCATTTGGCTATCATTAATTTGTGAATAGAAAAGTGCTATCCAAATGAAAAAAAGGTAGATATTTTCAAGTATCTGCCTTTTAACTCTAAGCCAAAGCGTTTTTCTAATAAATCATTATGTATTATTTTACAAAGCTCGTGTTCAATTCTTCTTTTGTATCCTTAGTCCATGCATTCAACATCCAAGTTGTTTTTTCTAATCCTCTTATGTAAGCGCCAATTAAATCTATAGTTCCTTCATCTCCTGCTTTTTCTGCTCTATCATTAACTTTTCCGAGTTGTTCTAATAATATTTTGTGATCTCTAATTATTTTTTCAACCATTTCTTGGTCCGATAATAAAGGACTCGATTCCTTTATTTTCGATACTTCAATATAATCAGATAATTTGCTAATTGGATGATATTTTAAGGTTATAATCCTTTCTGCAATTTCATCAATTTTCAATTTTGTATCATCATACATTTCTTCGAACTTATTGTGCAAGTCAAAAAAGTTCTTCCCTAATACGTTCCAATGAAAATTTCTTAATTTTTGGTAATACACATGGTAATCTGCTAACAATACGTTTAATTCAGTTACTAATGGCAATACCTTTTCGTTCTCTATATTTAAATAATTCATATGTAAAGTTTTAATTAATATTTCGTTCACTACAAAGATATCACGAAAGTATAGATTCGATTTGCTCATATACATTAGACATTAGCTCATATCAGTAATTCTTAAAATTTATTATTTTTAAAATTAAGTGAAGCAATTATTCCCTAATATTGAAAATTGATAATTAATTTTGTTTCTTTAAGGTAACAAAAAGTTAATTTTAGCGACTCATATATAATACAAGCATAAATTAATCAAAAAAATGAAAGAAGACAAACAGCTTTTAGTGTTAACACATTTAAGTCAATTATTAGATTTTGTAACTGGTATTGGGGGCTTTATTGTACCATTAGTTTTATGGCTTACTAAAAAAGATGAAATTTTAGGTATGGATTCGCATGGTAAAGCAATTTTAAACTTCAGAATATCCATGTTTTTATACATCCTAATTTGTATTCCGTTGATTCTATTATTAGGGTTAGGTATTCTAGGTTTAATTATAATCGGAATTTTTTATCTGATATTTCCAATTATAAACGCTATAAAGGCGAGTAATAATGAGGCTCCGAATTATCCATTATCCATAAAATTTATCAAATAATATAGGTATGTTTTTTTGGGCGTTACCAAGTAAAAAAACTTGGTCAGGCTTTTCGTTGCAATCTTTCCATTTGTTTTTAAGTAAACGCTAAAAAAAGCGTTCTTACTCAAAAAAAATGAAAAGGATTTTCACTTCAATCCTTAACGCGGGCGTATAGATTGGTAAAAAGAAAGTTAGGTTTTAAATTGCTTGATTTATAAAGTCTTCATATTCATAAAAAAAGAGTTCAAATTGACTCATTTTATCAACATAAAACTCATAACAATCTCGCCAAGTATTTTTATTATAGATGCTAAATTTCCCATCAAAAGGAACATAAATTCTTCTAATAATTTTACCAGAACCTAATTGGTAGTTTTCATCAAAAATAACTTCCGGTAAAAAGTCTGTTTCTAGTAAATTTTTTAAAGAAATTAATTGGTCATACAGCAATTCATTCGCAATATCTTCTGGATGTTCAAAATCTAAACTAATCATTGCTTTTTTTCTATCGGCAACAAATTTAAACGAGAAACCTTTTATTTTTGTATTGTATAATAACCATTTTCTTGGAAAAGATTTCCCAAAACTGGTCCAAAATTCTTTGCGCAATTGTGCAGCTTCTTCTTTACCAAACATTGTTTTAGTTCAAAATTTTATATTCAAAAGTTCAAAAGTTCAAAAGTTTTGAATTTCATTATCCATGAATTTTAGCTAAATTACCTCTTTCTTTCATCATTTCTGCTTCAAAAGCTAGTAAGGCATTCCATTTTTCATCAACAATTTTTCTATCTTGATATGTTCTTGCAAATTTTAAAAAAGTAGCATAATGGTTGGCTTCAGAAATCATTAAGTTGTTATAGAATTTAGACAATTCTTCATCTTCCATATTTTCAGAAAACACTTTAAAACGCTCACAACTTCGCGCTTCAATTAAAGCTGCCACTAATAAGCGTTGCACCAAAGCATTGGTTCTATCTTTGGTTTTATGAAAAAATTTCTGCAACCGTATCGCATAATCGTTTTTTTGCTCACGTCCTAAAACCATTCCTCGTTTTACCATTAATAAATGGACCATTTTAAAATGTTGCATTTCTTCAATAGCAATATTGCTCATTTCTTTCACCAATTCAGTTTCTTCTGAATAATTGATAATAATAGAAACGGCGTTTGAGGCTGCTTTTTGCTCTAGAAAAGCATGATCTGTAAGTATCTGTTGTAAATTATCTTTGGCTATTTCAGCCCAAGAAGTTGTGGTTTCAAATTGTAATCCTAACATCGATATGATTTAAAACGTAAAAGTAAAACATATTACTATTTTTAACGTAAAACGGACAAAAACTTTATCAAATTTAAAAGCATTCTTTACAATTATGAAATTTGATTTTTTAAGTATCAAATCTAAAATTTAAGGCTTCTAAACTAGTTTTAGAGCCCACAAGAGTCATTATATCTCCCAAACGTAAACGAGTATATCCATGAGAAACTAATAACTGGCCTCTTCTTCTAACGGATAAAACCAACACATCAGAAGGTAAACGTAAATCTCGTAAACGCATTCCGTGAATATCTTCATTTCTAATTTCTACATCCATAGAATCTTGATTTTCATCCATACCTAGCAGGAGAGAGGTAGCATTTGGAGAACGTACAAAATGATCTAATAAACTTACCATGGCAGTTGCAGGTTCGATAATTAAGGCTCCTAATTGATGAAATCTATCAAAATTCTCTCTATTATTTAACCGGACTACTACATTTTTTGTTCCAATGTTTTCGTAAATTAGTTCTGCTAATTGATAATTTTTTTCATCACTTAACATTAAAACGATCCCTTCTGTTTTTTCTAATTGAAGTGATAAGATACTTTTTAAAGAAATATCTTCTAAATGCACATATTCAAAATTAGTTTGTTTATTAAAATCTGTAGCATCAAATCCTATTAAACGAGTTTCCCAATTTTTCTTTTCTAATTCATTTGCTAATGCAATAGACTGACTTTCTACTCCAAAAATAACGGCATCTCTTGTGCCATCAAACTGTTGTAAACTTGCTTTGGTATGACTTTCTTTTACAAAATTTAACGCCCATTTAAACAACGGTGGCCCAACTAATTGATTGATTACGATGATTGCAATAACGATTGCTTCAAATTCAGAACCCCAAGTAGGAAATTCGTTAGAAATAATTGTTGCTAAACCTAATGCAACCCCAGCTTGCGTTAAATAAGGCATCCAGGCAATAAAACGATATTCCTTTTTATCTTTGGCTGCATAAACACCAAATATTCCTCCAAAAAACATGGTAAGTAAGCGTAAAAAGAACATAGCAAATGCAATTCCGAAGACACTATACAACACTTGTAGGGATAAAGAAGCACCCGTTAAAGTAAAGAAAACAATATAAATAAAAGGGCTAATTTCTTCTAACAATTCAGAGAATTCAATGCGGTGTTTGCTAAAATTAGTCAGTACAAAACTACCAATAATACAAATTAAAAGAGGTTCTAAAACAAACTCGTGATGTAAATAAATGGACGTTTCTAATTTTACATAGTAAGCAAAAATATAAACTCCGTAACCAATAATAACAATGATAAAAGCTTTTAAACTTTGCGGAATTTTATAATTAAAAGGAATTTGTAACAATTTGCCAAGAAGGTATCCAATTCCGAAAGAAGCAATCAGCTCTAAAAATAAAATGACCAAAAAGAAAATCCCAATTTCATCACCATTGATAAAAGCTTTTGATATAGAGAAACAAATGGCAAAAAGGATAATTACCAAAACATCTTTTACAACTGTTACACCCATTACCGTTTTGGTAAAAGGACCATTTGCCCGCATTTCATTAATAACGGCTATGGCAGATGAAGGCGAACGGGCAACAAAAATAGTTCCGAATAAAATAGAGATGGCTATTTTAGTTTTTGTAGGCAAACCAGCCATAAAAGGAATTGAATTTGCCAAAAAATAAATGACCAAAGAAGATGCCACAAAAGTGATGATTAACTGACCAATAGTCATCCACTTAATACTTTGTATTCTACTTCTTAAATCATTTAAATAAAGTTCAGAGCCCGCAGAAAATGCAATAATAGCCAATGCAATTTCATTTAAAAAGTGCAGTTTATCGATCGCATCAACCGGAATAAAATTTAAAACAGAAGAACCAGCAATAATACCTGTAATGATTAAACCTGTAATAAGAGGGAATTTAATTTTTTGAAAGACCTTAGCTATTTGATTTGCTGCGATGGCAACGATTACAAATCCGACTAAAAAAAATAGTATTGATTTTATGGGCATTCAAGTTTTTTTTTGATAAAGCTAAAGATATAAATTAAACAGTGTTGCGCAAATTATTCTTCTTTTAAATGATAAAAAGATCAGATTTTAAAATAATACCGGTAAATTCAAATATAAATGGTCTAAGGTTCTGTTCATATTACACTTAAACGAAACGAATAGTAGTTTTATTAAATTTCAACAAGTAACACCCTGTTTACAGTTTGATTGTTTTGTTGGGTAATCTTTAGGAATAAGAAAAAAACTTTGAATTTAATTTTAAAGATGCCTAAACATGCTTAAATTTAGCAATTCATAAGGATTTAAAAATATGATAGAATTAGCAGGAATTATTATTTTAGGAATACTGGCACAATGGGTTGCATGGAAGCTAAAAATTCCGGCAATATTACCTTTAATATTAATAGGGTTATTGGTTGGACCAATTGCTGCTACTTATCTTAGTGAGGATGGAACTAAATGGATAGAACCTGTTTGGAACGGTGAAAAAGGATTGTTTCCTGGAGAGAGCTTGTATTATTTTGTTTCTTTAGCAATTAGTATCATTCTTTTTGAAGGCGGATTGACTTTAAAAAGAAGTGAAATTAAAAATGTGGGTCCTGTAATTACAAAATTAATTACCTTAGGATCGGCAATAACATTTTTTGGTGCAGGTATTTTAGCACATTATATTTTTGATTTAGGTTGGGATCTTTCTTTTCTTTTTGCAGGTTTAATCATTGTTACAGGTCCTACTGTAATCACACCAATTTTAAGAAATATCCCATTAAAAAGAGATATTTCTACTGTTTTAAAATGGGAAGGAATTTTAATTGATCCTATAGGAGCATTGGTTGCCGTATTAGTTTTTGAGTTTATAAGTGTTGGGGGTGGTGGTGGTTTTACCAAAACAGCTTTAATTGAATTTGGGAAAATCTTGTTATTCGGCACAACTTTTGGCTTTACATTTGCCCATGCATTGGCGTATGCTATTAATAAAAAAATGATTCCTCATTATTTATTAAACGTAGTTTCTTTATCAACTGTTTTATTGGTTTTTGTAGAATCAGAGGTTTTTGCTCATGAATCAGGCCTTTTAGCGGTGGTAGTGATGGGAATGGTTTTAGGAAACGGAAAATTAAAAAACTTAAAAGAATTGCTTTATTTTAAAGAATCTTTAAGTGTATTATTGATTTCAATTCTATTTATTTTGCTCGCAGCGAACATTAATATGAAAGATTTATTGCTTTTATATACTTGGAAAACGGCTGCTTTGTTTGCGATTATTGTTTTTGTAATTAGACCTTTAGCAGTTTTTGCAAGCACCATGAATTCAAAATTGAAATTAAATGAAAAATTATTTATCAGTTGGGTAGGTCCAAGAGGTATTGTAGCAGCGGGAATTGCCTCTTTATTTGGAAGTAAACTTTTAAAGGAAGGCGTGGAAGGAGCCGAATATATTACGCCTTTGGTTTTTATGATTGTGCTAGGAACCGTATTATTAAATGCAACCACCGCTAGATTATTTGCGAAAATGGTAGGCGTGTTTTTAAAGAGTTCAGATGCAATTTTAATTGTAGGTGCTTCAAATCCTTCTAGATTAATTGCCGGATATTTAAGAGATAAAGGGAAGCGAATTGTATTAATTGATTCGAATAAGTATTTTATTCAGCAAGCTTTAGAAGATGATTTAGAAGCGATTACGATGGATATCTATGATGATAATTTAACGGATAATATTGAGTTAAATGATGTTGGTTATTTAATAGCCATTTCAGGTAGTGATGCAGTAAATAACCATGCCATTATTAATTTTTCTAAAGATTTTGGAGAACATGGTGCTTATAAAATAGCATCATCTGTTGAAGCTATAAATGCAACGGATGAGCAAAGAAAAGCATTCTTTACACCTAAAGACGATTTTATTAATTTAAGTGAGGCTTTTAGAGAAAGTCCTATAATTCATGAGGTTGCTATTCACTCTGAAGAAGAATACCAAAATGCCCTTAAACTTTTGGGAAAAGAAGAAAAATCAATCCCTCTGTTTATTGAAAAAGGTGATAATATTCTTTTAATTACAGAGTTTGAAAAACTAGAATTAGAAATGAAAGATTTGGTACTGTCTTATTTGGGCAAAGAAATGGATTTCCAAGAAAAATAAACTACTTTTTTTAGCCTCTAATCGTATTTAGGTAGAGAAGGGCTTTATATAGCTCTAATGTTTTTATTACTTTTCTGTTTTTTTGTTGTCCTTTCTTAATCTTATGGTAAGAAAGTTTATTGATTTTTAGTTTGTTTGCTAAAATGAAATAATTGGTATTTATTTTGCTACATATCTAACTCAAAAGTTTGACGTAATTTTTCCAATAAAGGATTTACCGCTTTCATTTTATTAAACTTTTCTAAAGGCGTGTATGCAAACTTTTTTTCTATGGTTTCATTAAGTTTAACAATAATATCAATTCCGTAGTTATTCAATTTTTCTCGCAGAAAATTCAATAATTTTGGCCGTCCTTTTCTAAATTGTTCTTCCATTAATTTATTCGGAACTGTAAAAGAAACTTTAAAATTAGATTCTAATTTAGGAACATCAGTGGCAAAAATAGAGGCGATACTTCTTTCTCCTTTTTGCTGAAGAAAAGTTACGTAGGATTTCCAAAGATCTTGCAATTGTTTTTCTGTAAAAGGGTCTTTTGGGTGCTTGTCAAAATTTTCTTCAACAACAGATTTTTTTACTACTTTTTTCTCGTGGATACTTTTTAAAGAAAGTGATGATTGGCGTTTTTGAGCAGACTTTAGAACAGGTTTTTCTGGTTTTGGTTTTTGTTCCGGAATTTTTTGAGGCTCTAAAGGGACAATTTTATTCTGAACAGGTTTTATAATCTTCTTTGACGCAGGAGAAAGTGCTTGAAAAAATGTTGCTGGAATTATGTAATTAGCTGGCTTTTTTTTTTCTCCATCAAAAGTGATAGAGGCAATCTGCATTAAAGTTAACTCGACCAGCAATCGTTTATTTTTACTCGCTCTATAGTTTAAATCACAATCATTTGCTTTGTTAATAGCTTGCATTAAAAAAGGAATGCTTGCTTTTACTGACTGAGTTAAATATTTCTTTTTAGCTGCATCACCAACTTCTAATAATTCTATGGTTATTTTATCTTTAGCTACTAATAAATCTCTAAAATGACTGGCCAATCCGTTTATAAAATGATGTCCTTCAAAACCCTTTGTTAAAACAATATTGAAGGCATTTAGAACTTCCGGAATTTTATTGTTTATCAACAAATCTGTCATATTAAAATACGTATCGTAATCTAATACATTCAGATTTTCCGTAACCGCTTTTCGCGTTAAGTTTTTTCCAGAAAAACTAACCACTCTATCGAAAATAGAAAGTGCATCTCGCATTGCACCATCTGCTTTCTGAGCAATAATATGCAACGCATCATCTTCTGCTGTAATTCCTTCTTTTTCACAAATAATTTTTAGATAGTTTTTAGCATCTAAAACACCAATTCGCTTGAAATCAAAAATTTGGCAACGAGATAAAATAGTCGGAATTATTTTGTGTTTTTCTGTAGTTGCTAAAATAAAAATAGCGTGTGCAGGTGGTTCTTCTAAAGTTTTTAAAAAAGCATTAAATGCAGATGCAGAAAGCATATGAACTTCATCAATAATGTATATTTTATATTGCCCAATTTGTGGCGGAATACGAACTTGATCTGTTAAATTCCGAATATCATCCACAGAATTATTAGAAGCTGCATCCAATTCAAAAATATTAAATGCAAAATCTTCATCTTCAGCAAGTTCAGCATTTTGTTGGTTAATTTTCTTTGCTAAAATTCTAGCACAAGAAGTTTTACCAACACCACGCGGACCTGTAAATAATAGCGCTTGTGCTAAATGATTGTTTTTTATAGCATTATCTAACGTGTTTGTAATGGCTTGTTGCCCAACAACATCCGCAAAATTTTGAGGACGGTATTTACGCGCAGAAACTATAAAATGCTCCATTTATTAATTTAGATTTAGTCACAAAAATAAGTATCTACTTACTGTTTTACAAGATGGTTTCTTAATAAAATGCTAAAGTTGTAAACAAATTGTATAAACTGGTGCGTAATTGCGACAAATAAAATGATTCGAGTTTTTTTATCGGATTAAAAGTTCGGAAATTTGTACCAAGAATATAATCGCCTTTTCTTGGTGCAAATTTTATGAAATAAAATTAGTAGATGCTAGCATCTATTGTTGTTTATTGGAATCGAGTTTTTATAAAGTGCTCGGAGGATTTGAACAGATTTCTTGTAATTATATCAACTTTGAAACTAAAACTTAACAAAATTCATTAAAATAAAAATTATATTATGAAGTTTATAAAACCACTTTTTACAGTTGCAATATCTCTCTTATTAATTTCTTGTTGGGGTTTCTCTAAAAAGGAAGAATCGATGAAAGAAAAGCCGCTTTACATTCACACAGAAAATACTGAAATCGCTTATTTTGCTAGTGGTTGTTTTTGGTGTGTAGAAGCTATTTTTGAAAGTGTAATAGGTGTAGAGGAAGCCGTTTCTGGTTATGCAGGCGGACAAACAAAAAATCCTACGTATCAGTCAATTGGAACAGGAAGAACGGGGCATTCCGAAGCCGTTGCTGTATATTACAATCCTAAAAAAGTGAGCTTTGAAACTTTAATTACCGTGTTTTTTGGTTCTCATGATCCTACAACTGTAAACGGGCAACATCCCGATTACGGAACCCAATACCGTTCTATTGCTTTTTATTCAAATGCTTCTGAAAAGAAAATTATAGACGATGCAATTGCTAAATTAAATGCAGAAAAGTACAATGGTAAAATAGCTACAGAAGTTACCGAGTTTACTAAATTTTATAAGGCTGAAGAATATCATCAAGATTTTGAAAGAAGAAATCCAAATCAAGGCTATGTAAAAGCAGTTTCTGTGCCTAGATTAAACAAGTTTAAAAGTAAGTTTCCTGAATTGCTTAAGAAAAATGAGCATTAGAACGATGAAGTCTGTCTCTTATTTTTAAGTGTTACTTTACATATTTGCAGTGGTAATTACCATTAAATCTTGAAATAATTTCTCTAATTTTTTATTGGATCCGCGCAGAGTGAGCAAAAATAAAAAAATATTTTTAACCTTTATGCATGATGAAAATTTGGAATCCGTATTCTATGTTGAGTACCTTTTTTAGCGCATAGCGAATGTTTATGTAAATTAAAACTTCTCAAATAATGTATTAGAGGTTAGTAGCTAGTTACTCAGAATTACATATACATGTTTAACGAATGTAAGGTTGAGCGCAGTCAAAACCTATTGAAAGCATTCGAATAGTTCTCGGCTGCGTTCCAACGGATCACTGAAACAAAAAACCAAGTAATTTTCATCACTTGGTTTTAAAATATTTAGAAAAAAAAGAAAATTATTTTCCTGTAGATTCTTCCTTAACTTCTGCTTTATCAGCTAAAATTCTAGTTTCTTTATTAGCAACTTCCCAAGCTGTATGAAAAACCAAACGAGCTCTGTTTTCTAACAACTCATAATTAATTTTGTCTGGAGTATCGGTCGGTTGATGGTAATCTGCATGTGTACCGTTAAAGTAAAAAATAATGGGCACATTGTTTTTTGCAAAGTTGTAATGATCTGATCTGTAATAAAAACGATTAGGATCATTTTCATCATTGTACTTATAATCTAAATTAATGTTCATATATTTTTTATTTACTGCCTCAGATAACTCGTGCAATTCTGTGCTCAATTTGTCTGAACCAATTAAATAAACATAATTAGGATCTGCTTTGTGTCGGTCATCAATTCTACCAACCATGTCAATATTTAAATTACAAACGGTATTTGCTAATGGAAATAAAGGATCTTCATCTGCATAGTATTTAGAGCCTAATAAACCTTTTTCTTCACCCGTTACATGTAAAAATAAAATTGATCTTTTAGGACCTTTGCCCGCTTTTGTGGCCATTTGAAAGGCTTGTGCAATTTCTAAAAGTGCTACAGTTCCAGAGCCATCATCATCTGCACCGTTATAAATTTTACCATTTTTGATACCTTCATGATCTAGATGAGCAGAAATTACGATAATTTCCTCTGGTTTCTCGCTTCCTTCAATAAAAGCAACTACGTTTTCAGAATCTTTAAAAGTTCCTCTTCGAGTATTATTATTAATCCATGTTGCGGGTACTTCCTGAAAATAATCATCGCCCCCTAAAGGAGAAACAATACCTTCTTGTACATAAAAGTTTTTTAAATATTCTACTGCCTTTTTTTGACCAGGTTCACCTGTATTTCTTCCTTCAAACTCATCTGAAGCATATGTAAAAAGGTGCACTCCTAGTTCTTTTGCAGTTATTGTTGCGGCATATTTTTCAGCCTGATCTACATTTGCATCTGTATTTTTAGATGCCTCTTTGCTAGAACTACAAGCCATAAAAGCGACAGCACTAGCAACATAAAGTATTTTTTTCATCAATTAAAAAAGTATTAAATTATTTGAGATTTGTTCTCAAAAGTAACAAAAAGTTCAAGTTTATTCAAAATTACTTTTTGTTTATGATAAACTGTTGTAATTTTCTGTTAAAATTAATAATATCTTTCGGGAATAAATCATCAAAAGCGTCCTCATTGATTAAGGTTTCTGGGGTGCCTGTTTGAACTTTATCATCGGTAAATAAAACGATTTCATCTGCAAATTGAATGCATAAATTAACTTCATGAGACGAAAGAATGATGGTTTTAAAAGTCTCATCAACTAATTTTTTCAATAAAGAAAATATTTTTATGGTATGATGCAAATCTAAATGGGCAGTGGGTTCATCTAAAATAATAAGGTCTGTATCTTGTGCCAAAGCTCTGGCAATTAAAACACGTTGTAACTGCCCATCACTCAATTCATAAAAAAACTTATTTTTTAAATGCTCAATTTCAGTTTGCTCTATAGCCCAATGTATTTTTTGCAAGTCGAGATCAGAGAGTTTATCAATCCAATTTGTATAGGGTTGCCTGCCGAGTGCAACGAGTTCAAAAACAGTAATTTGACTTTCGGGCAAACGTTCTGTTAATACCAAACTTAAAGCAGCAGCGAGTTCTTTGCTCCCAAAGTCTTTTACATTTTTAGTATTGATAAAAACATTTCCGTTTAAAGGGTCTTGTACTTTAGAGATGGTTCTTAATAAAGTAGATTTTCCAATTCCGTTTTTACCCAAAACAGTTACTAGTTTGCCTTTTTCAATAGCAATATTAAGATTTAAAGCTACAACCGTTTGCGCTTTTTTAGATTGATAGCCTATGGTTAGGTTTTCAGTTTTTAGGACAATATTTTTATCTTGATGTTTAATGTTGTAATTGTTTATTTTTTGAATTGTAAATACGAGTACTCACCATTATTATTATCTATACCAACTTGCTAGCCCTTTAACTTGTGAAGGATTAGGATATAACTTTATACAAATATCTTCTTTTTTCTCATTAATAACCAAATAACAACAGGTGCCCCAAAAAGAGAGGTAATTGCATTAATTGGTAAGGTAAACTCGCTCGTTGGTAATTGCGCAATTGCATCACAAATTAACAGTATTAGTGCACCAATGATCGCCGTTGCCGGAATTAATATTTTGTGATTAGAGGTTGTGAAAAACATCCTAGCAATATGCGGAACTGCCAAACCTACAAAAGCAATAGGTCCAGAAAAAGCCGTAATAACTCCCGTTAATACACTCGTAATTAATAAAATAATAATTCTACTTTTTTTTATATTGATGCCTAAACTTTTTGCATAATTTTCTCCTAATAAAAAACTATTTAAAGGTTTTATAATGGTTAAGGTTGCTGATAAACCAAGGATATATATAATGATAAAGACACTGATTTCGTTCCAAGATAAATTTCCTAAACTACCAAAGCTCCAAAATAAATATTGCTGAATTTGTGTAGCCTCAGAAAAGTAGGCTAAAACACTAATAACTGCGGATGTTAAACTACCAAACATCAAACCAATAATAAGAATAGACATGGTGTTTCTAACTTTATTAGCGGCAATAATTACTGCGGATAATACTAAGAAAGCGCCTAAACTTGATGCAATTGGTAAGGACCAATTAGAAACAGAACTGGTTAGAAAAAATCCTCCAAAAACCGATGAACCTAAAATTAACAGTGCAACGCCTAAACTTGCGCCAGAAGAAATCCCTAAAACAAAAGGGCCTGCTAACGGATTTCTAAATAAGGTTTGCATTAATAATCCAGAAATAGATAATCCTGAACCAACTAAAATAGCTGTGATTGCTTTCGGTATTCTAAAATTAAACAAAATAATATTCCAACTTTCTTTGGAGGTTGAATTACCTGTTAAAAAATTGATGATTTCTTGTGTAGGAATGGAAACAGATCCTAAACTAATGTTCATGAAAAACAAAATCACCAGCAAAACTGATAACAGTATAAAGTGTTTTGTGTATGATTTTTGTTCCATTATTATGAGAATCCTCTATTGATTTATAAAATCATTGAGGTCTGAAAACCTTATTTATAGTTCTTTAAAAATTTGACTAATTTTTGAATGGCAATTCCTCGATGCGAAATTTTATTCTTTTCTTCAGCACTCATTTCTGCAAAAGATTGATGAAATCCTTCGGGTTTAAAAATAGGATCATATCCAAAACCCTTTTCACCTTGTTTCTCTTTTAGAATTTCACCTTTACAAATTCCTTCGAAAATATATTGATTTTTGTCAATATTTAAACAGATCGTCGTTCTAAATTGTGCTTTTCTGTTTTTTTTATTTTCTAATTCTAATAGTAATTTTCGCATGTTATTTTCAGAATTACTCGGCTCACCAGCAAAACGTGCAGAATATACTCCAGGTTTGCCCTCTAAACTAGCTACTTCTAAACCAGTATCATCCGCAAAACAATTAAAACCAAATTTGATGGTAATATCATTGGCTTTTAATTTTGCATTTCC
>JBNMNV010000048.1:0-15971 GCA_051278125.1 Polaribacter sp. | reverse complement strand
GCCAAGACCATAATCTCGCATGATTTCTAACTTTAGAAATGTAAGCCCTGTGGCAATTTTTAAATACTCTTTATCAAACATATTGTTTTCATAATAGGTATCAAATTTATTATAAAAAGCAAAAAATGTATTTGGATCTAAATATTTTTTCACAGTTTCATGAATACCGCTGTAAATACTTAACTCTTTATCGCTTGTTAGGAAAGTGTTATCTATGAATTGGTAATAATTGGTTAACAGGTCTGTTAACTTTACAGGAAATTTATGTTGAAAATAGTCTGCAATTTCTTCATCGACATTGATATTAGGATTCCATAAAAGTTTTGCAAATAAGGTAGCTTTTAAGTTTTGAAATGAACTGTAATTGTATTCACTACCATGAAGGAAAACTCCGTTTACACCAAGTTTTTGATATAATTTTAAGTTTTTTTGGGTTACTTTAATGATAGGGTATATATCAAAATAATTATCAAAATTTACGGTGTAATCCCAAATATAAACGTTCTTTAAATAGCCGTTCCACCTCTTTATATCGTTTTCAAACGCTTCAAAATCCTTTGTTTCTTCGATAGGGATTCCTTTTTGAATAGCAATGGTACTATAAAAGATTCCTGTGTTATCTTCTGCTTTAAATTTAGGAATTTCTTTTACCGTAATATAGGCAGTTGTGAAAAATGTTAATTTTCGATTTTCTTTTGCCAGTTTATTTAGAAAAGTAAAAACAGCTGGTGCAGCATCAGTAGATGTGTTTCCTGCGGCTTTACATGTGTCACATGAACAAACAATACTGTTGTCATTAGGCAAAATCATATATTTATTAAGAGCATTATCACTATTAAAGGTGCGTTTTACTGTCTCATTTACGTATTTAAATAAGGAATCACTCGTAAAACAAAATTGACTTTTAACTCTTTTGTTTCCTACTTTAGCATATGCCGTTTCAGGTAAATTATATTCTTTTAAGATTTTAGGTAAATTATGTCCCCAAATTCCCCATTCTAACTCTAAATAATTAGTTTTATTCCACGCTCTAAAATCTGGTTGAAAATTAGCGGAATAATAGGGCTCTCTATATTCAAACTGAGGAGAATCACAAATACGAAACTGATTAGGAACAAGAATCTCATCTGCTAATATATTTTCTTTTTTTGATGAGTTTTTTCCTTGAAAACTAAGATTGGTATATCGTTTAAAAAAGTCACTAATGCCATACACTAAATTTTGTGCTGTCGTGCCTTGAATCGTAATATTTTTATCCTCTTTGTAAATACAAAAATTACTCTTTTGTGTAGGATTTGTTCTTAGAAGAATATAGGTGTCCTTTTTGTTTAAATTATTACTTCTTTCAATTTTTAAAGTTTCACCTGTAACAAGTTTAAAATTTGCATTAAATTCTTCTGCGGCCTTTGTTACTAGGATATTTGCGGAAAAAGGAATACTAATTTTAGGATATGGTTTTTGATTTTTTGAAAACAAAATGACTTTATTTTGAGCACATGATGACAGGCTAAAAGAAAATAGTATTAAATAAATGCTTTTTTTAAACATAATGTCCTTGTTTATGCTTAGAATTTTGTTATTATTGATATTGATAAATTATACTGGTTTATAAACGATAATGCAGCACTGTCTGTTACAGGACTTTTAAAGTTAATCCAAGATCCATTTAATAATAGTACTGTTTTTGCAGAAATATTATGACCATAACCCGCACCAACAAGAACATTTGAGAAATTTAAAAAAGCTGCCTCACCTTCTGGTAATTGCTCGTTAAAAGGGGCACTACCAAAAGAAACTATAAAACTTACATAGTCTTTTCTAGGGTTAATATTAATTCTGGTTTGAGTGGTGAAATTGACGTAGCTATTGGCTTCAAATCCCGTTGCTTCAATAACACCAAAAATATTTCTTTCAATAACAGTATAAGCCGGTGATGTCATGAGCTGTAACTTTGCATTTAACCAAATATCTTCCCATGTTTTAGAGCCACCAAGAGTTAATGTAAAAAAATTAGCATCATTTTGTAGTCTTGAATACCGGATTCCCGCCTGTGCTTCATAGCCATTTTTTAGTCCCTTATAAGCGTTTCCATATAATATAAATTTAGGAAAGAACTGAGTGCCTAATAAAACCCCTACATCTGCAAATAAAGTTGGAGTAAAAACTCTAGAGTAGTTTACGCCACCTTGTACCCCAACACCAGAGGTTCTGGCTGCATAATTTACGTCTGCCCCAAAGGTATTTACATCATCATATTTATGACTATATGCTAAACTGGCCAAAGAAGTACTAAAGGGCAGAGAATCTGACGAAGCTTGCGTGTAAGTAGCTGCCAATTTATTTTTAAGCCCAGCGGCAGTAAGCATGGTCAAAGCTGAATTCCATTCATTTCTTTCAAAAGGATCTTTTACCTCTCTAAACTTTTGATAGTAATAAGCAGAATCATATTGTTGCATTAATTCAAATACAACTCCTTTTTTAAATTTTAGGAAATTATCATTTGGATTTTTTTCTAGTTTTTCATTAATAAATTCTAGAGCGTCATTGTTTGATTTTGTGGTGATGTATAAATTTATCATTCTTTGTAAAGGATAAACTTCATCCGGATTTAAACTGTCGGAGGCCCTGTAGTTTGTCAAAGCTTCATCTATTAAACCTTCTTCTTCTAGATTTTCACCTCTATACCACAATACTTCTGCCAAAGAATTTTTAATTTTTCTATCGTATTTGTAGATTTTTTTTAACGAATCTAAAATAGCAATAGACTCCTCATATTGCTTATTTTGTGCATATATATTAGAAAGCTTTAACTTAAAGGTTTTGTTATTAGGGTAAAATGTTAAAGCGCTTTTACTGTAATTTATTCCTTTTTCATAATCTGGTATGGCAGAGGACGCATTAATACCAATTTCTAATAACCTTATATTATTGTTTTCTCTAGTTAAACCATCTTCAACAATGGCTAAGGCAGCTGCATATCTTTGCTCTCTCATTAAATATGTGGCATACGCTTCGGTTTGTTCTACATACAATACAGGATATCTTTCACTAAGAGGATAGCTTTGCTCAAGACTTCTAGTAATGTTTAAAGCATCATCAAATAGCTCCATTTTTTGATATAAAGTAGATTTTCTCAACAAATATTCTGGGTTTTCAGGCTCTAAACCGATAAGTTTATCAATTTGATCTGTAGCTTCATCAAATTTTTGTTCTTCCAAAAGAATTCCAAAGATTTGTTGTTCGGCTTCTGTTGTAAAATTAGCATCGGAAACTAAATCTTTAAAAATAGCACTTGCAAGGCTAAATTGTTTAGCTTGAACATATTCTTTTGCTCTATCAAACATCAATTTATTGTAAGCATAGTTCAAATCTGTATCTGTAGGAAACTTTTCATGCAATGCTAAAACAGCTTTATCATACTCCTCTTTATTGTTCATAGCTTTATAGAGCTCCATTTGTTTAATCAAATACTTTTTAGAATTGGGGCTTCTTTTAAGGGCTTTATTTAATTGATATTCAGCATCAATATAATATCCTTTTCCTAAGGCATTATTAATAACATAATCCAGAGCTTCTGAATTTCCGTTTAATTCGCTTAATTTTTTATTGATTTCGTAGGGATCGTTATATTCATTAAAATCCGCAGACTGTTGCATTAGATAGGGCAGGGTAGTTTCTTGAATTTCCTTAAATTCTGGTCCTTTTAGTTCTGTTTGAATATATACAATAGCTTCCTCATGTCTGCCTAATGTTTCTAATAAGCCTATTTTTTTTTCAATGAGTTCTCTATCGTTTTTTAATGATAAGAGAGCTCTATTCGTGTATTGTAGGGCGTACTCGGGGTTTCCTTTTAAAAGTTCATTGGTGATAATACCTTGATAGGCTAATTTATTTGAAGGGTCATTATCTATAATGGTTGTATAGATTTCGTTGGCATCATCAAAATTTTTATTTTTAACTGCGTTAACACCATCCCCAAGCATAATGTAATTGTAGTCTTCTTTAATTTGGGAGTCTTCTGGGTAAATTACATATAACCTTTTTAAAGCTCTTTCTGCTTCTTCAAAATTATCCATTTTTTTGTAAATATTTATTTTCCGTATCCACCAACCTCTACTGTAGGGGGTGATTTCTAATAATTCATTCACAAAACAAATGGCATCGGAGTATCTTTTTGTAGCTTCTTCTATGCTTACAAGATATGAAAGTACATCAATGTCTTTTCTCCTTCTATAATATACTTGTTTTAGAACGTATCTCGCAGTATCATATCTCCCCATTTGCATATTAGATTTCCCTAAAAGTGTTTTTAAATCTAAATCTTCCGGTGATATTTGTAGCCCTCTCCAGCTCATTTTGGCTGCTTTTGAGAAATTTTCTTCTGCAATGTCTTTTTTTGCTTCCTCAAAATATAAATCGGAAGACTCGAATACTTGAGAATAGGTATTTAGTTGCGATAATAGCATCGCAATAAAAATTAAAGTAGATTTATTTATCTTCATATCAATAATCTAATTAATTATGTTTTTAAAGGTTCAAAATCATTTTTTGAACTTTTTTTGTTTTTTAATTTTTCAAAAAAACTAGGTTTTTTGCCTCCAGAATTGTCACCTGGATTGCTATTTCCATCATTTTTGTTATCATTACTACCGTCAGATTTTTTGTTTTTATCTTCACTTTCAAACCCTTGTCTAGTCATTGTTCCCCATGCAAGTTCCTGTGAAGTAATAAAACTAAAATATCCTTTCATGGAAAAGAATACAATTATTGGATGGTAGAATATAGGTTCTATAAAAGCTGTTATAAATAGTGATAAAACTTCTCTTGTCGTATTGTAATATTTAAAGGTCATTTGATCCCAAATGATTACAATAGATGAAATCATAATAGCAAATGTATAGGAATAAATCAAGATTAAAGGCGCAAAATTCCAGTTTACATAGCCATAGAAAAATAAAAATATTGAAAATAAAAAACCAAAAGTCTCGATGATTGGTGCTAAAAACTCAAAAATAAAGGTGTAAGGAAATGTAATTAATCCCATTCTCTTATATTTAGGATTGAATAATATTCTTCTATGGTCAGTAAAAATTTGGAATAATCCACTGGCCCATCTTGTGCGTTGTCTTCCTAAAATCTGAATATTGGGAGGTCCCTCTGTCCAACAACAGGATAAAGGGATATACCCAATTTTGTAATCTAGTTTGTTATTCATCATATGAACGGCCATACGTGTTAGCATATCCATATCTTCTGCATGAGAATCTGCACCATAACCCCCTGCTTTAATAGCAATTTCTTTATTAAACATTCCTAACCCTCCCGAAACATTAGGAACAGAGTTTATTAATTCCCAACCCATTTTCCCTAATAAGTAAGATCTAATGTATTCTAATTCTTGAAAACGTGGAATTAGTGCTTTTGGTGGTCTCACTCTTGTAATAATTCCCTCTTCAATTTCACAATTATTAGACATTCTTAAAGTTGCTCCAACAGCGATTACAGTTACTTTAGAATTCAGGATAGGCTTAATCATTTTGGATAGTGTATTTCTAGCAAGAATACAATCTACATCTGTGTTTAAGTAGTAAGGAAAAACAGATGCATTTAACCCAGCATTAAAGGCATCTGCTTTCGTCCCTCCATTTTCTTTGTCAACTACCGTTAATATTTCATATTTTGGGTTTTGAGACTTAAATGTTCTTTTGTAAGGTTTTGTTTTAATTTTTTCAACGTAAGCGAAAGGCGCTTCCACCAAATCAAATTCTTCAATTAATAGATCTAGTGTTTTGTCTTTACTACCATCGTTCACAATAATTACTTCAAACAGAGGGTAATTTAAGGTTAATAATGATTTGACATTAATAATAATTGTTTTTTCTTCGTTGTATGCAGGGGCAATTACAGAAATGCCAGGTGCAAGAGGAGAACTTAGGAGCTCTTCATCATCAATATCAGTATTATAGCTCTTATACCTATTAATAGCTATAAAAGAAAATATGGCTAATAAAATATAACTTAATATTAGAGAAGTTGCATAGAAAAAAATAAAATACTCATAAATTTTTACAAAAACTTCTAACATTTATTTATATTTAATTAAAGGGGTTTCAATATGTTCTAAAATTATTAAATCAAAACCGCTTAAAGAATTTTTTAAATTTTGAAAAGCAATTTTTCCTTCATAGCTATAGTTTAATATCGCTTCTGCAATTATTTTTTTAGAATCTGTATTATTAGTTTCATAAAAGATTTCTTCTAAAAATTTAAGAGATTTTCCGGTTTTAAATTTTTTAATGGTTTTTATGATGGCTACTTGACAGTTTTCTGGTTCTGTATAATATCTTTCAATTAAACTTTGCTCTATATCTACTATGTTTAACTCTCCTAATGTTAAAATTGCCTGTCCCCTTACCTCAGCATTATTGTCTTCGAGCTTCTCTATTAAAATGTCATTAATACCCTTTTGTTGAAAGTATCCAACCATTTTGATCAGAAAAACAACTAAAGAATCATTATTAGAATAGTTAATCCATTTTCCTAACCCTTCTAAATTACCTCTAACTTTTTGAAGTTCTAAATATTGCATTAGTTCAACTTCATCCCACTTCGTTAAGGATTGATCGAATTCATCAAAAAACCGATACGGGTCATTTGAACTCAAAGCCAAGTGGGAGTTTCTCGCTTCATTTCTAATTAATTTATTTTTACTGTAGGCGTGGCTTAAAATTTTTGAATCAAATTTATTTAAATCTAAAATAAATGCTTCTTGAAAAGCATTTATTTTTTCACTGTTAGATCTAGAATCGAATTTTCTTTCTATATGTTCAACAATACCTAAAGCACTAATGATTAGAGGGTATTTTTCCGATTCTCTGCGATCATTCTTATAATCTACAAGAATTCCAATTCCTATATCTAAAGACTCTCTATTTACTTCATTTACAATGTCTTCAAATTCAGAATAGATCTCTTGCTCCCTGTATTTTTTTTCGGTAAACAAAATATCATCGAATAACTTAATAATTTCAGGTACACTGTTTTTAAGTTTTTTCTGCAATCTGCTATGTCTCCTTCTAATGGTGTAAATGGTAATCATAAGTGCTAAAGTGGTAACTATGAACACCAAAGTTAATACAACTGTAATTTGTATTATTAAGGGAAATGTTTTTATCTTGTAGATAAAAGAAAGGAACCACTCAACAAAACTCATTTACTTTGTATTTATTTTTTTATTAAACTGAGGGATGTATAGTGTTTGCAACTAAATCAAATGTACAAAAAATTACGTGTTATAATATTCTTTATTCTATGAATTAACTAGTTTTACAGGTGAATGACTTCATCATAAGCATCCGCAACAGCTTCCATTACGGCTTCGCTCATTGTGGGGTGTGGATGGATTGTCTTTAATACTTCATGACCAGTAGTTTCTAGTTTTCTACCCAAAACAGCTTCAGCAATCATATCTGTTACGCCCGCACCAATCATATGACATCCTAACCATTCGCCATATTTTGCATCAAAAATAACTTTCACAAAACCATCTGGAGTACCAGCAGCTTTTGCTTTACCCGAAGCAGAGAAAGGAAACTTACCTATTTTTAATTCGTAACCAGCTTCTTTTGCTTTTGCTTCGGTTAAACCAACAGAAGCAATTTCTGGAGTTGCATAGGTACAACCAGGAACATTACCGTAATCTATAGGTTCTGTATGCAAACCTGCTAATTTTTCTACACATGTAATTCCTTCTGCAGAAGCCACATGTGCCAAAGCTTGTCCAGGAACTACATCGCCAATAGCATAATAGCCTGGAATGTTTGTTTGGTAAAAATCATTGACAAGAATTTTATCTCTGTCAACAATAATTCCGACATCTTCTAAACCAATGTTTTCGATATTCGATTTTATACCCACTGCCGATAATAAAATATCTGCTTCTAATTTTATGTCACCTTTTTTTGTTTTTACAGTGGCAACAACCCCTTCGCCAGAAGTATCAACAGATTCTACAGACGAATCTGTCATTACTTTAATTCCTGCTTTTTTAATAGAACGCTCAAATTGTTTTGAGATGTCTATATCTTCTACAGGAACTAAATTCGGCATATATTCTACAATCGTAACTTCTGTACCCATGGTATTATAAAAGTGCGCAAATTCAACACCAATTGCACCAGAACCTACAACAATCATAGATTTTGGCTGACTTGGTAAGGTCATTGCTTTTCTGTACTCTATAACTTTTACACCATCTTGCGGTATGTTTGGCAATTCACGAGAGCGAGAACCGGTTGCTATAATAATATTGTCTGCGCTGTATTCTGTTACAGCACCATCTTCTGCAGTAACATCAACTTTTTTTCCTGTTTTTATTTTACCAAAACCGTTTATAATATCAATTTTGTTTTTCTTCATTAAAAAAGCGACACCTTTGCTCATTCCATCAGCAACACCACGACTTCTTTTTATAACGGCATCAAAATCTTTATCAATAGATTCTGCCTTTAAACCGTATTGATCAACGTGCTTTAAATAATCATATACTTGTGCAGATTTTAATAACGCTTTAGTAGGAATACACCCCCAGTTAAGGCAAATGCCACCTAAAGATTCTTTTTCTACAATGGCAACTTTAAAGCCTAACTGAGAAGCTCTAATTCCAGTTACATAACCTCCAGGTCCACTTCCAATAATAATGATATCGTATTTCATGTTGTTTTTGTTTAATTTTTTTTTCAACTGAAAGTTAAAAAGTACTAGTTATTCTTTTAAATTTCTAATTGAATTTTATTTTTAAAGACAAATTTAATAATTTTTGTTTAATTGATAATATTTGCTATTTATTTTAAATTATTAGTATCGAGTTAAATTTAATGAACTGCATTTTTGTGTGTCAAATTAATTTTGATATCTTTTCTACATTCTTTCAGGAACTTCAATTCCTAATAAAGAAAACGCTAATTTTATGGTGTCTGCTACTTTTTTTGCTAGCTGAACTCTAAACGTTTTTTTATCTTGATCATCTTCTCCTAAAATAGGTACATTCTGATAAAAAGAATTAAATTCTTTGACCAAATCGTAGGTGTAATTCGCAATTACTGCAGGTGAATAATTGGTTGCCGCTTGCTGAATTGTTTCTGGAAATAACTCCAATTGTTTTAATAATTCTTTTTCTTTTTCGTGCAATTCTATGAAAACAGGCTTTGAATAATCAAAATCTGCTTTTCTAATGATAGATTGAATTCTAGCATACGTATATTGTATAAAAGGTCCTGTGTTTCCTTGAAAATCTACAGACGATTTTGGGTCAAACAAAATTCTTTTTTTAGGATCTACTTTTAAAACAAAATATTTTAAAGCTCCTAAACCAATTTTTTGATATAAATCTTCTTTTTCGCCAACTGAATAGCCGTCTAATTTGCCTAATTCTTCAGAAATTTCTTTTGCCGTATTCGTCATTTCTATCATTAAATCATCTGCATCTACCACGGTTCCTTCTCTAGATTTCATTTTTCCAGTGGGTAAATCAACCATCCCGTAACTTAAATGATGCAATTGTTTTGACCAATCGAAGCCTAATTTTTTTAGTATTAAAAACAAGACCTGAAAATGATAATCTTGCTCATTACCAACCGTATAGACCATTCCGCCTACGTCGCCATAATCTTTTACACGCTGAATGGCTGTGCCAATATCTTGGGTCATGTAAACTGCTGTTCCGTCTGAACGCAACACGATTTTTTCATCCAAACCATCGGCTGTTAAATCACACCAAACAGAGCTATCGTCTTTTTTAAAAAAAACACCTTTTTCTAAACCTTGTGCAACCACATCCTTTCCTAATAAATACGTATCACTTTCATAATATAAAGTATCAAAATCAACACCCATATTTTTGTAAGTAACCTCAAATCCACTATATACCCATGAGTTCATGGTTTCCCAAAGTGATACAACTTTTTCATCTCCAGCTTCCCATTTTAACAGCATTTGTTGTGCTTCTATAATAATTGGTGCTTGTTTTTTTGCTTCTTCTTCTTCCGTTTTTCCTTCGGATATTAATTGCGCAATTTCTTTCTTGTATTCTTGATCGAATTTCACATAGTAATGACCGACTAATTTATCACCTTTTTTTAATTCAGGATTTAAAGTTGTTTCAGGCGTTTCTTTTTTATGGTCACTCCCATTAGGAGCAAATTTTTGCCAAGCCAACATCGATTTACAAATATGAATTCCTCTATCGTTTATAATTTGAGTTTTATAAACTTTTTTTCCTGAAGCTTTTAGAATTTCGGAAACAGCATAGCCTAATAAATTATTACGAACATGCCCTAAATGTAATGGTTTGTTGGTGTTTGGGGAAGAGTATTCAACCATAACCGCTTTTTCATCCGCCTTTGGCGAAACAAAACCGTAACGAGCATTTGCGTATATTGAATTAAATAATTCAATATAAAAAGTATCTGAAACCACAAGATTTAAAAAACCTTTTACAACATTGTAACGCGTTATTTCGGTCACATTTTCAACAATATAGTTTCCTAAATCTTCACCAATTTGAATAGGATTCCCTTTCTTATAGCGCAATAAAGGAAAAACTACTACAGTAATATCACCTTCAAACTCTTTACGAGTTGCTTGGAATTCTACCGTCGGAATTTCTACCTGATATAAATTGAGAAAGCCTTCCTTTACTTTGGTTTCTATAAGATTTTGAATACTCATTTTGGTGCTATAATTAATTGGCGAAAATACACAATTTTAAACAACTTTTTAAGAGAATTAGTCGTATTTTTCGAGGATGGAAAAACGCTTAGAAATGTTACCAAAATTAGCAGAAGATGCTAGTAAAGAAAATAAAAAATATTTCACAAATTTAAAGAAAAGAACGCCTAAGAATCTAGACTATGTAATGCAAGAGTTGCATGATGCAGAATTTGCAAAAACAGATTGTTTAGACTGTGCTAATTGTTGTAAAACATCTAGTCCTATATTTATGGATAAAGACATTCAGCGTATCTCTAAACATTTAAGAATGAAGGTAGCAGATTTTATTAGCACGTATTTAGAAAGAGATGCTGATGATTTTATGGTGTTAAAAAAAGCGCCTTGTTCTTTTTTAGATCTTTCTGATAATAGTTGCACTATTTATGATGTTCGCCCTAAGGCTTGTGCTGAATATCCGCATACAAATAGAAGAAAATTTATTCAAATTACAGACTTAACGATTGCCAATACAGCCATATGTCCTGCAACTTACGATATTGTAGAAGCACTTAAAAAACGTTTACCTATAGAGTCTAAAGTGAAAAAAGTAAGAAGTTAATCCAAGAACACGTTGTTATTCATACAATAAATATTTACTTCTTATTTGTTTAAATTCTCTCAAATCCTCCTGCCAAGATTCTCTAATTTTTTCTGCTGATACACCTTCTTCAATTTGCTGTTGCAATTTTGTATTTCCAGCGTGTATTGTAAAGGTCTCTCCAAAGAATTTTGCTGTTTTCGGAGTTTTATTGAAAGCATCAATCAACCAATCTAAATGAATAGAACTTAGTTTTGGGTTTTCGCTGAGGTCAACACCGTAACAAATTTTTCCTTTTTCTTTTGGGTATTTAGCTCCAAAATTCGGCTTTGGAGTATAATGAAAATCACTTTTTGGAAAAAATGAGGCTCCATATCGTTGAAACTGAAATTCGGTGCCTCTTCCTGCATTAATAATGGTTCCTTCAAAAAAACCTAAACTAGGGTAGAGGTTTATAGATTTATCATTTGGTAAATTTGGTGAAGGTCTAATTGCTAAACTATATTCAGAATGGTGTGTGTAATTTTTTAAAGGAATCACTTTCAGATCACATTGTATGCCGTTTTTGAGCCATTTTTCACCATTAATCATTTGTCCATATTCGCCAATTGTCATTCCATAAACAACCGGAACAGGATGTTTGCCAACAAAACTAGAATGCTTTAGTTCTAAAACAGGACCATCAACATAATGCCCATTTGGGTTGGGTCTATCTAAAATTATAAGAGGAATTCCAACTTCTGCACAAGCTTCCATCACATAATGTAAAGTAGAAATATACGTGTAAAAACGAGCGCCCACATCTTGAATATCAAAAACAACAACATTAATTTTTTTTAGTTGTTCAACAGAAGGTTTTTTGTTTTTTCCGTACAAAGAAATAATTGGTAAGCCTGTTTTGGCATCTTTCCCATCTTTTATAAATTCTGCTGCATCTGCTTTTCCACGAAAACCATGTTCAGGAGCAAAAACTTTTTGAATTGTTATACTCCCGTAATTATGTAAATAATCAACTAAATGATGTGTAACTTTCTTAGACCCCATAATATTTGGTGCAATTTCTGTTCTTTGTAAAACAGACAAAACAGAGGTTTGATTTGCTACAATTGCAATATTTTTTCCTTTTAGTGCATTGAGATATAATTCAGTTCTTTCTGCTCCTGTTTTAATCAATGTGAAGTTTTCTGTATTCGGGGTTTCAAATTTTGGTTCTTGAACTTTTTGAGCACAAGAAATCAGCTCAAAATTCATCAACAGAAATAAGATTAAATATGTACTTTTGAGCGGTTTTAAATGTATCATAAATTTGAATTACGAGTTATTTATTGCAAAACGTATTATTACTGGCAAAAAGTATAAAAATAGTGTTTCATCGCCAATAATAAAAATTGCAATTACTGCAATTGCGTTAGGAATTATTATTATGCTCATTGCAGTGGCAACAGGTGCTGGCTTGCAAAATAAAATCCGTGATAAAATGGCGGGTTTTAAGGGGCATGTTCAAATTGTTAATTACGATGCTAATAATTCTGATGTTTCTACAACTCCTGTGGATAAAAATCAAGATTTTTATCCGAAATTTAAAAATATTTCAGGCATTAAAAACATACAAGTATTTGCAAATAAAGGCGGTATTTTAAGAACAGAAACCGACTTCGAAGGCATAATTTTTAAAGGTGTTTCTACAGATTACGATTGGTCTTTTTTTGAAGAATATTTAGTAGAAGGTAAAGTGCCAAATTTTAAGCAACCAAGAACAAGGGATGTTTTACTTTCAGAAACCGTTATGAATCGTTTGCAGTTAAAATTAAACGATACAATTTTGGCTACTTTTCTAAAAACAGCAACGAGTAAATTGCCTTCAAACAAAAAGTATATTATTTCAGGAATTTACAACTCTGGTTTTGCGCAATTTGATAAAAGTATGATGATTGGCGATATTAGAGAGGTGCAAAAGTTAAATAAATGGACTGAAAATCAGGTTGGTGGTTTTGAAGTCTTATTAGATGATTTTGAAGAGATTGAGGTAAAAGGAGAGGAGATTTACAGAGAAACGAGTTCAACTTTAAAAAGTATAACGATTGTAGAATTGTATAAAAATATTTTTGATTGGATTCAATTATTCGACAATAACATTTGGTTTATTATTGGTATTATGATTGTGATTGCAGGCATCAACATGATTACAGCTTTGCTTGTTTTAATTTTAGAACGTGTACAAATGATTGGTATTTTAAAAGCCTTAGGAAGTTGCAACACGAGCATCAGAAAAATATTTTTATATAACGCTTCTTACCTTATTTTAAAAGGACTTTTTTGGGGGAATATTATTGGATTGTTACTGCTATTTATTCAATATTACTTTGAGGTAATTACTTTAGATCCAGAAACGTATTATGTAACGACCATGCCGGTTTACATTTCTTTCACATCCATTCTTTTATTGAATTTGGGAACTTTATTTTTATGTTTTTTAATGCTGATAATTCCGTCATATATTATTACGAAAATAGAGCCTTCAAAAGCTATTAAATTTGCATAATAAATAGTTTATTTTGGGCGTTCCCAAGGTCGCGCTTTTCATTGTATCTTTTTTTCGTTCCTCAAAAAAGGATGCCATTTCAATCGCTAACGCAAACTCTCTAAAAATAAATTACCTTTGCATTTGTAAAATTAAGAAATGAACTACGCAGAAAATATATTAGAAACTATAGGCAATACTCCTTTAGTAAAATTAAATGTTTTAACGAAAGAATTGCCTTGTTTGGTGCTTTCTAAATACGAAACTTTTAACCCAGGAAACTCGGTAAAAGATAGAATGGCATTGCAAATGATTAAGGATGCAGAAGCAGACGGACGATTAAAACCCGGAGGAACCATTATAGAAGGTACTTCTGGCAACACAGGTATGGGGTTGGCTTTAGCTGCAATTGTAAAAGGCTATAAATGTATTTTTGTAATGGCAGATAAACAGTCTCAAGAAAAGATAGATATCTTAAGAGCTGTTGGTGCAGAAGTAGTGGTTTGCCCAACAAATGTAGATTCAACAGACCCGAGATCTTATTATTCCGTTTCTAAACGTTTAGGAGAAGAAATACCAAATTCCTGGTATGTAAATCAATATGACAATCCGAGTAATTGTAAAGCACATTTTTTAAGTACGGGTCCAGAAATATGGGAGCAAACTGATGGCAAAGTAACGCATTTTGTAGTTGGAGTAGGAACAGGGGGAACTATTTCTGGGGTTGGTAGTTATTTAAAAATGAAAGCTAAAGAAGCAGGAACTACCGTGAAAATTTGGGGAATTGATACCTATGGCTCTGTCTTTAAGAAATATCACGAAACGGGTATTTTTGATAAAAATGAGATTTATCCATACATTACAGAAGGAATTGGAGAAGATATTTTACCATTAAACGTAAATTTTGGAGTTATTGATGGTTTTACAAAAGTAACCGATAAAGATGCCGCAATTTATACGCAGCGTTTGGCAAAAGAGGAAGGCATGTTTTTAGGGAATTCTGCTGGAGCCGCCGTAAAAGGATTGCTGCAATTAAAAGAACATTTTACAAAAGACGATGTTGTGGTTGTGCTGTTTCATGATCATGGTAGCAGGTATGTTGGTAAAATGTTTAACAACGATTGGATGCGAGATAGAGGTTTTGTAGAAGAAGATTTTAAAACTGCAGCAGATTTAGTAAAAAGTGATTCAAGTAGATCTTTAGTTTTTGCACAAACAGAAGAGTTGGTTTCTCATGCAATTGAACGAATGAAATCTTTTAAAATTTCGCAAATGCCTGTAAAAGATGTAAACGGTTTTGTGGGTTCTTTGGATGAGTCTATTTTATTACATCATTTTATTACGGATAAAAATATAGCAGACAGATCGATTAAAGAAATTATGGGAAAACCATATCCTATGGTTATAAAATCGACTAAATTAGAAGATATATCAAAATTGATGACTAGAGAGAATGATGCCGTTTTAGTCGATTTAGAAAACGGACATCATCATATTATTACGAAGCACGATATTATTAGTGGTATTTAACGGCCTAAACTTTCATGCATTTCAAACCCTTAAAAGTGACCATTCAACGAAAAGTATTTTTTTAACTAAATAATAAATATATATTTGTAGCGAATTTAAGTACTAAACCATTTTATAAGTTGGGGGACTTGTAATTTGTGAGTATCCAAATCGTCTAAAGATATATTTTTAGACGATTTTTCGTATCTAATGGTTGTGTTAACATTCGCATTAGAACGGATCAAGTGTAAAAGTTTTGGCATCTCTATTACTTCTAAATAATTAAATTTAATAAATTACATTTTAATAAAGAGATTATAGTCGTAATTATGGATTCAAATCTTACAAAATAGATTACTTAACACTCATATCATTTCATAACTGTAGAGATATAAAAGCTAAGTTTTAGGAGTAATAGTTTCTATTTGGATAAGAAACCAGCTTTTAATTAAATAAGTAGAAAAACAAGGGTGAAATTTCATGTTATAAAGAATACATTTACAGCCTCTTAAAAATTAATCAGAAAAAAGTTTCAGAAAACAGTTGTTGGTGTTAAAACAGGTTGTATATTTGCACCCGCTAACGGGAATATAGTTAGCGAAGTTCATTGAGATTTGGGTTAGTTGTGTTGGT
>JBNMNV010000047.1:0-16006 GCA_051278125.1 Polaribacter sp. | reverse complement strand
AATCGATAATTATATCTTTATTAGATGGGTAAATTGGTTTAATATTCAAGGGGTCTCTGGTTATCTTTAAAACTTTTTTAGAAAAAGTTGTTACAAATAACGAATTTTCATCTAGAAATTTAATGTTACGAATTCTATCTTCAATATTATTCTGAGAAATATTAATAGTCTTTAAGTTTTCATCTTTTTTAATATCGTAAAACTGTATTTCACCTTTATCTCCCCCAAAAGCTATTATTTTATTATAGATATTAAAGGTTCTTATTGAGTTTTTTGACTTCGCCAATGACATGCTAGTTTGACTATATTTTGTTTTGTTTTCTAAAACAGATAATATTTTTTTATTCAACTCTAAAACATTGTCATCGCTTATGTAGGGTAGTTTTATGTCTTTCCTATTTCGTAATGAATCAAAAGTTTTTTGTTTTTTTATGGATTTTGCAATTATTTCTTCCATTTTTTCTTTGTTTTTTTCTAGAAAAGCCTTGCTTAATTCCAATTTTAAATCGTTAAAGGAATACTTGAGTTCAATTAATTCTGCAGTAGTCTTATTAATTTTTGATTCTTCATTTGCCTTTTTTTCACTTTTTTTAAGGTCTTCTGTTTTTATGCTATCTACCTTTACAGCATTAACTAATTTTTTTAATGTATTGTCTAGATTATTTGTAGTTTCTGTAAGATCTTCAAGGTTATCTTCAAGTTTTTTCTTTTGAGTATTAATTTCTTTTTTTTGTATACTATCAGTTTTTCTCGCTGATTTTAGTGAATCATTTTTAACGTTTAATTCATTAAATTTATCATTTAATTCATCATTTTTGCCTTCTAATTCATTCTGAGCAAACTCTATTTCTTCCTTAGCTTTCGTTGCCTCCTGTTTTTGAAAAAAGGCTATAGTGGTCAAAATCAGCATTGCGATGCCTAAGATTAAGTATACTTTTCTTTTCGTTTTTTCCTTTTTTTGTTCTCTTTCAAATTGATCTTCTTTTTCTTTTTTTAACCTTAAACTATCTTCTTCACTTTTATTGATGTATGCTATTGTTTTTGTGAAATTAAAATTAAATTTTTTCGCCCAATTGATGTTATGATTGGGGTTATCGCGCCATAGAATAGCATTTTCTAACTCTAGTGTTTTTATAAAATCAATTTCGTCATTATCTTTTTTAATAGCATTTTCAGAAAAAGTTTTGTATTTTAAGTAATCTTCTCTTTCTTCGGATATCCATTCTAAACCTCTTTTCCAATTTAAATGCTTACTATATTTTAAATTTAAAATATTCTTAGCATCAAGGCGGGTTTCGTTATAATTTTTGATACCAGAAATAGACGGTTCAAAAACCTCTATTAAATCAAAAAAAGTATGTTTTAAAGATTTAATATTTGATGAAAGGGTGGTAGTTGAGATATTTACATATTCAGAAATATTGCTTATTTTCTCATAATTTGATGTAATAGAAGGGGTTTGAGGTTTTGTTAATGCCTTAAAAAATAGAGACATTTCGTTTTGTTTCTCTGGGGAGAGATTCTCATAAAAAGTTTCTAAATCTTTTGAAATTACATTAACAACTCCTCCAAGTTCTTTAATGTCTTGAAGTTTAATTATTTTTTTTTCATTTCCTTTAATGACAAACGTATCAAACAGTTTATACATTAAATACTGAAAATTAGAAAGATAGCTGATTTTTTCATTTAAAAACTCATGAAAATTGTCAATGACTAACGGATCAAATTGCACTTGGTGTTTGTAAAATGTATTTTCAAGGATACGATTGATTTTAGAAGTATCTAAATTCTGAATTGTATACTGGGTCGGACTAATTATTTCTTGGAGTTTTTTGTAAGAAGCTGTTTTTGTTAGAAATTTACTTTCAATGGATATTAGAAAGTATATCGGCATGTTTTTATAGGAAACCGATCTATAAACTAAATCCATTAAATTATGATCATCTTCTGCTACTGCAGGTTCAAAGTATTCTTTAAACTTAAACAAATCTTCTAATTGATCTATAATAATTAAAAGATTCTTTTTGTCATAGATTTCTGAACGTTTATAAATTTCAACAATCCCTACCGCTTCAAACTCTTTTATAAGCTGTGAATAATATTTATAGTCTGTAGTTTTTGGTTTTGATTCAATATTCAGCACCCCATTAGCGGTAAGTGCATGCGCTAAATTTGATAGAGGGTCGGTACTTGGTCTAAAATATGCTATCGACCATTGTTTACCCGCTTGCCCAACAAAACCATTTTTAAGCCTTGGTAGTAAGCTAGCGTTAATTAAAGATGTTTTACCAGATCCTGCATCTCCAGATAAAGTTAATAGTTTGTTTTTTTGAAGAATCTGCAGTAAATTTTCAACTTCTTGTTCTCTGCCAAAATAGAATGCACTATCTTTTTGAGAATAGGGGGTAAGGCCAACGAAAGGATTCAAGATCTTTTTAGACATGTTTTTTTTGCTACTATCGTAATTTATATTAGGTTATATTTGCTAAATACGATTAGATTCTAAAATTAACTAAATTTGTTTAAAGTTTACACTACATTTGATATTATTTCTGAAATTAACACTCAAATTTTAAGATGTGAGCATTCTATTCAGCTTTTAGTTGACGAAAATGATTTATTTTTTATAACAGATTCCTTATTTACGGTATTCAATAAAAATATCGAAATCGAAATTGTTATCGTTTCTATCGCTCATAAAAAATCACTTAGAATCGTTAATTTATGCAAAAGGTTGGTAGATGGAGGTGTTTCGGTTTATTGGTTTTACAATTCGGTGATCTCTAACGATGAACTTTTTTTTGCGATTTTTGATAAAACATTTTTAATAGACAAACCAAACCCTGAAGTTATATTAGAGCGTGCAGAAGAATTAGTTAGAGCCAAAAACGTTTTTTTTAAAAGTACTTTGTTAGATTCTGAAAAACTTAAACTATTATCTGGGGAAATTAACGCAGATTTTGGAGCAGATAAAACAATTATTAAAAAAAATGAATCTGTGCAATTGCAGTGGAATATTGAAAACGCTTATCATGTTTCAATTGAACCAATGATTGGAGATGTGCCTTTAATTGGGTCTATAGTTTTAAATTTAAATAAGGACCAACGTTTTTTGTTAACCGCTATTAATAAGGAATCTTCAATTTCTAAAATTTTGTTTATTAAAGTTTTCGAAAATAAAGATATCGAGTTTATTGTTAGTGCATTAGATCCTATTATTAATCAATATATAAAAATCGAATCTTCGTCCCTTAATGAAGGTAATTACGGGGTGTATTCGGGACAAACTATAAAAATTTCTTGGGAAATTAATATGATTGGTAAACTTTATGAAAATACTATTGGTAACTTGCCACTTGTGGGGTCTCACGAATTGAAAATAATGAAAGAGACTCAATTATTTTTCACGTTTATGACCTTACAAAATAGACAGATTAAAAAACTTATTTTTCATACGTTTGATCGTGCTCAAATTAATAATAAATTGAATATTCAGTCTCCTACAAATAACTCACAGTATTCTCCAGGCATTAACAGGTCTTTCAATAAGTCGTCAAAAATTAAAAATTTTTTAGTTGAAATTTATAAAAAAATTCAATCTAAATGAGACAGCAGTTTTCAATAATAACAAGATTTTTGCTTTTTTCTTCTGGTGCTGCCTTAGAATTAATAAAAAAGTGTCCTGATTTTGAGATTAATAAATATACAAGTATTGGCTTAACAATTTTTTTTACGGCAGTTTTGTCTGTTTTATCTTCTTTTTTTGCATTTAATCTTATATTCAATTCAAATTTAATTGCAATTTCTCTTGCATTATTTTGGGGGAGTATTATTTTTAATTTAGATAGGTATATTGTCTCGTCAATGAGAATTAGTGATCATAAATTTCGGGAGTTTGTGAAAGCAATTCCGAGGCTATTAATAGCTATTTTAATAGCGGTGATTATTTCTAAACCTTTAGAAATTAAATTATTTAAGAGTGAAATTTCCGCATTTTTAAATAAAGAAAAAACAGACCAATCTGATCAAAATCGTCAGAAATACGATGCTGATTTAAAAATTATTGAATCAAAAACAGCGGATTTAGAGGCTAGTTTTCAAAAAAAACTACTTTTAAGAGATAAATATTATGAAGAATATAAATGCGAGTGCACAGGCACTTGTGGAACTAAAGTAAAAGGATATGGTGAGGAATGCCGAAGTAGAAAAGAACGCTACGATTTATTTCTTTTAGAATTAAATCAGGAAAAAAATCGGAAAGATTCAATACTAAAACAGTATTTTTTAGAGAAAAATAAAATTCAAAAAACGATAGATAGTGAAAAAGCTATTATTTTAGCACACAAACATGGCTTATTTGATCAAATTAGAGCTTTGAATCAAATTGATAAAATTTCGTCAGTTTTTATTTTTTTTATTTTTATGATGATTGAAATTGCTCCTGTACTTACAAAGCTCCTATCTTCGAAGGGGCCTTATGATAATTTGATTTTAGAAGGTGAAATTCAATTTGAAATGTCTTATTTAATAAAATTAGATAATTTTGATCATGAAAGGGTAAAGAGTAAAAAATTAAAAGAAATATCTACGAATATTGAATTAAAGTCTAAAGAGGCAGAAATTAAAAATATGCTAAAACAAGACGCTATAGATCGTTATAATAAAATGAGACAAGAAGTGGATAGAAAAAATACTAAAGGATAAAAGTATGTATAGAGTCAAAATATTTAGTAAAATAATCGGAATTATAATTTTAGTAAATTTATACGCATGCGATTCTATTAAAGTAGTGTTAGAAAAGAATAGCACTGAATTATTAGACTCTATTAAAAAAAAATACTCAGAGGATCTTTATACTGATTTAGGGAATCTTTCAGGAAAAGTTAAAAAACAATTAATCGACAATATTTCTAAAAATTCAGACCTAGGCTTACCAGAGTATTACACACAAACTTATGTTGATAGTTTAAGAACAGTTCTAATTGAAACTGGGGAATTAAAAATAAATGTTTTTGAGTCCTTTTTGCTAAAGCATCTAAAATCTAAAGTAGTAAAAGATACACTATATTTAACCAATCTAAATATAAGTTCTCCAACGAACGGTGAAGTGAAAAGTTATGAGTTTGATGTGAAAAAAGATGATCTTATTTTTTACGAAATAACGAATATTAAAAAAAATACCCTCAAAGAAGTTAGTATTCTAGAAGGTGGTAAAACTAGATTTGTTAAAAATAATTTAAGAAAGAAAGAAAGTGTTAACGGAACCATAAAAATTTCGGCAGACAATGTTCTGACAGTCAATATTTCTAATGACAATTTTATTAAAAATAAGGGGTTTTTTAAATCAAAATTAAAAATAGCCATAAAGAAGATAGCCCCACAATTAGAGTTGCAAGTGGAAGTTAAACCCGATACGATTGTTTTATCGAAGCTCGTAATAGAAGAAGTAAATGATACAATCTATAAAATAATTAATAGTAAAAATTTTACGCTAGGTCCTCGTTTAGATTTGACTAGAAGTTATCAGCAAACGTTTACTATTAATATAGACGAATTTGATAACCTACTTGGGTGGGGGTATTGGATTGGCTTTGATAAAACCGCTATAGAGCAATATCAACTTTTATCGGAAATTGAAAGCCCTTTAATTGTTTTTGCTAGAAATGAGATTCGTAAATCTTTAAGACCCGTAGAACTCTCTGTTAAACAAAATAAAGAAGTTGAATTGGTTATAAAAAATCAAAGTTTAGATACAAGAACCTATAATTATGCTTCAAATTTTGCTTTTTATAAAAGTGATAATTTTACTGAAAAGAATGTTAAAAAAGCAGAAGTCTATCTTACCAATAATTCAACTTTATACGAATATCCTATAAGTTATAATGTAGTTGCAGTGGGGACAATCAAAATTAAAAATGAAATTATGAAAGACGTTGTAGCTTTTAAAGATTATATTCACGTAACACTATTAAAAGATGAATAGAAATTTTATAATATTAGGTGCCTTATTAATTTTTATAACTTCCTGCAGAGAGGGTATGAAACTTAAAAGTAGTGTTAGAAAAACTCAAACCGAGTTTAGATATGTAAATCGTGGGATAAATAAGATTAAAAAAGGCATCGGATTAAAGGATACCAAATCTTCAAATCAATCAGAAGATAACGAAACGCCTGAAGACTCAAATGCCTATTTGACGGTGAAACAAAAAAACATGCTTAATAATTATGGTTATTTATTTGATATGATAAATCAAAAAGATGATCAAATAAATAGCGACAACTTTACTTGGGATTCAATTCAAGATATTTATTATGTGAAGGATAAAAGCTACAAAACAATAAAACCAAATAATGAAGTTTTTGGGTGGCATCCTTATTGGATGGGTTCTAAATGGAAAAACTACCCTTTTGAGTTGCTTTCAACCATTTCTTATTTTTCCTATAAGATAGATCCATCTACAGGAGGATATACAAATCCAGAACAAATTGAAGAATGGAATACCACCGAAATGATTGATTCTGCTATGGTTAAAAATACCAGAGTTTTGTTAACTGTTTCTTGCCATGGAATTAAAAATAATGATGAGTTTTTGGAAAATACCGATAGATGGGATGTTCTTATAAAAACGGTATCTGAACTTCTAATAAAAAGAAATGCTGACGGAATTGATTTAAATTTTGAAGGAATATCCTATTTTAAAAGAGAAAAATTAAACAGATTTGTCAAACATTTTAGAGGTAAAATGGATAATATTTACGAAAAAGAGGGTAAAACTTTTTATCTTTCCATGACTTTACCTGCTCATAATAGCCGCGATGTTTTTGATGTTAAAGAGCTTGAAAATTATATAGATTTATTTGTAATCATGGGCTATGACTATCATATTGGCGATAAAGCTCAAGGTGCAGTTGCTCCTTTAAGATCGATAGAGAATTCTTCGTTGAGTCTTTCAACAACGGTAAGCTATTATTTAGAAGAAGGAATTAAATCTGAAAAAACAATTTTAGCACTTCCTTATTACGGAAGTTTATGGAAAGGAGAACTTGAGCAAGATGGGAGTACTGTTTATAATAAAAGCACTTATGATAAACCATTGACATATAGTGAAATAAAGAAAAAGTATATCGATAACGATGAGGTTAAAATTAATGCTTTTAGAGATGATAAAAGTATGACAAACTACTACAGTTTAACATTTGATGACAATACAACGCAAGAGATTTGGTTCGATGATGATTATACATTAGGTAAGAAATACGACTTCGCAATGAGTAACAAGCTAAAAGGAATTGGAATCTGGGCTCTTGGGTATGATAATGGTTACACAGACTTATGGGATGTCATAGAAGATAAATTTGCCACCAATATTAAAATAGTAAAAAATCCTATTGCAGTATCAGAAGGATATCCTATACGATTTTCTAAATACTTATTAAAAAACAAGAATATTTTTATTACCACTGCAATATTTTTTCTAATAACGGTAGTGCTTGCCTTTTTAGTGTTACTTTTCGATTGGAATGTTAGAGATTCTATTGTAAAAAATCAACTAAACTTTTTGTTATTTGTAGTCATCGTTTTTGTGCTATTAATTCCAATTACAATCCTTATTTACTTTTTTTTAAATGAACTGTTGCCCGAGATAAATCTATTTATTAAATCTGAATGGAAATATTATATTTCATTTTTTATAGGAATGTTAACCTTGTTTTTGGCGTATAAAATGAAACTAAAACCAATTAAAAGACCATAATAAGTTATGAAAAAAATAATTGTTAGAGAACTTTTTTGGTTTGTATTGGGGGTTGTATTATCGCTGTTTCTGTCCTTTATTTTTTTAGGACTTCTTAGTCTTACCTCTGCTGAAGAGAATGTAAATTCAATTGAAAAAATATTTACAGTACAGCTATATATTATAGGGTGTTTTGTTTCTTTCGTCAGTATTTATATATTTAGAATAATTATAAAAGCAGTAAAAAAATATTTATAGATACGTCCTATGATACACAATGTAATTACATCTATTGCTTCAAAATTAAATGAGTTTATTAAAAATAAATTATCAATTCCAGACGATACCGTTATTGTGAGTAGTTTAGTAGATATTAAAGGTAATTTAAATCAAGATATTGAAAATAAAGTCTCTATATTTTTATTACACATAGAGGAAGAAAAAATTTCTAAAAACGCAGGAATGAAATACAGTTCAGGCAGCAACCCTCCAGTTAAAATAAACTTACATGTTATGTTTTCTGCTTATTTCCCTAATTTTAATTATGTAGAAGCATTAAGATATATATCATTGGTTATTGAGTTTTTTCAAAATAATAATATTTTTGAAGACGCTAATACGCCTGGTTTACCAGAAAATGGAAACAAAATATATTCGGAATTATTGAATATTTCCTTGGATGAAATTAATAAACTCTGGGGAAACATTGGTGCTAATTATGTGCCGTCGGTCTCTTATAAACTGAAGAGTATAGTATTTGATGGAGAAATGATTTCTGAAGATGTTCCAAGAATTCTTGGTTTATCTTCCGTAAAAAAGAAATAATTACGGTATAATAAATTACCTTAGAGAAAATTATTACCAATATAGAATGAGCATATGGTTAAAAATCAGTACAATTTTGTATCCAAGTTTTCAAAATTTATAAGTGTAAAATTTTACCATAATTTTTACAATGATAACCTTTTAAAAGAATTAGATATTACGGTTGAAGAAGAGACTCGTAGACTTCTTCAAAGTCATGGCGTTCTTATTCGGTTTATAGAAAATGGATTTGCACTTATTTCTAAAAAAGACCCGAAATTTGAATTCCAAAGTTTTGCTGGAGAAATAAAACTCATTTTTTTTTTTAAAATTAAAAACAACTCTTTTTTAAACATAACAGACATACCGTACACTAATAATCAAAAATTTATTTTTCAAAACACACAAGATTTATCTAGCGAAAAGCTGCATTCAAATGTTTATGTTGATGAAAATAACATCCAAAAAAGTGTTGATGATGGAGTTTTTGGAGAAATTTCTTTAAATATTAACTCAAAAAATCAATTTTTTGGAAGTGAAACGGCAAGTGAAGTATTAGACGAACTTATCTATTCTATTCATTTTAATGCGAGAAAAGTGAAGTTTAGATATAATTTTTTCTCAAAATCGAATGTAATATTAGACTTTGAAAAATATTTTATTACGGACGAGCAAAATTCTTTTAAATTGAATACATACGATAATCGAATTCTAGCTAATGGAACTAGTGTTTACTTCATGATCATTGAAGATGAAATTCTTGCTTCTCAGTCATATACAAATAAATTATATTTAAAAAAAGATGATGACTTTTTAACTTATTTTTCAATTTTTTTACCATTTCCTAAAGCAAGTACAATTAGTTTTGATGTAAATGAAAATATTTATTTTAACGATGTTTTTGTTAGAATATGAAAATAAATAACTGATATTTTATGATTATAGTAAGAATAATGATTTTTTTATATATATTTACTACCTCATAAATCTTTAAACAAACTAATTATATGGCATCAACCTTGGCAACCCCTGGGGTTTATATTGAAGAGAAAAGCTCATTTGGGTCTTCCGTTGTACCAGTTCAAACTGCACTTCCTGCTTTTATAGGATACACCGAAAAAGCAAACAGAGGATCGAAATCTTTGATTAATAAACCGACTAAAATTTCATCATTCGGACAATTTTTAGAATTGTTTGGAGGTGCACCGAAAACAAAATTTAACATCGAAGCAGATGAGTCTTCATCAGTAGGATTTAAACTATCTTTTGTTGAAGGTACTAGATTTTTATTGTTTGACTCCATTCGCTTGTTTTATGCAAACGGCGGAGCAGATTGTTTTATAGTCTCTGTTGGAGATTATAGTGAAAAAATTGATGCATCTAAGTTAAACGATCCGAAGGGCGGAGGCTTAATGTCTTTAGAAAAAGACTTAGAACCAACTATTTTAGTAATCCCAGAGGCTACATTACTTTCAGAATCTGATTGTTATTCATTACAAGCAGCAATGTTATCTCATTGTGGTTATAAAATGAAAAATAGATTTGCTGTTTTGGATGTGTACAATGGCCACTTGGAAAGAACTTTTGATGAGGATGATGTTGTCAATAAATTTAGAGAAGGCGTGGGCTCAAACTTCCTTCAGTGGGGAGCTTCATATTACCCTTTTTTAAATACGGCAATCGTAAAGTCGTCTGAGTTAAATTATTCATTAATAGCCAATCCAGAAGATTTAGTTGCTATTCTTGAAGCTGAAGTAGATGCAAATTTGGAGTCAGAGAGTATCTCTGAGGCAAGGGCAGAAGGAATTAAAGTTGAGATAAACAAGATTTTGGAAGTAACTGATAAGGATTTGATTAAAACGCTTCAGTCTACATTAGTGGTTGTGTCTCCTAAAATTAATTCCATAATGGATGATATGGGAGAAATGATGAATTTATTACCGCCAAGTTCTGCTATGGCAGGGGCATATACAATGTGTGATAGTGTGGTGAGTGTAGCGAAATCTCCAGCAAATATTAGTTTGGGCTCGGTAATTTCTCCCGCTGTAAATATTAATAACGAGAATCAAGAAGATTTAAATTTACCATTAAATGGAAAAGCAATAAATGCGATTCGTAGCTTTGCAGGTAAAGGTGTTTTAGTTTGGGGAGCAAGAACTCTAGAAGGGAATTCTCAGGAATACAGATATATTAGCGTTAGAAGAACAATGACTTTTCTTGAGCAAAGTATTAAATTTGCTTCAGAAGCATTTGTTTTTTCGCCGAATAACTCAACAACATGGTCTACGCTGAAATCAACAGTGACTAATTTTTTAAATAATCAATGGCAGTCAGGACTTCTAGCTGGAGGTTCTCCGGAGGATGCTTTTGAAGTCTCTATAGGTTTAGGGACTACAATGACTCCAAATGATATATTAGATGGTGTTTTAAAGATGACAATAAAATTAGCGATCACAAGACCTGCTGAGTTTATTGTAATTACTTTTGAACAACAACAACAAAAATCTTAAAAATTAAATAAAAAAAACATACAATATGGCACAACCAGTAGTAGGTACAGGAGAGGCTCAAGATCAATTTTGGCCATTACCAAAGTTTTATTTTTCTGTTGATATTGGAGACATCACAGATCTTCCATTTCAAGAAGTAAGTGGTCTCGATGTTGAAACCGAGGTAATTGAATACCGTCACGGAAACAGTCCCAATCATGGAACAATTAAAATGCCCGGCTTAATGAAATACGGTGATGTTACCCTTAAAAAAGGTGTATTCGCTAATGATAATCAATTCTATGAATGGATTAATGAAATAAGTCTTAACACTTACAAAAGACTTACTGTCGTTATTAGGTTGTTAGACGAAACTAATGAGGCAAGAATGACTTGGACACTTACAAATGCATTTGCACAGAAAGTAACACCAACTGATATGAATTCTCAATCTTCTGAAGCTGGAATCGAAACAATCGTTTTCACGCATGAAGGGATGACTCAAGAAGTTGCATAAATCATTTCTTAAAATGTAATTTTAAGTTTTATATTAAACAATAGGCCTGATGTACTTTAAATTATTTCAAGCCTATTTTGTTTTATAGTATTATCGTTAAGTTTTAGGTCACGAACCTAAACAGCGCTAAATTTAAACATCGAAGTTTATTAATAATTTTCACTTCTCTTTTTAAAAGTTTTGTTTTTGTATTTTTATCTTGCATGTTTAATGATTTAAAATTAATTTAATGTAAAATGTTTCAGTACTTTTATGGAACAAAAACAAAATAAAATTGGATAAAAAAGACTACCCAGCTCTAGGTTTTAAGTTTAAAGTAACTTCAACGGCTGCTCTAGGAGGTCAACTTATCTCTGGTTTGGCAACGAATATTCTTTTTGGTCCGGATGAATCTTATTTTCAATCTATTTCGGGGATTAAGGCAACAGCAGGCGAATCAGTTTTAGCAGATTCCGGCAACAACAATAGGCAATATAAATTGCCAACAGCAACTACCTACCCAGATTTAGTGTTAACAAGAGGTTTAATTAAGGAAACTTCTCCATTGGGCAAATGGTGTAGAAGCTTTTTAATTAATGACGCTTTTTTTTATGGTGTGGAGAGAAGAACAGTGAATGTAATGCTTTTAGATACAGACAAAGATGATATTTTAATGACCTGGTCTTTCTATGATTGCTATCCTAAAGAGATGGAAATAGGCGCTTTTAACGCCGATAAATCAGAGATTGCCGTTGAGACTTTAAAGATAGCCTATTCGCATTTTAGTCAAGATATTTCTGGCGAGTTTTTCAATCCGTTTAATTATTTAAAATAATATGACTGTTGTAATTAAAGAATTAATTATTCAAGGAAAAGTTAATGAAAGCTCAAAAGAAACTGAAGAAGATATTATTAAAATAATTGACTCAAAACTTTCTACGGCGTCATCCGAGAACACACTTAAAGAAACTGAAAAACGACAATTAGTTGAAGAATGCGTCCATGCTGTTTTAAGAGAATTAGAATCTAAACTTAATTATTAATGGGCTTAATAAATGCATTAGTAATTTCTGGATATAAAGATCCGATGGGCACCCAATTGATAGGTATTTATAAATTACAGTTAAATCCTAGCGAATTAAAAATAAGTGTAGGAGAACCAAAAGTTACGCAAACTCAAGATTCTTTAGCAGGCGGAACGGCTGTTACAAGTAAAGCGACTGTGTTTCAACAGCGCACTCTTGTTTTAAGTTTTACAATAGATAATACTGGTGCTGTGCCTTATGGTCCATTTTCGCTTTTGCCAGGTGGTAATATCGTGGAGTCTATTAAAATTTTAGAATTGGTCGCTGTAAATCCAATTTTCACAACACACCGTCCTCCTTTCGTCAGACTAACTTGGGGTTTAGGTCTTGTTAATTTTAAAGGGATTGTATCTTCATTCGACTATAGTTACACCTTTTTTGATGGTTTTGGTATTCCGTTAAGAGCAGTAATAAATATGACTGTTAAAAATTTTGACACAAACGATAAAAGTTTGTATCAAAGTCCAGATATTACTAAAATGCCGGTAATTAAAGATGGTGATAATATTGTGAAGTTTTCTGAAGAATATTATGATGATAAACAATATTATATAAAATTGGCTGAATTCAATAATTTAAGTTCTTTTCGTGCTTTAAAATTTGGAGCTCAATTAGAAATTCCACCTATAAAATAGCACTATGCCAACCTCCTCAGGAAATAAGCCTAAAGATTCTGTTAACAAACCAATTTCATTTGATGTTTTGATTAATGGAAAGCCGATAAAATCGGATTACAGAGTGATAAGGTTAAATGTTGATAAAGCAATTAATAAAATTAGCCGCTCTAAAGTGTACCTGTCGGGAGGTAATGCTTATTTAAATACCTTCGATGAGAGCGAAGATACCGATTTTGCACCCGGAAAAAGTGTTGAATTAAAATTTGGTTATGAGCAAGATAATGTAGTCGTTTTCAAAGGAATTGTCGAAAAATTAGGGATATCACTTAAGGATGGTTTTGCATCAAAACCTTGGCAAAGTTTGTTAGTTTTAGATTGTGTTGACAAGGCTGTTAAGCTTACGAACTCGTATACGGCTGAGGTATATGAAAAAAAAAAAGACAGCGATATTTTTTCAGCATTAATAAAAAAGGTTTCAGGTTTAAAATCGGTGATTACTGCAACAACAGTTACACACCCTTTTTTTCCTAAATATAATTCTAATGATTGGGAGTTTATTTTAAGTAGAGCTAAAATTAATGGTCTCGTATTACTGAATTCAGATAATGAAATTAAGATTTCAAAACCTACTAATTCAGCCACTAAACCAGAGCAAACAATTACGAATGGAGAGGCAACCATAAATTTTGATGCTCATATAGATGCTAGTTCTCAATTAAGTAGCCTAACATTTGATTCTTGGAATCCTTACACAGATAAAGAGAATAAAAGTAAAGCTATTGAGCCTACCTTAGTTGCCAACGATACTTTAAAAGGAAAAGTAATCAGTAGTTCTACGAGTGCAGCCGCGATTACTATAAATATTCCTCAAAGTACAGAAGTTCCAGAATTAAAGGCTATTTCAAATGCATTTTTACAAGAATCAAGGCTTAGTAGAATTGTAGGAAGGGCAAAATTTAAAGGAGTTACGAATCTTGATATAGGGTCGGTTGTTGCTCTTAATGGATTTGGAAAACATTTTGATGGAAACATTTATTTAACAGGCATTTCTCATCAAATAGAAAGTGGTATTTTTACAACAACCATTGAATTTGGATTGAAAAAAATACACTCTTCAGTAAACATTATTGATAAATCTAGTCTCATAAAACCTATTGAAGGAATTCATATTGGTACCGTTAAAAAAATTGACGCAGATCCATTAAATGAGGGACGAATTCAAGTATTGATTCCCGCTTTAAAAAACTCAGGAAACGGTATTTGGGCTAAACTATCACATTTTTATGTATCGTCAAAAGCAGGCTCGTTTTTTATACCAGAAATAGGTTCTCAAGTGGTTGTTTCTTTTATTTCTAATGATCCTAGACACCCAATTGTTTTAGGAAGCCTTTATACAAAAGCCAATGAACCTTATACAAAACTAAAAAAAGATAATGCACTAAAAGCTTTTGTATCAAAGAGTAAACTTACGCTAGAGTTCGATGATAAAGATAAAATAATAACAATAAGTACCCCAAAAGAAAATAGCATTGTTATTAATGAAAAAGCAAAAGGGATTACCATTACAGATCAAAATAAAAATGTTATTAAAATGTCTGATTCAGGTATTGAACTTGAAAGTAAAAAAAATATTAAAATTACATCTTCAGGCGCAGTAACAATTACTGGTTCTAAAGGAATTACTCTTAATGGAAAAGCTGGTGACGGAGTCAAGGTAACTGGAAGTAAGGTAAATATAGCCGCAAAAACTAGCCTTATTGCAAAAGGAGGCAGTAAAGCAGATCTGGTAGCTTCCGGTAAAGTAACAATTAAAGGAGCTACTGTTGGAATTAATTAAAAAATATGGAACAAGAAAAATCTTTTTTAGGAAGAGGTTGGGGCTTTCCTCCAACATTTAGTAAAGAAAAAGCGGATATCGAAATGGTTTCGAGAGAGGAAGATATTCGACAAAGTTTGATAATTTTTTTTAACACCAAACTTGGTGAACGCATTATGCGATCTGATTATGGCTGTATTGTGCATAATTATATGTTTGAAAAAGCGGATTTCGATATCATTGAACGACTTGCTTTTGAGTTAAAACAAAGTATTAGAATTTATGAACCTAGAATTATTGTTCATAATGTGATTGCATCAAAGTCTGATGCCATAAATGGATTGATTCATTTAGAAGTTGTTTATGAAATTCATTCCACCAACGTAAGAGATAATATAGTTTTTCCTTTCTATCTTAACGAAGGGACTGAAATAAAATAAAAGAGGTGAATAAAACGTATGATCATATATTAAATCCAAAAAACTTTCATATTGATGATAGAGATGTTTTGGATTTTATTCTTTTTATTAAGGAATACTCAAAAGGAGTTCATTTTTATAATAAAAAAAACAAGATTGATGGCACATGGTATGAGTTATTAAAATCTGATGAAACCTTTTTAATTGCCGAAATTTCTAAATTTGATATTTTAAATTTTAACGTACACAGAGTAAATCTTATCAAAAAATATGATGAGGTGTTTTCTAAAGAAGGAAAGAAACTTGTTTTTAACGAGTTCTTTAATGCCACCCTAGCTCTTTTTAAACAAATAAATGATTGGTACTTAGATGCACTAAAAAATAATTTAACACAAGAAAGTTCTTTAATAGAAACTGAATTAGAAACAGCAATTCAAGAGAAATTATCTGCACTTGCCAATGATTTTATAGAAATTACCGGAGGTTTTATTGAAAAAAAAATATTAAATCAACATGTTTCTAAAAAATTCAAGAACTTTAACTCGAT
>JBNMNV010000046.1:0-16030 GCA_051278125.1 Polaribacter sp. | reverse complement strand
ATTCCGTTTTTTAGCGGATTTTCACCAAGAAACTTCAAGAAATCTTCACCAATTTCTGCACTATATTTTTCTGCTGCTTGCGCTTTACTTGTATAAACAACATTTTTTGTAAAGTCTTCTTTTAAAAGAGATTCTCTAAACGTTTTTATTTGCTTTTGCGTTACTTTATCTTTTATAAAAAGCGTAATTGCTACTTTTTCTTTTACTCGATTGGCAACAGAAGTAGACTTTAATAAAACAAATCCTAAAACACCCACCATAAAAAGTACCAAAGCAATGCTTATTACAACAGAAATGTAAGAAGATTGCAATCGCCTTTTTTGATAGGAGTCAAATTTCGAAGACATTAAGAATTACTTTTTAAAATCGGTGCAATATAATAATTAACAGGCAGTTCACCGATACAGTTCACAGTATTTTAACGTATACCAACAAAACATTATAATATGGTATAAAATTAGTTTCTTTTAAAATTATTTATCTTTATATGTAGCACAGTAACCAAAGCTATGCTTCAGTTTTATGCCTTCACAAATGCTAAAATAATGCAAATTTTCCACACAAAATTACAAAATCTAATGGGTTTAATCAATTTCTTGGCATAACTCAATTAAAACTCCGTTGGTCGTTTTTGGATGCAAAAACGCGACTAATTTATTGTCTGCACCTTTTTTAGGAATTTCATTTAAAACCACAAAACCTTCTTCTTTCAATCTTTTTATTTCTGCTTTAATATCAGTTACTGCAAAAGCAATATGATGAATTCCTTCTCCTTTTTTATCAATAAACTTCGCAATTGGGCTTTCTGGATTTGTAGCTTCTAATAATTCTATTTTATTAGGTCCTGTTTTAAAAAATGAAGTTTTTACTCCTTCAGAAAGTACTTCTTCCATTTTGTAATGTTTTTCTCCAAAGAGAGCCGCAAATAATTGATTCGATTTTTCTAAATCCTTTACTGCAATTCCGATATGTTCTATTTTATCCATCATAAAAAATTATCTAGCGTTTATTTTAATATTATCTAATTCAAAAGTTCCATCAAAATTAATATTTCCAGTTCCTGTATATCTAAAAGCGATGTGTGCCGTACCTGAATAATTGGATAACTCAATATATGTTGAATGTACCCAATTTTTAAAATTTTCTCCGTCAGCAACAATTTTTGCAGGCAGAATATCCCAAGTTGCGGCCACAATATTGCTTGGCGTTCCATCCCAATCTACCGAAATTAAAACTTCTAAATCACTTTCGTTAGCAAAACTATTGGAAGTTTCGAAAGATAAAAATTCGGCTATTGTGGTTCCCAAATTTACACTTTTTGTAATTAACCATGTTACCGTATTTGCATTACCTGAATTTCTAGAACCTACTCTTGCTGCTTTGCTCTGTGAATAAGTATCTGTATAAGATCGCCAAGATTGTGTACCTTTTTCTCTATAATTTAACCAATCTGAAATGCTGATTTCTCCTGATGAAGCTTCAAAATCTTCCTCTAATAAGATGGTTGGAAAATCACTTTCTGATAACGTAGTACATCGATTACCCAACATAGAAACATCGTCTGCCGAATTTAACACTAAAACTAAAAAATCACCACCAAAATCTTTAGAAACGATTGCATTTATGGTTCCACCGCCAGTTGGTAATGCTTTATTTGCAAAACTTGCAAAAGAGCTTGTTTCTAAAAGTAAATCCGAGTATCCCAATGTTTGGCAGGTTTGTATTTTGCGTTGTGTATCAAAATCTTCTGTTGGGTCTACATAGGCTTTTCCTGATAAATCCGTAGGAAAAACAACATCTTGTACTTGCACAAATGTACCAATATCCGATGCATTTAACCCCGCTAAAGAAACCAGTTTAGGAACAATAACTTCAGTTTTTTCAGAACGATACAAATGATTTCTTATTTGATTTGTTGATATACTTTCTATTTCTTTTACATCTGATGGACTCGTTTTTCCTCCGATAGCAATGATGCCATCACCAGAATTGGTTTCACCTAGATATAAATCTTTTAGATAAATATAGACCTCTCTACCAATATTAAACTTGTTATAATTATTGGTGAGATTCACCGCAATTTTTATTCCTGATGTGGGATTTTCTGGAGCGTCTTGCATATAAAACTCCCTAAAGTAATTCCCTTTCTGATCTGAAGAAACCACATACCCTTTCACCACAATATTTGAAGTTATTTTAAGCGGCTCAGTTCCTGAAATGTATAACTTTTTTAATGCGCTGATTGGTTTTAGTTCTAATTGATTACTATTAATGCTATCTAAAATATTGTTTAACCTTGTATTTTCTTCGTTACCAATACTTTGAGGTACTGAATAATCTGCATCTTCTACACAAGAAATAAATGAAATACTCGCCATAAATGCTAGCATCAAAATGTTTGTTTTATTCGTTTTCATAGTCGTTAATTTATTGTTTTCTTATAAGCTTACGTTGATGTTTAAAAAGTAAGTAGTTCCCCTACCATACCAATATTTGTTGCCAAAAACAGGAGTTTCTAGTGCTTTATCCTCTCTTAATTGTCTAAAATTTGCGTTTCTTCCTTGCTCAAATCCACCAGATTTATAGACTGTATTTAGCAGATTATTTACGGTTGCAAAAATGCTTACATATTTGCCTTGTATTTTCCATGACTTGCCTCCTACTAGATTTACAACCATATAATTATCAAATTTTTCTTGTTCTAGTAATTCCCTAGCCAATTCCGGGTCGTATTCTACAAATGGCAAACCATCATCGTCTGTATAAAAATTACTAGATCTGTTTAAGGGTGCGATATCTATAAAAATATTACTGAAAAAATTTGCCGTAGCACCTATCCACCAATATTCGGGATCCCGATATTCAAAACCTACTGAATATGCATTTTGAGGCCCCGCGGCTAGTTTATAATTTTTAAGGTTAGTTTGTCCGAAATCTTTAGAGCCATTGATAAAACCTGCAGCAACAGATTCAGAATCCACTTCTGAAGTTAGGTATAAGTTTGGATTATTATCATACGTAAATTGCCCTATAGAAGCAGCTCCTTTTAATTTAATTTTTGGTGTAATTTGGACTTCTAAACCTAGTTCAATGCCTATATGTTTTTTACGAATGCCTGTTAAAACCTCTTGTACAAAAGCGGTATTATCGCCACCAATTCCATCCGCAAAATAGAAAGAAATTTCTGTGGCATCTTTCATATAATTGTAATACCCTGTTAATCTTGAGGTAATAATAGGACTTCTAACAATATAGCTAACATCGGTAGAAAACATTTTTTCATTCTGTAAATCTTCTACAATATTGTTATTCTCTCTTGAGTTAGAAAAAGAATTTCTGATGGTTGGTGCCTTGGTTACAAAGGTAAAATTGGCATCTAATAAATGACGCCCCGTGATTTTATAAGTTGCGCCTGCTTTTACACCATAATTCATAAAGTCTAATTTTTCTGATGCTCCTAAAGACGTTTCAGAAAACCCTCCGTTTTGATACAATCCTTCTCTTTGATGGGTTGTTCTGGAAACATTTGCAGCTGCATAAAAATCTACTTTGCTATACTTAAATTGTGCTTGAGAAAAAGCACTAATCACATCAGAATTTAGGTTATAATTGTATCTAAAGGCATCGCCAACGCCAACTACTCTATTCGGATTTACTAAATCGTTTTGGCTTTGTGCTTCCGTTTCGGCAAAATTATCAATATCTAAATATCCGGTACCACCCAATAAATTAATCACGTTAGCAAAACTGTGAGAGCGCAAACGTCTATATGCTATCTTTGCATTCAAGGTGATGTTGTTATTAATGGCGGTATTTAAAATTGAATTTATACTAAACTGTTTGTCATCATTTCTGTCTTCATACAAAACGTAGGCATTATTTCCGCCTGCTGCTTTGTTGGTGATATTTGCATCAAAAATCCGATTCCAATTTAATTGACCATCCTTTAAAAATATTTGTTGACTTTGATAAGCATTACCTAAATTATTATTTCTCACGAAGAAACTTGGTAAATTTTGATAATAAGACGGACTCGGATTTGCGCCAGCATTAAAATCTAAACGACTATTGCCTATTTTTCCAAACTGATACGATACATTTGTTTGGATGAATGTATTTTCAGAAAGATTCCAAAAATGATTGAACATTAAAATAGGTTCTTTTACTTCTTTAATTCTGGAGTTTGTTTTTCTTCCGTTTAAATATCCCCAATATTCATTGTATGCAATCCCCTTTAAATCAAAAACCTCTTGTGTATTTGGTGCTGCTTTACCTCTTCTATTGGGTGTAAAAATTGCTGTAAAATTAACGCTATGCTTTTTATTTATTATTTTCTCTATCGCAGTAAATAACGAATAGGCGTTATACGTTGTTCCTTCATTAAAACCCTCTAAACCCGATCTTCTACTAGCAGAAAAAGTCATAGCCCAACCACCATTTAAAATCCCTGTTGCATGTGTAGCCATTACTCTATGCTCGTAACTTCTGTTAGAAGATGAATAGGTAATTCTTGTTCCGGGTCTTTGTTCAGATGCTCTAGTGCTGATATTTGTAGCCCCTAAAAGGCCACCAAACGTAAAATTAGAGGCCGCTAAACCATTGCTAAATTCTTGATTTCTTAAAACATCATTTAAGCCTCCCCAATTGCTCCATTGTGCTCTACCATCGTAGAGTTTATTCATTTCAATTCCGTTAATTAATATTTTACCATTGCCAGAATCTAAACCTCGTATTCTAAAAAATGAAGAACTAAACTCAAAAGCAGCAGTCCTTAAATAAATATCTCTTGTTGCTTGCAGTAAACCCGCAATATTATCTGCTGCACTAGCATCATCATTTAATTCATCATCAGTAAGTGTAATTAAACTTAAATCTTGATCTAATGAAAAATCTTTATACATCAATATAGTTCCTAAAACTATGGTCTCTCCAGAAAGTTCTATTGGGAAATTTTGAGTTTCGTATTCTTTAAACTTAATTTCTACAATATAGCTTCCGTTTGGTATGTTTTTTATCATAAAAACTCCATTAGAATCCGTAGTTAGACGTATTCGCGTGTTTGCGATACTTAAAGAAACTCCTTTAAGCGGTTTTTCGAAATCACTGTCTACAATGATTCCCTTTACGATATTTTGTGCGCTCATTGTATTCATAAAAAAAATGAACAACAATTGCATGAGTATAAACTTTTTCATAAATTTTTGTCTAAATTTATGGACAAGAATTTAAAAAACATTACGGATTTCCGTAATCACTAGTATTTTTCTAAAATTTTATTCATTTTAATTGTCTTTTTACTTTTTAAAATTAGCTTAAAACTTTATCATTTATGAAAAAATCAGTTTCCATCATTACGATCTCACTCTTCATGATTTTCGCTACTTTTTCTCAGCGTAAAGAAAAGAAGTACACGATTAGAACCATTGCTTTTTACAATTTAGAAAATCTTTTTGATACTATAAATGACACCTCTATTAACGATGAAGCTAGCCCAATGATGGAGCTGAAATCGAATAGATCTAGTGTATATTGGGATAAAATTGATAAACTAGCCAGTACCATTGCACAAATAGGATTCGATAAAGCAAATACATCACCTGCTATTATTGGTGTTTCTGAAGTAGAAAATTTAGGAGTTGTAGAAGATTTAGTGAAATCTAAACATTTAATAAAAAAAGGATATGGCATTATTCATTATGATTCTCCCGATAAACGCGGAATTGATGTAGCCTTATTATATCAAAAAAGATACTTTAAACCGGTGCATCACGAAGTTTTTAACCCTAATATTTATAGAGATAATTTTAAAGTCTATACAAGAGATCAGTTGCTAGTTTCTGGTTATTTAGATGATGAATTGATTCATATCATCGTAAATCATTGGCCATCCAGAAGCGGTGGCGAAGCAAAAAGTAGACCTTTGCGCGAAAAAGCAGCTTATCAAAATCTAAAAATATTTGCCCAAATAAGAGAACAAGACCCCAATGCAAAAATAATTACGATGGGCGATTTTAATGATGATCCGATAAATTCTAGTTTTAAAAAAGTATTAAAAACAAAAGCTAAAAAGAAAGAAGTAGGCCTTTTAGATATTTACAACCCTTATGAAGATTTGTATCGAAGGGGTTTTAATACCTTGGCTTATAGAGATAACCTCAATTTATTTGATATGATTCTTATTTCATCACCATTATTAAATAAAGGCGATAAAGACTATTCTACTTATAAAATATACCAAGCTAAAATTTTTAACAAACGTTTTTTAACGGATAAAAAAGGGAGATTTAAAGGATATCCTTTTAGAAGTTTTTCTAACGGATGCTACACAGGGGGGTATTCAGATCACTTTCCGGTGTATATGTATTTGATTAAAGAGAAAAAATAGTGTAAATTTTATAAAATAAAAAACCCCATAACTTAAAAGTTATGGGGTTTTTTTGATAAAAAATTATTGCCTTATTTATAAATTTATTTTTCTTCTTTTGCAGAAGTAAATTTATAATGTAAGTATGTGTAAGCATCTCTAGGTATAATCGTAATCCACTTTTTGTGTTTTAAATACCATTTAAAACGAATAGAATTTACTCCTTTTGTTAAATATGAAGCAATAAAAGGATGAATATGTAATTGTATCTTTTTATCGGTTGATTTATGCTGCTCTGAATTCGTTATAAATTTCTCTAAATCCGATTCAATTTTATCTAACAACACAATAGGAGCCTCTACTTGTCCATCTTTATTTGGGTTATCTTCGGTAGTTTTTATACTCAACTCTGGTCTAACCCTTTGTCTTGTAATTTGTACCAATCCAAATTTACTTGGAGGTAATATTTTGTGTTTTGTTCTATCAAAAGACATTTGTTCTTTTAAGTGCTGAAATAGTTTATTTCTGTTTTCAGCTTTATGCATATCAATAAAATCAATAACTATAATACCACCCATATCACGCAGTTGCAACTGTCGTGCTATTTCTGTAGCAGAAATTAAATTTACTTCTAATGCCGTATCTTCTTGAGAACCTGCTTTATTAGAACGGTTTCCGCTATTTACATCAATAACGTGCAAAGCTTCTGTATGCTCTATAACTAAATAGGCACCTCTGCTCATAGAAACTGTTTTTCCAAACGAAGTTTTAATCTGTCTTTCTATTCCATATTTTTCAAAAATAGGAATTTCAGATTTATGCAACTTTACAATTTTTTCTTTTTCTGGATAGATTTCTTGTAGATATTCTTTTATTTCTACTTTCAAAGTTTCATCATTTGTTACAATATTTGTAAAAGTTTCATTCATAACATCTCTTAAAATAGAAGATGCTCTGTTTAACTCGCTTAATATTTTTGTTGGTGTGTTTTTGTTGGGAATACTTTTACACATTGTTTTCCAACGTTCTAGTGAGTTTTGCAAATCTTTATCTAACTCTGCTACTTTTTTTCCTTCTGCAACAGTTCTTAAAATAACGCCAAAACCTTTAGGTCTTATGCTCTTTGCTAATCTTTTTAAACGTTCTTTTTCCTTTGGATCTTCTATTTTTTGTGAAACAGAAACTCGATTAGAAAAAGGAACTAAAACCAAAAATCTACCTGCAATAGACAACTCAGAACTTAATCTTGGTCCTTTTGTAGAAATGGGTTCTTTTACAATTTGTACTAACAGATTTTGCCCTGTTTTTAATACTTTGCTTATACTACCGTCTTTGTGAATATCTCCCTCTAAGGGGAAATTTTTTAAAGTGAAATCTTTATACTTACCTGTGCTTACTTTCTTAATGAACGAATTTAATGAGTTTACTTGCGCACCTAAATCGTGATAATGTAAAAATCCGTCTTTTGGATATCCTACATTTACAAAGGATGCATTTAAACCAGTTAACACTTTTCCTATTTTGGCTAAAAAAATATCGCCTACAGAAAACTTGTTACCAGTGGTCTCATTATTTAATTCAATAAGTTTTCCATCTCTTAATAAGGCAAAATCAATATCAGATGAATTTGAACGAATTATCAATTCTGTTTTCATACTGAACTGGTTTTAACACTGCACTTAATTGTGCAGATGGATTAATATTGTCAGGTATTTTGTAATACCGTGAGAAGATTTATTGCCTTACACAACAAATAAATCTTCGAATGTCAATGAACTTTTTTGGTTTGATTAATTAATTTTTTTTTTCGCTAAGCTACAAACGAAAAAGTAAGCTTTAGCTTACTTCTTCTTTTTGTGTCTATTTGCTCTAGCTCTCTTTTTTCTTTTGTGTGTAGAGATTTTTGCTCTCTTTCTTTTTTTACCACTTGGCATAATGTTCTGATGTTTTTAAACCTTTAACGGTTTAGATTAGTATTTTGTTACTTTACAGCTACTTTATTTTTTACTCCTTCAGTAAAAGTTTTCGCTGGTTTAAAAGCTGGAATGTTGTGAGCTGGTATCTTAATAGTCGTATTTTTAGAAATATTTCTACCTGTCTTTTCTGCTCTTGTTTTGATTATAAAACTACCAAAACCTCTTAAATATACATTTTCGCCATTTTCTAATGCACCTTTAACTTCTGTCATAAATGCTTCCACTGTTGCCAAAACATCTGTTTTTTCAATTCCTGATTTATCTGAAATTTTTGATACGATATCTGCTTTCGTCATGTCTCTATTTTTACTATATTTTTATATGATTACCTCTAAAAATGCGGATGCAAATATATGATAATTAATCAATTCCAAAAAAATAAACACTTAAATTTATGTGAATTTTTTATGTATTATTGCAAATCTATATTTTATCCATGAAATTTTCTAACACTTTAATTTACTGGTACTTACAAAACAACAGAGAATTACCCTGGCGTAAAACTAAAAACCCTTACTTTGTTTGGCTATCAGAAATCATGTTACAACAAACTAGAGTTGCGCAAGGTATGGCTTATTACCTGAAATTTACGGAAGAATTTCCAACAGTTTTTGATCTTGCAAAAGCAGATGAAAGTACGGTTCTTAAAATGTGGCAAGGTCTCGGATATTATTCAAGGGCAAGAAACTTACATTACACTGCAAAACAAGTTGCAGAAGAATTAAACGGCCAATTTCCGGCAACCTATAACCAACTTTTAAAACTAAAAGGAATAGGAGATTATACCGCATCTGCCATTGCATCTATTTGTTTTAATGAACCTAATGCTGTTGTAGATGGCAATGTTTACAGGGTTTTATCTCGCTATTTCGGAATTAAAACTCCCATAAATTCATCCGCAGGAATTAAAGAATTTAAAGCCTTAGCGCAAACTTTAATCGACACGGCACAATCTGGAAGCTATAATCAAGCAATTATGGATTTTGGTGCCTTGCACTGCAAACCTCAAAATCCGTTATGTGAAACCTGCCCTTTAGCCGACAGTTGTGTGGCTTTAGAAAAAAAATTAATCAAAGAGTTACCCGTAAAAGAGAAAAAAATTAAAGTAAGAAACAGGTATTTTAATTTCCTAGTGATTAAAACCGATGATGAAACAACCATTTTATCAGAAAGAAAAGGCAAAGGAATTTGGCAAGGCTTGTATCAATTTCCGCTCATAGAAGGAACTGAAAGTATGAATACAAATGAGCTTATTGCATCCAAAGAATTTGTAAATTTATTTCCTGATGAAACTACTATTTCACTTTTCAACAAAAAAGAAATTGTTCACAAACTATCTCATCAGCATTTGCATACACAATTCTGGATTGTAGAAACCAGGTTTGCAACCGAAGCTAATATTAAATGGTCTGAAATAGAAAAATATCCAGTTCCCATATTAATCGCTAATTTTTTAGAAGTATATCTACCAAAAAGTAATTGATATTTTTAGTACTTTTGATGTAAAATAAAACGCTATGGCAGGAACAATAAATAAGGTTATTTTAATCGGTAATTTAGGTGATGATGTAAAAATGCATTATTTTGATGACAAAAATTGTATTGGTCGTTTCCCGATTGCAACAAGCGAAACCTATACAAACAAACAAACAGGAGAAAAAATAACCAACACAGATTGGCACAATATTGTGGTTAAAAACGGTTTGGCAAAAGTCTGTGAAAAATACCTAACGAAAGGTGATAAAATTTACATTGAAGGAAAATTAAAGAATCGTCAATGGGAACAAGACGGTATAAAAAGGTATGCAACCGAGGTGCATGTAATCGAAATGACCATGTTATCGACTAAAAAAAATAGTGATAACACTACGAATCCAACACAAAACAATGAACCTTCTACCACAACTCCAAAAACTGTTGCCAAAGAAGAAAATGATGATCTACCTTTTTAGTTAACCTATAATTCTTACATTTGGACTCAGATCCCGAACATTTATTTTTAATAGTATTCGCTTCCATAGATTTTTTAGCAGGAATAAATGCCCTTGTTTTAATTCTTTTATTGATCAGTTCTGCATTAATATCTGGCACAGAAGTAGCTTTTTTTTCGCTTTCACAAACCGATTTAAACATACTTGCTAACGAAAGCAAAGAAGAAAATATTATTGTTACTTTACTAGAAAGACCCAGAAAATTATTGGCAACAATATTAATTACCAATAATTTTATCAATATTTTAATTGTACTCTTATTTGCTTCTTTAGCAGAAATTTTGTTTGGAAATTTTGACTATACGCTTAACCTATATGCATTTAAAGTTCCAATTCGTTTTCTAATTGAAATTGTTTTAGTTACTTTCCTAATTCTCTTATTTGGCGAAGTTTTACCAAAGGTTTATGCCTCTAGAAATGCACTTAGTTTTTCTAGAATTATGGCTAAATTTATTCATGTTATCAATATTGCTTTAACCCCATTTAGTTTACCTTTGATAACGCTTACAAAATTTATCGAAAAAAAATTAGGTAGCAAAAATTATAGCTTTTCCGTGGAAACTTTATCGCAAGCCTTAGAATTAACCTCAGAAGGTGCAACAACCAAAGACGAACAAAAAATATTACAAGGAATTGTAAATTTCGGAAACACAGAAACAGTTCAAATTATGATACCAAGAATCGATATTTTTGCACTTTCTGATGAAGAATCTTACGAGACTGTTTTAGCTAAAATTCTTGAACACGGATACTCAAGAAATCCTGTCTATAAAGAAAATTCAGACAATATTATTGGAGTTTTATTTGCAAAAGATTTATTAGCGCATTTAAATAAGAAAACCTTTAAATGGCAAAGTTTAGTTCGGGAAGCTTATTTTGTGCCAGAAAATAAAAAACTAGACGATTTATTAGATGATTTTAGAGCACGTAAAAACCATTTGGCAATTGTAGTAGATGAATATGGAGGAACAAGTGGAATCGTTACTTTACAGGATGTTATTGAGGAAATTGTAGGCGACATCAATGATGAGTTCGATGATGAAGACTTGCAATATTCTAAAATCGATGAAAACAATTATATTTTTGAAGGCAAAACCACCATTAAAGATTTTTGCAAGGTTTTAGATGATGAAGATGAAGCAATTTTTGAAGAAGAAAAAGGCGAAAGCGAAACCTTAGCCGGCTTCATTTTAGAGATTTCTGGAAAATTTCCAAAAAAAGGCGAGAAAATAAACTTCAAGAATTATACGTTTACTATAGAAGCGTTAGATAAAAAACGCATAAAACAAGTAAAAGCAACCAGAAATGCGTAATATTTATCTCTTTTCTCTTTTCTTTTTTCTCTTTTCTTTTACTTCGTGTGATGATGTTATGCTACCAAAACCGAAAGCGTATTTAAGTTTAGAATATCCTAAAAAAGAATATAAAAATCTTTCTGTAAAAAGACCTTATTCTTTTGATGTTTTAAAAACAACCACTATTGTTGATGAAGATAATAATTGGTTAAAAATAACCTACCCTAATTTAAACGCTTCTATAGATATTACTTACAGACCTATAGAAAACAATCTTAAAGAATTATTAACAGAAGCCGAAAAACTAGTCTTTAAACATGCTGTAAGGGCAGAACAAATTATTCCGAAAGACTTTATCAATCCTAATAAAAGAACTTTTGGTACACTTTATGAAATTACGGGAAATGCCGCTTCTCATCTTCAATTTCATGTTACGGATAGTACCAGTAACTTTATAAAAGGTTCTTTGTATTTTTACGTTAAACCTAATTATGATTCTATTTTACCTGCTGTAAATTTTATCAAAGAAGATATTTTACACTTGGTAGAAACACTGAAATGGTTAAAAAACTAAACAATTTCCATTTTTTTCAACAAAAAAGAAGCATTCATATTTTTACAAATTCCGTTTTTTAAGGTATAATCAAAATGCAATTCATCATTTATGATTTCCGCATCGAAATAGTAATTTTTAATCGTTGAAAATTGGTTTTCTAATTCGCATAAACTCACATCATGTGTGGCAATAATTCCTGTGGATTTAGATTTGGTCAATTTTTTGACAAACTTTTTAGAACCAATGGCCTTATCTTTGCTATTGGTTCCTTTTAAAATTTCGTCGAGAATAATAAAATAATTTTCTTCAGATTTTTCAGGATCAATTTTATCTACAATAAATTTTAAACGCTTTAATTCCGAATAAAAATACGATTCATCTTCCGTTAAAGAATCTGTAGTTCGCATACTGGTTATCAGTTTTATTGGCGAATATTTAAAACTTTCTGCACAAACAGGCAAACCACAATTCGCCATGACAATAGACAAAGAAATAGTTCTTAAAAAGGTGCTTTTTCCTGCCATATTTGCGCCTGTTACTATAAAAAATTGTTCATCATCAATACTAAAATCATTATCTACTCTTTTATCAACTTTTAATAAAGGATGCCCTAAATTTTTAGCTTTTACAACTTTTTTTTCTGAGCTTATTTCTGGAAAAATAAATTTAGGATGATTAAAATGAAAATTTGCCAACGAATTTTGAGCGTCAAAATACGCAACTACTTGAAACCATTTTTCTGCAGTATGTTTGTAAGTAGCAATCCATTTCTCTACCTTAAGTGCATTATAAATTTCAGACAGAAAAAAACCATTCCCTAAAACAAAAATAATCATATTATTTCGTTGATCAAAAGCATCTAATATTTTTGAAAACTCTTTGAAGATTATCGAAGCTTTCTTGTCTTCGGATTGAATAATTTTTTGGTGCTGTAGTAAATTTTTTGAAGAAAAACGCTCTGACTCAATTTCATTTAATAGTTGATGGTATTGCTTAAAAGTATCTCTTACTTTATCTGTTTCTGCATATAAATTACTGGTTTTTTTTACAAATATTGCCGTTAGTAATAGGCCTATAAAAAACCAAATCACGATAAAGGTAAATGAAATGAATCCGAAAAAAATCAAAGTAATTAAGACCAAAGAAATTATAGAAAATACAATTTGAATCGTTGATACTATTTTAGGAAAAACCGATCTATACTTTAAAATCCATTCAGTAATAAATACTGTTTTCATTTTAACGGTAACTAAATTTGCTAAAGCAGAAAAATGCTGACGCCATTTCACTTTTTCTGAAAGCTCTTTAATTGCCTCTTGTTTTTCTGAAATTTCATCTATTTTATTCTCGGTAAGTATATTTGCTAATTCAGTTTTACCATCAATTGTTGCTGTTCTATTGGCATATTGAAAAAATGAACCTACCCCAAACAAATCGATATCATTACTATAAAAATGAGCAGGATTCACAAATTCTTGACCACCATCTAAATGATGAAAATCTCTATGTAGAACTTTAATCTCCATAGTATTGATCTGTAGTTTTGCCTCAACAATAGTTTTTTTTCTTTTTAGGTTGCTGAATTTTACTACTAAAAAAGAAAAAAGTAAAAGTCCTAAAAAAGCAATGATAAAGACCTCTGGATACATTCCAAAAGTTAGATACATCAAAAAACAAATACCTAAAAAAACAGCAAATCGAAACACTGCCAAATTGAAAAGTTTCTTCTTAAAGAGTGCAACTTGTTTTTCTAATTCAATTTTTTGTTCTAAATAAAATTCTAAAGGGTTTTTCATTGCTTTTATTTGTAACTAGAAATTCCACCAGTTAAACTTAAAACTTCTAATGCTGGATATTTATTTTTCAGCTTTTCTGTTGCTTTGTAACTATTAAAACCTCTTTGACAAACCATAATGTATGTTTTACTGAAATCGACTTCTAGTTTTTCTGCGTCAAATTTAGTGATATGAATCGTTTTTTGAACTTCAAAAGGCAATTTTAAATCATTTAAAACCGCTATAATTACAAGATTTCCATCACCTAATTTTAATTTTAAATCTTCAGTAGCTATTTGCCAATCTGGATTTTGAGCACCGCAAGCTAGATCAACATACGTCTGGATTTCAAAAATTTTGGCAATTTTCTCTTTTAAAACTATGGGCTTCAATTGCATTTTTAATTGTGTGTTTTCAAGGGAATTATAAATTAATAATTGATTTGTTAACGGTTTTCCTACCCCAATAATCAATTTTAAAACTTCATTTACTTGCTGTGTAGCAATTATGCCAACAATAGAATTTAACGTTCCTGCTTCCTTACAATTAGGAATATCTGTTGCCATTTCTGGGAAAGCATCTCTTAAATTACCAGAATAACTTCCGTCTTTTTGTAATACATTAAATGAGGCAACATACCCATCAAACTTATATAAAGAACCATAAACCAGTGGCTTATTTTTAAGAACGCACGCATCATTCAACAAATATTTTGTTGGTAAAGAATCTGTTCCGTCAACCACAATATCAAAGTTTTCAATCAACTCAAAAACGTTCTCTTTTGTCATCGGTTTGTTGGTAAAACTCATTGCTGTAAAAGGGGCTCTTTGTTTTATAAAGTGAGATAAAACCTCAACTTTCGGTTTACCAACATCTTCTAAAGCATAAAAAACTTGTCGATGTAAATTAGAAACATTGACCGTATCAAAATCTACCAAATGAATTTTTCCAATTCCGCTCGCGGCCAAATGTACTGCAATCGGGCTTCCTAAACCACCGCAACCCACCACTAAAACAGTAGCATTTTGCAATTTTTGCTGCCCAACTTCACCAATTTCTGACAAAGTAGTTTGACGTTTAAAAAGTTGATTTTTTGTTGGATTCATTTTATTTCTACTTCTCGATACAATTTTTTAGTTCCTTAAAAATCACTCAAATTGACAAAGTGTTTATGATTGTGAGTAATAACAAACTGTCAGTTCGAGTGATTTCCATTTTTCATCGAAATTGTATCGAGAACTTTTTAATTATTTGTAATCTCCTTTTTAGCCGTCTCAAACTCTTCTGGAGTATTTATATTTCTGATAAAAGCATCGTCAATTTCTACAATTTCAACATCGGAATTAATTAACATTTTACGCGGACAAGAATAACCTTGTGCCAAATACTGCAATAAAATAGGATATGCTTTTGGCTCATAAATAGTAATTAATGGCTCAACAAATTCCTTACTTTTTCCTTTAATTGCTGTGGCAACTTTACTCGGATTTCTATGTTTTAAAAGCAATTGAACAATTTTATCACTTACAAAAGGAACATCCGTAGCCAACACAAACCAGGCCGCATTTGGATCTTTTTGAAACGCGGAACAAATACCGCCAAAAGGACCTAAATTATATAACTTGTCTGAAATTTCATTTTCTTTTTCTGAATCACTTTGCACAGAATAAAACGTTTCAAGATTCTTATTTTCTAACAGTTCTTTTACAAACTCTTTTTGAGGTTTTCCAAAATAATTCAATTCAGATTTATCTGTTCCCATTCTGGTACTTTTACCACCCACCAAAACCAAACCTTTTACAGGTGCAATTTTTTCTTGAATAAGATGATTAACATGATTTGCTATTTTATCAACTTCATCAATCGTATAACAATTCTTATTTTTAATATTTGGATATGTATCCACTAAAAAATCAAAAAACTGAATGTCTTTTTTCAATTTAATGACGAACTGAATGTTGTCTAATAGTGCCAACCGCTTCAACACAGAAGCTTCTTTTGCTTCATCTAAAACTAAAATTTGTTTGGCGCCCTGGTAATGGTTTCCATTGATAAAGAGATAATCTAATTGTG
>JBNMNV010000045.1:0-16045 GCA_051278125.1 Polaribacter sp. | reverse complement strand
ACAAAACGTACAAGATGCCGTAAATATATGGGTAACAGACCCTGCAGAAGCAGCAGCTACTTATGGTCATATTAAAGATTGGGGTGTTGCTGGTGTAACAAACATGTCTAGTTTGTTTAGAGATAAAGCTTCTTTTCATGACGATATTTCCGCTTGGGATGTATCCAATGTAACAAATATGAGCAGCATGTTTAATGGAGCCTCCACTTTTAATCAAAATTTAGATAATTGGGATGTATCTAATGTAACAGATATGAGCATCATGTTTAATGGAGCTTCCTCTTTTAATCAAAATTTAGATAATTGGGACGTATCCAATGTAACAGATATGAGCAGCATGTTTAGAAGTGCAACATCTTTTAATAAAAATGTAGGTAATTGGGATGTATCCAAGGTAACAGATATGAGTAGCATGTTTAACGAAGCTTCCTCTTTTAATCAAAATATAGATAATTGGAACGTATCCAAGGTAACAGATATGGGCAGCATGTTTAGAAGAGCAACATCCTTTAATAAAAATGTAGGTAATTGGGATGTATCTAAGGTAACAGATATGAGCAGCATGTTTATAATTGCTTCTAGTTTTAACCAAGATATAAGCAATTGGTGTGTGTTCAACATTAAAGACGAACCACAATTCTTCTTATTTAATTCGTTGTTGGCTTCCTATCCAGAAAACCAACCTTATTGGGGTACTTGTGCTGGCACTATAGCTGTAATTACAGCAGCAGCAACAGAAATTAATGCAACTTCTGTAAATTTAGGAGGAGAAGCTAAGACGCAAGATACAGTTACAGCAAGAGGAATCATATATGCAGCAACAGCAACAGATGCGGCACCAGAAATTGGAAGTGAAGGTGTAATCAATGAAACTATAGGTTCAGGTAAAGGGTTGTTTAGTGGTACTATTTCAGGTTTTACAGCAAATACAGAGTATTCTTATAGAGCGTATGCAACAAGAGCTTCTGGCACTACCTATGGAGAGGTATTAACGTTTACAACAAAAACGATTACTGCCATTACTCAATCTAATAGTTACACAGCAGTAAATGCTTGGTTTGAAGACCCAGAAACAGCAGAAAGCATATATGGTCATATAAAGGATTGGGATGTATCTACTATAACAGATATGTCTAGGTTGTTTGAGGGTAAAACAACCTTTAATGTTGATATTAGTGGATGGGATGTATCCAATGTTACAAACATGTCTTTCATGTTTTCAGGAGCCACAAGTTTTAATCAAATTTTAGGAGAAAGTAATACGTCTAATTTGGTTGCTGGAAAAAGTCTAAATCAAGCTATTACGGGTTGGGACGTTTCTAATGTAACAGATATGACAGGAATGTTTTTAAATGCCACAAGTTTTAATCAAAATTTAAGTAGTTGGTGTGTTGCTAATATAGCTACAGAGCCCGCAGACTTTGCGAAGAATTCAGGATTACAAGAAGCCAACAAACCAGTTTGGGGAGCTTGTGGAGCCTTAAGTACTGATGATTTTACAGATAATACTATAAAAATCTATGCTTTAGATAGCAACCAAATTGGTGTCTCAGGAATAACACAAGGAGAACGAGCAAATGTTGAATTATTTGATTTGCTGGGCAAAAAAGTTGGTTCTTACTTAATAGAAAAGGCAGATACAAATAATTATATTCAATTAAACAATATAAAAACAGGCGTATACTTAGTTAGACTAAAAACAGGTTCTAAAATGGAGTCAAAAAAGATATTTATACAATAATACATGTAGTCCATAAACCTTCTGTTTATTACTTGTAAACAGAAGGTTTTAGTGTTACTAAATCTTAAAATTTTAGTTTGTTTAGTATTTTTAAAGCTCTGAAAAGATACTCAACTCAACCTGTTTTTGGATCAATACCAAAAGTTGTGGAGTAAATAAAAATAATTGAACTTTGCATTAAAAGTTTTATTCCTTCAGATAATTTATTGTCCATTGCTAAATTATTACTTCCAGAAGTTTTGACTACGTATTTTGAATTGACCAAAGATGATGTTAAAGCCGAAGAAATACATTTTTATTTTAAAGAAATACATCTTATTTCTGATGAATTTAAAGGTCAGAAACTTCATTCTAAAGGTTTTTTTCCAGAGGCTACTGTTCAAGATTTTCCAATTCGAGGTAAGAATGTTTATCTCCATATTATAAGACGAAGGTGGATTGATGAATCTACCAGTAAAGTAGTTACAAGAGATTGGAATTTAGTAGCAAAAGGAACTAGAATTACTAGTGATTATGCTAATTTTTTAAAACAGATCAGTCAATAATCATGCTACAAGTAAAAGTATTATTGCTGATTATTATGGTGTTAGTTCAATAAATTTACAAAGACAGTACAAAGATTCTTTAAGTGATTTTCATTCTTGGGATCAAAAATCACACGCAGAAGATTGGCTTTTACAGATCTAAAAACATTCATAAGTTTGTTAAAAAGGCTACTTCTAGGGAGCTAAACAGCGATGACTTTTGGAAGGATACAGTTCCTCCTGAAGATCTAAAAGAGATTAAGAAAAGTATAGATGCTGCGCTGAAAAATCCTTCAAAAACTAATTGGGAGGCTAAATACAGGGTTTTTAATGAAAACAGTGAAATTGTATACGTCAGTGATCGAGGATTAATTTTCCGGAATGACCAAGGATAGGCAATCAGAATGATTGGCGCAATGACAGCTATTACAGAACAGAAAAATCATTAAAAAGAGTTATTGACTTTAAACCAATCCTTAAAAATTTATACTGAAGAATTAGAACGATCTAACGAAGAATTGGAGCAATTTGCTTTTATTACTTCTCATGACTTGCAAGAGCCTTTAAGAATGATCTCTAACTTTATGGATCAATTAAAGTGAAAGTATGGAGACCAATTAGACGAAAAGGCGCATCAATATATTTATTTTGCAACAGACGGGGCAAAGCGAATGAAGCGTATTATTTTAGATTTATTAGAGTATTCAAGAGCAGACAAACTCATGGACGCCATGGAAGAAGTAAATTTAAATCAGATACTGTCTGTATTTAAGCAACACCACCGAAAAATAATTTCAGAAAAGTCGGCAACTGTTTCTGCTCCAGAACTACCAACTATTTATTCTTACAAATCGGCAATAACTAAGGTGATTTATTCTCTTTTAGACAATGCACTAAAGTAATCAAAAGAAGATTTGGCTCCTAATATTAAGATAAACGTAAAAGAAAATGATAAGGAATGAACGTTTTCTATAAAAGACAACGGTATTGGAATTGATCCATTATTTTTTGATAAAATATTTACATTGTTTCAACGACTACACAATCGCCAACTATTTGATGGTAACGGAGTAGGACTTTCAATTGCTAAAAAATATGTGAAATTTCTTGGAGGTGAAATTTGGCTAGAGTATTCTTTAGGAAAAGGTTCTATATTTTAGTTTACAATAGCTAAAAAATAAGTTGTCAGTACGTTGATATAACTACAAAAGGTCAAACATTAAAAAATAGGTAGAATTTTTTAGACGAAAATTTGGTTGGATTCAACCTTAGGAATAGCCTATAACTTTATGTGTAAGTTGTCATAAAAAAGATGTAAAATTAATCATTAATAAAAAAACAATTTTCAACAATAGGTATTGGAGCCTCCGCAGGAGGGTTAGAGCCGTTAGATATTTTCTTTGAGTATGTGGCACTTAGCACCTCTTTTACCTATGTGATTATACAGCACCTTGCTCCTAATCATAAAAGTCTTATTAGACGATTTATTAGCGCGGCATACACAACTTCCTGTACGCATCATACAACATGGTATGATGCTAGAAAAAGGACATATTTATCTCAATCCACCCAAAAAGTCTGCAGAGGTGGATAAAAAACAAAAAATTTGTACATCATCCTGAACTTAGATTACAAAGGAACAAAACCAATAAAGTCTCGCCGATTCCTGTTATAAATTATCCTGTTAGTCATGGCAAAAGTAAGATTTTAAGCAAAATTTATCATAACTTAATTCAAGAGTATGTACCTGATTCTTTGGTCATAGATTAGCAATTTAATCTCTTACATACTGCAGGAAACACACATCGATGGCTAAGACTTTCTCCAGGAGAAATCACTTCTAATGCTTTAAAAATGATTTCTAGTGGCTTAGCGATGTCTATTGAAGTAGTGGCAAGCAAAGTTTTTAATGACAACGAACCAATTACCCTAACCGACATTTCTATTCCTAAAGATTTGCAACTTTTTTATGGAAATGAAGAGGTATTACAAATTCATATTAGAACTAAAAAGATTGATAACGATCAAAACTATTTATTTTTAACTTTCGAATCAAAAAAAACGAAGTAAGACAAAACTCCTTTTAAAGAAATAAAGATCAGTTCTGCGCCTAGTGAGCGTATTGAAATATTAGAACACGAACTTCGGATAAACAGAGAGACTTTACAAACCACTATTGAAGAATTAGAATCGAGCAATAAAGAGCTACAAGCTGCCAATGAAGAACTACAAAGTTCTAATGAAGAGTTAGAATCTGTAAACGAAGAACTTTATACGGTGAACTCTGAATTTCAACAAAAAAATACAGAACTGAGTGCATCTAATGACGATTTAAACAATCTTATTCACAGCGCAGAAATAGCCATTCTTTTTTTAGATGCACAATTAAATATTCGAAAATTTACACCTGCTATTAAAAAAATATTAGATTTAATTCCTTATGATATCGGTAGAAATATAAGTCATTTCCGAGCAAAGATAAAGTTAGAAAATTTTATGGAGCGTGTAGAGGAGGTCTTGGAAACCTTGTTGCCTTATGAAACAAGTGTTAAAGACTTTAAGGGTAAAGAGTGTTTGTTAAAAATTAATCCTTTTAGAACCAACCAATATAAAATTAAAGGAGTTGTGCTTATCTTTATAGACCTCACTCAAGTTAATGCGTATAAAAAAGAAATTCAATTGTCGGATACTGCACTTTCTGACTTAAAGTTAAAGTATGCCAATCAAACAGAGATACTAGAACTCATTTCAGAAAACCTAAATGACATGGTCCTAATTATTGACCGAAAAGGAAGTATTGAATATTGTACGCCATCTGCCTCTGCATTAACCAGCTATACTTATGAAGAGCTACTCAATATGAATTTTTTCAGTAGCATCAAAGACACAAATCAATTAAACGAGATAACGCAAGCTGTTAAAGGGTTGTCTAAAAACAAAAAAAGTAGATTAATCGAATTTTAATTCAGCCTCAAAACAGGAAATAAGCACTGGTTTGAAGCCAATTTAAAACCTATCAATAACTACAGTGAAGGTAATTTTAGAATATTACTTACGGCAAGTGATATACAAAAACGTTCCCTGCGAGAATTAGAATACAAAAGAAACTCGCCTATTGCAGAGCAAACCAATAGTGTTGTAATCATTACAAACACGGAAGGGAACATTATATTTGTAAACAAGTCTTTTGAGCGGTTTACTGGTTATTTTGAGGAAGAAGTGTTGGGTAAAAAGCCAGGTGAATTTATTCAGGGAGAAGAAAGTGATGCGGAAACTATTAAAATAATGTCTGACGCTTTTAAGAATCGAAGATTATTTGATGTTAACATCATGAATTATAGCAAAAAAGGGGATAAATATTTAACAAATATAAAGGCAGAGCCACTTTATGATACCAAAGATAAATTTATAGGTTTTTTCTCTATCCAAACCGATATTTCAAAACAACAAGAATACCTGACGTAAATTCACACGTTAAATACAAAGATTAAAGCTCAAATGAATAAACTGAAAGAGGCAAATTTGGCTTTGGAGGAGTTTGCGTATGTAGCTTCACACGATTTAAAAACTCCAGTGCGAAATATTAAAGGTTTATTAGATATTGTAAAAAAGAAAGAGGAATATTTTGATCTTATTAATTCATCTGCAGCAGAACTTTATAAAATGATTGAGAATCTGCTACAATATTCAAGAACAGGAACTATTAAAGAAGAGATAGAAGAAGTGGTTGCAAAGGATATTATTCAAAATGTAATCAAACAATTTAATCAGGATTTAAAGGCCCTAGAAGGTACTATTTTCATAAGTATATTACCCCAAAAGATAACGGTTTACCAATTTTATTTAACAGATTTTTAGCCAACTTGGTCAGCAATGCCATTAAGTATAGAGGAGATGCCCTAACACGAATTAAATTGTCATACAAGATTGAAAAAAGCACATTTCTATTCTCTCTTAAAGACAATGGTATGGGGATACCTGAAAATCAATTTAAAAATATTTTAAAAGTATAAATCCAAATAAAGATAGCAACGGTATTGGCCTTGCCTTGTGTAAAAAGATAGCAGAATTGCATGGAGGTAAAATTTGGCTAGCATCTAAATTAGGAAAAGGCACTACTTTTTTTTTATAATTCCAATGCACTATAAGCATTAATAGAAGAAAATTAATCTCTTTGAAGAAACTGAATACTAGGGCACGAAATAGGTTTGAGAACTTATAAAAAAAATTGTAAATTTGTTTCTTTGGTTGGAATCTACAACGACAAATGGAGCTTTTCCTCGTTAATTTACCGAACAATAAAAATATATCATGAATCTAAAACCAGTCAATATTCTTTTAGTTGAAGACAACGAAGGTGATATTATCTTAACGATTGATGCTTTTGAAGAATGTAAAATAAAAAGTGAAATGAAAGTGGTTAGAAATGGACAAGAAGCCTTAGATTTTTTGTACCAGAGAGGTTCTTTTTGAGAAGCAAAAACACCCGACCTTATACTGCTAGATATCAATCTTCCAATTTATAATGGTCATGAAGTATTAAAAAAAATAAAAACAGATGATGAATTGAAAAAAATTCCAGTGATTATACTTACTACTTCATCCAATCCAAAAGATATTGATTTGGCTTATGGTAATCATGCTAATAGTTATGTAAAAAAACCATTAGACATGATTGAGTTTTTAGCGGATATCTTGAAAATAGAAGCTTTTTGGATACAATTATCTACTTTATCAGAATAGAAAATGAAAAGATATTCTAATAAAAGTAAAGGTATAAGTGTTTTAGTTCTAGAAAATAATCCAGGAGATTATATTTTGATTGAAGACTTTTTGTTTGAAACATTTAATGGCGTAAAAATTCATCAAAATAGAGACTACAAAAGTGCTATAGCGTTTCCACTGGAAAAAGAGCAGGTTGATGTAATTTTACTTGATTTAAACTTGCCAGATATGAGTGGGCTTGAATTAGTAAAAAATATGACCAAAAAATTCGCTCAAATTCCCATAATTATATTAACAGGATATTTAGATCTCGAACTTGCAAAAAGAAGTTTAGAACTAGGGGTGCATGATTATCTTATCAAAGACGAAATTAACCCAGGTCTTTTGCATAAGAGTATTGAGTTTGCGATTAGTCGAAACAGTTATGTTGGGCAAATAGAGATTCAGAATGAGAAACTGAAACATATTGCTTGGACACAATCACATATTGTAAGAGCACCGTTAGCAAGAATACTGGGAGTTATTGATATGATAGAAACGCTTAATGAAAATCATAAGGATTTAAGATTTTGGTTAGATCAATTAAAAATATCTTCCATTGAAATGGATGATATTGTTAAAAATATTATTAAAGAAGCTCAAACTTTAAAACTAAACAAAAACAAAAACAACAATGACTAAACACTTAATTATTATAGACGATGACCAAATTTTTAGGTTTCTTACCGTAATTATGGCTAAAAAGCTGGCGGTATCATCCTTAAAATTACATCAGTTTGAGGATGGAGGACTTGGTATTAAGGGAGTAGAAAAATTAAGCAATACCAAAGAAAAAGTGATCATTCTTTTAGATATTAACATGCCTGTTTTAAATGGTTGGGGCTTTTTAGATCAACTAAAAGAAAACAAGTATTTCAATATTGAAAATATCGAATTGTATATCGTTTCATCTTCCATAGACGAAAGCGACATTACGAAAGCGAATGGTTATGAAATTGTAAAAGAGTTTATTCATAAACCAATAAATCAAAATACAATTAAAACAATTGTGGATGGTGTACCCATATAAATAAAAAAATTAGTAATCAATAAATATCGTCAGGGAAAACCTAAGGATATATATTGATATAATTCTGCTAACCAGAGCAGGAAAGGTATAACAAATTAGCTTTTTATCAAAATAAAAAAAACTGTTCGTCAATTGATGTACAGGTTTTTTTAGACTAAAATTTAAAATAAAACCTGAACTCTAAAAAGAACTAGATTTTAAAACCAGTTTGTCATGATTTGGGAAGTATATTTAGGTGATAATTTTTAAATAATTGCCTTTCTTTTAAGGGTTTGCGGTTTTACCGGTTATTTCATCTATTGTAATTTTAAAAATTATGGGTATTTCATCGGTATATCGATTACTTGAAAATTCGCCAATAAAGTGAATGTTTTTTTCTTCTCTTTTTAAAATAATATCTTTAATTCCTATTGCAAATTCATGTAAGTAACTTTTTGCATCAATACCAGAAAGTTCTTCAAAAGTACCGTGTGCTAAAACTGATTCCCAATTATCAATATTTTTAATTTCTAAAACCTGAAGAGAAACACGATTATTTTCTCGCATTGCATAGGTTTTTTGACCTTCGGAAGAATAGATAACAATGGTTTTTTTACCATCAAAAAAATAAGTGATAGGTACAATATAAGGACTCTCTTTATAGATATACCCCAAATTACCAACATAATTGTTCGCTAAAATATTAGAAGATTTTTTTCTATTTAAGTTCCTTATCATTGTTTATAAATTTAAGAATAAACAAAATTCTATCATAATTTAATGAAAAACTATGATATTTATCAGTTGCCAATTTATATTAGAATTATCTCTCCAACTAATCATATATTTTATGTGAATTATTATAAAAAAAATCATCTATAGCTTTTTCTTCAAAGGTCTTTTATCTGCACTCCAGTATAGACCTTTAACATCAGAAGCCCAATGATCATGCATAAAAATCAGTGTGATTTCTTCAATCGTTTCTAACAAACCTACAACGATCATTATATAAAATAAGCTATATTCTGGAGAAAAAAATAATGCCCAAAGAATAAAAACAGCTTGTAATACAGCCGATAATTTTGCTAAATATGTATGAAATGCAGTCGCTTTTCCGTATTTAACATAGGCAATAAGCATTTGTACTGCATAAGGTATAAAAACAATCAATATTAAAACTAAGTTTTTATTGATGAAATCTGTTTCAAAATAATATAACCCTAAAAGTCCAACAATAAAGGTTACTTGATCTCCAAAGGAATCTAACTGAGAACCTCTTGCACTGGTTATGTTTAATTTTCTTGCTAAATAACCATCTATAGCATCTGTTAAATAACTTACTAATAAAAACGAAGTGAAAATGAATCGTGCATCAAACCAAATTAGTAGCAGTAAAAATGGGGCTGCAAGAATTCTGTAAAATGAAAACCAATCTGCAATAGTATAGTTTTTGAATGTTAGCATTTTTTTTAATTATTAGAGGATTTTATTTGTTGCTGATTTTGTGAGTTTTTTTTATAATGATTCTTTATACTTCTTTAGGATCTGTGTTAAACTATCTAAATATTCTTCCATAAGATCAACTGTCATATTTGGGTTTTCTGAAGTAGGTATTGTAAGTGGAGTTTCGTCTAAAACAGCATACAATTCTGGGTAATTAGTTTCTATAGTACTTGTTATTTTTAGTATTTGAGTAATTTTGTTTTGAAAAGTTTTCATAGTGTTTTGTAATTTTGATTAAATTAATTGATGTTGCTTTTTTAAATGAAGTAAAAACCTACTACTTATCTGATAATTTTACCGTCTTGCATTTCTATAATTCTATCTGTTTTATCTGCAAAATCTTTATCGTGTGTAACTATTAATAAAGACAACCCTTGTTCAACACTCAATTGTCTAAAGATATTAAAAACATTTTCTGCATTATAACTGTCTAAATTTCCTGTAGGTTCATCGCCCATAATTATTGAAGGATTATTTATAAGTGCTCTCGCAATGGCGACTCTTTGCTTTTCTCCTCCTGAAATATTTGCAGCTCGTTTTTTAGCTAAATGATCTATATTCAATATTTTTAATTTTTGCATCGCATCAAATTCAATTTCTTTTAATGATTTTTCTGCTAACTTTTTTGCAGGTAACATTATGTTTTCGAGCACAGAAAAATCTGCCAGTAAATAATGAAACTGAAAAACAAAACCAATATGTTTATTTCTAATAAACGATAAATGGTTTTTATCTTTGTTTGTAATCAGTTGATTATTAATAATTAATTCTCCTTCATAATCAGTATCCATGGTAGATAAAATATAGAGTAAGGTAGATTTTCCACAACCAGATTTTCCCATAATAGCAGCAAATTCTCCTTTATTCACTTGAAAATTAATATCCTTTAAAACGTGAAATGAAACAGGTTTTTTAAAATATTTATGAATATTTTTTGCTTGTAAAACAGTTTCCATAAGTTATCCTCTTATAATTTTTATGGGGTCTATATTTTTTGCTTTTATGGAAGGTAAATAACCTGCCAAAAATGTAGAAATCATTGCGAACACAAACCCTATTACAAAAAATAATGGATTCATATTTATTGGGTAGGTTTCTACGGTTGGCAACGCTTCTGTTTTAAACGGAATTGTACTGATAAGACTTGTTAAACCGTAGCCAATAAGTAACCCCAAAACACCACCAACAAAGCCAATAATAATGGCTTGACTCATAAAAATATACTGTACGTCTTTGCCAGAAAAACCAATAGCTTTTAGAATAGCAATGTCATTCATTTTCTCATAAATTAACATATTCAAGATATTGTAAATTCCAAACCCTGCCACAATAAGCAGTGTAATTGAAACTGCATACGTAATTAAATTCCGAATGGTAGTTCCTGTATCAAATTGGGCATTGGCTGTTTTTATATCTACAGCAGTAAGGTTAAATTGATGTGCTATTTGTTTTGATAATGGGTAAGCTTCATCAATATTAAAGAGTTTTACATTAATATCTGTAACATAATTTTCTGCTTCGCCTAAAATATTTTGTGCAGTTTTAATATTTACAAAACTCCGAATATCATCAATTTCAGAAACACCACTTTGATAAAAACCGACAATTTTTAATGGAAAAATGTCTCCTTTTATGGTGCTTATTTGCACACGGTCTCCAACATTTAAAGACATTTTTTTTGCGATTCCTATGCCTAAAAGAATTCCGTTTTTGTTATTGTATAAATCTTTTGGAGTGCCTTGTAAAATGTAGTCTTTTAAATTAAAGAGTTTGGCTTCTTCAATAGGTTTTATTCCTATTAAATTACCTCCTAATTCAATAGCGCCAGAAATATAAAATACCGTTGCTTTTATTTGAGGAATTGCACCACGCACATTTTCATTTTGATTTAGATATTTGATAATTGGACTAGCATTATGAATTTTTTTCTGACTTAATTTTGGTTTGATAGAATGAACTACTGTAAACGCATTCTTAAATTTATCATAGCTATGTAAAGGTTGTTTAGCTGAAGGTTGAATTTCATTATAAATATGAATATGAGGTGTTTGATTTAAAATTAAATCGTCTAACATTGCATTTAAGCCCGTCATAAAACAAACTAAAGTAATGTAAGCTCCAATACCAAAAGTAACGCCTAAAGCAGCAGTAGACGTTTGCTTTATTTTGGTAGTTAAGTGCGTTTTAGCAATGGTTAATATTACTTTCCAATTCATTATTTTTCTGTATTGTAAATAAACGTATCTTTTGTAATGCCAGATAATACCTCAACAAATTCTAAATTTTGCAAACCTAATTTTACGGTTACCAATCCTGCATCTGTTTTAACTTTATTGTTTTGCAATACATATTTTTTAGGAATTGTTAAAACATTTTTTTTCTGTGCGATAACGATGTTGGCTTCTCCAGAAAGCCCAGGATAAAGCACTTTAGGTGCCTTATTAAAAATAGCTTCTACTTTAAAAGTTTGATTTCGTTCGTCTTTTTTAGGATAAATTTTAGAAACTTTACCTGTAAAAACTACAGCTGCATAAGCATCTAAATTTAGCACCACTTCCATTTGGGTTTTAATGTTAACAATATCTACCTCATCTACTAACATTTCTATGATAAAACTGTTTTCGCTACCAATTAAAGCAATGGGTTCTTGAAAATTTACCAGTTCTCCAGGTTCTTTTTTTAATTCATAGACTTTGCCATTCATTTTACTTTTTACTGTAAAATCTTTGGTATTAATTAATGACGTTTTATAATTATTTTCGGCTTGTTTTAATGTTGTTCCTAATTGATTTTTTGTTTGATAATATTTGTTTTTTAAAAGAACTAGATTATTTGCTGCCAATTGATATTTTAACTGTTTAGCATCAAATTCTACTTTAGAGCCTATTTTCTGATTCCACAGATTTTTTTGTCTGCGAAAATTGATAGAATCGTTTTTAAAAGAAAGTGTTGCAGCAACAATTTCATCTTTAATAGTTTTTAAAATAGCAGTACTACCTTGATAATTTTCTTGAGCAAGTACTAATGCCAATTTTGTGTTTGCCGTATTTAATTTAGGGGTACTATTTATAATTTGAACAAGTGCTTGTTCTTTTACAACAACATCACCTTCATTTACTAAATTTTTATCTAAAATCCCTGAAACTATGGCATATACTTGATACAAACTATCTGGTTGAATACTAACAGAAACATATACAGATTCTACTAAATCTCTCTCTAATGGCAGTATTTTATCTTGCTGTTTTGAGCAAGATAAAAATGAAAAAGCTATAATTATACATTGAAGAAGTTTCATAATCCAAACCTAATTTGATGTTACATAAGTGAATTATTTATCTAGCCTTTTAATTTGCCATTTATGCTGTTCATTTAGAAAAACAACTAATTTTTCTGAAATAATTTTTGAAGTAATTTTTAGAGTTTTATAAAAAAACATTTTATCAAAAACTACATTTTTTGGCGGAGTTAATTTTTCTGTCACGTTACCTTTTTTGTTTATAACGACTTCTCTATACGTGTAATACACAATGTCTTTTCCCATAATATCATTGTGACCAGCAATTTCTTTATGTAATTCTAATACGACAGCAATATTATTTATAAAGTTGCTTGCGTTTAAAAAAGTAGGTGGTATGATGGTTTTCCCTGAAGTATCAATATACCCAAAGTAAGAAATAGCATCCTCCTTTTTTAAGATGATGCATCTATTATTGCTAAAAATAGGATAGGCTTCATCCTTTATTTTTGTTGCAAATAAATCATCTCTAAAGTCAATAACAAGGTTGCCTTCTTCGTTTATAAAACCCCATTGATTACCACTTTTTACAGCAGAAAACCCTTCGTGAAAGGGAGAAACATAATCGAAAGTTTCAGTAGTTTGAGAAAATCCTAAAAACGGAATTAGAAATAGTAAAAGAAAAAATATATTGATTCTTTTCATCGCAGTATTATTTTGATAGTTGATGCTTCTACAAAAGTAATAGGGTTTATTTTGCTGTAAAATGACCGGCATCATACAGAAATTAATTTCATAAGAATTTGTGTTTCTGGCAGAAAACATTTTCCTGTAAAAAAGCGAATAGTATAATCTTAAAGTTTTTAAATTTTAAGATGTCTTAATCGCAAAGCATTTGCAATTACAGAAACCGAACTAAAACTCATTGCCAAAGCTGCAATCATTGGCGAGAGTAATAATCCAAAAATGGGATATAAAACACCAGCTGCTATTGGTATGCCTATCGTATTATAAACGAAGGCAAAAAACAGATTCTGTTTTATGTTTCTTACTACTTTATGGCTTAATTTTCTTGCTTTTACAATGCCTTGTAAGTCGCCTTTAACTAAGGTAATTGAAGCACTTTCTATAGCAACATCAGTCCCTGTTCCCATAGCAATGCCAACATCAGATTGGGCCAAAGCTGGTGCATCATTAATGCCATCTCCAGCCATTGCAACAATTTTACCTTGTTGTTGTAACGTTTTTATTTCGTTGAGTTTATCTTCTGGAAGACATTCGGCTTTGTACTGTTTTAGGTTTAATTGTTGGGCTACTGCTTTAGCTGTGTTCTTATTATCGCCTGTAAGCATTATTACTGTAATACCATTATTTTGCAATGCTGTTATCGCTTTTTGACTTGTTTTTTTAATGGCATCAAAAATGGTAACATAACCTACTGCTTCGTTATCTAGGGTGATGTATGAAACGGTTTTGCCCTGTTCTTGTTCAGCTACAACTTTGTTGGTTAAATCTTCTGAAATCGAAATAGAAAACTGCTCTAAAAGTTTGGCGTTTCCTAAGGTTATTTTTTTAGTGTCAACGGTACCAATCACTCCTTTTCCTGCAATGGCTTCAAAACCTTTTACTTTAGTGATGGATACCTTTTTTTTCTTCCCATAATTTACAATTGCTTCTGCTAATGGATGTTCACTATATTGATTTAACGATGCAATGTATTGAAGCAATGTGTCTTCGCTTATTTCATGTATAGAAATCACTTTTTCTACGGATGGTTTTCCTTCTGTTATAGTTCCTGTTTTATCTACAATTAAGGTATCTACTTTATTCATTTTCTCTAGTGCTTCTGCATTTTTAATCAAAACACCAGATTGGGCTCCTCTGCCTACACCAACCATCACAGACATTGGTGTAGCCAAACCTAATGCACAAGGACAAGCAATAATTAATACAGCAATTGCATTTACAAAAGCAAATACAAAAGCAGGTTCTGGACCAAAAATTGCCCAAACTATAAATGTTATTACTGAAATTATTAATACCGTAGGAACGAAATATGTTGCAATACTATCTGCCAATTTTTGAATGGGTGCTTTTGAACGACTTGCACTATTAACCATATCAATAATTTGAGAAAGTAGCGTTTCTGAACCTACTTTTTCTGCTTTCATTAAAAATGACTTTGTACCATTTATGGTTCCTGAACTTACTGTATCATCAATAGTTTTATCTACAGGAATAGGCTCTCCAGTGATCATTGATTCATCAATGCTGCTATTGCCTTCCACAATACTGCCATCGACAGGTATTTTTTCGCCTGGTTTTACGCGAAGTAAATTGCCCTGTTCAATTTTATCAATAGCAATTATTTTATCTTCTCCATGAACGACCAATGTTGCTGTTGCAGGTACTAATTTTAGTAATGCTTTTATGGCGCCACTTGTTTGACTATGTGCTTTTGCTTCTAATAATTGTCCTAACAAAACGAGTGTAAGAATAACAGTTGCAGCTTCAAAATATACAAACACATTACCATCAGCAGTTTTAAAATCTGATGGAAAGACCTCTGGAAATAACATTGCGAAAACACTAAATAGCCACGCAATACCTGAACCAATACCAATGAGCGTGAACATATTAAGGTTCATTGTTTTTATGGAAATCCAAGCACGTTTAAAAAACATCCAAGTTGCGAAAAACACTACAGGAATTGAGATTGCAAATTGAATCCAATTCCAATATTTTTGTTCTAAAATGGTATATAATGGATTATTGCTCAACATATCTGACATTGCTATTAGAAATATAGGCAGCGTAAAAGCAACTGCAATCCAAAACTTTTTGAGTAGTTTTTTATAGGTTTTATCTTCTGTGGAAATAGCTCCTTGCAAAGGAACCAAGTCCATTCCGCAAATTGGGCAAGCTCCTGATAGCTCTTTTATAACTTCAGGATGCATTGGGCACGTCCATTGTTCTGATTCAGTGGTAGAAATTTTTTTTTCTTCCACTAAATCCATACCACAGACAGGACAATCACCTGCTTTGTCATAAGTCTTTTCGCCTTCGCAATGCATAGGACAATAAAAAGTGCCATTGCCTTTTTCTTTTTTTATTCCCACGGAAGTGGAAATCTTATCCTTGGTATGGTGATGATGCTCTTCTGATTTGTGAATGCTGTAGCTACCACCATCATTTTTTAAAGCTTCTTGAAACCTTTCTATTGGAATATGTGATTCCATGTCAATGGTTATTTCTGCTTTTTCTAA
>JBNMNV010000044.1:0-16213 GCA_051278125.1 Polaribacter sp. | reverse complement strand
CAACATTATTCCTTTTTGATTGGTTAGACTATAAATTAGTCGCCATTTGGATTGCTTTTATCTGCTGGATTCTGGCAAGAGGAATTCCGCTAATTTTTAAATTCAGAAAGAATTTTTTACCTCCTACGCCATTTTAATACCATTTATGATAAATTCAAGTTGTAGATGGTATAATGCAATAATTACAGCGTAAATCGTTTCTTTTTCGCCTAATTTTTTATCAAAAAGAAATGAATTGAAGATGGTTCTACTGCTTATTCTGAATTTTTTTAATCTATTAAAAAGTAAATCAATTTATTTGTATCGCAGAATCGAATTCAATGGGTATCATTGATTCCTAGTTCTTAAAAAGAGTCGCTTTTTTTAAATCAAAAAGAATCGCTAGAGACGATGCTTTAGGATTTTCGTTAAAATTGTCATGTTAACTTTATCCGAAATCTAAAATCTTTATTTTAACTATCTTGGTCCTTTTAAATTAGTAAATTTTAATTTTTTACAGAAATATTTTTTTTGGAATACTTCTTGCTAATATTCAGATTTAAAAGCCCGAATTTATATCCATTAAAAATTCAAATTTCTTTATTTGTATCATTAAACTTATTTTGATGTTATTTTTAATTACAAAACCTTTATAATATGAAGAATAGTGCTGAACTTTAAAAACGTATCTTTAAAAATAAGAATCTTTTTATCCATGATTTTATTGGTGTTATTAGCATCAATCTTAATTTTGGTAGTTACTGTATTTCAGTATGATGAACAAACACAAGACTATAATATTCAACGTTTTGAAAGAAAAGAGGCTACTACTCAAGAAACCATAGACCTTGAGTTGAGAAATAAAACGAGTTATCTTGTGAATACACAAAATATAGCAAAAATATTTCAAGAACGTATTTATGAAATTTCATCGATTAATAAATTAAATATATCAATTTTTGATCTTCATGGTAATTTATTGGTGTCATCAAAAATAAATGCTTTCGAAGAAAATTCAATTGAACCTTTACCGTATAGTCGTTTAAACGAGTTGTCTCAAAACTCAAATCATAGAGTATTAAAAACGAGAAGAGAAGAGGGCGTTAGTTACCAATCATCTTATACGTATATAAATGATCCGAAGTTTAAAAGAATCGGAATTCTAGAGTTACAGTTTACACAAGACAATTCAGAAGTTGAAAAGGAACTAAAAGAATTTATAGCAAGGTTAAGTTTGGTGTATTTGTTAATGTTAATGATTGCTATTGCTTTGGCCTATTTTTTATCTACCTATATAACCCGCTCTATTCAAATAATTTCTGATAAAATGCAAAGTACACGAATCAATGAACGTAACGAAAAAATAATGTTGGGTTCTGCCAGTTCAGAAATTGAAGTGTTGGTAGATGCTTATAATAACATGATTGATCAGTTGGAGGAAAGTGCAGTGAAATTGGCAAAGAGTGAACGTGAACAAGCTTGGAGAGAAATGGCAAAACAAGTGGCGCATGAAATTAAAAATCCGCTAACCCCTATGCGCTTGACGGTGCAAAGTTTTGAACGAAAATTTGATCCTAAGGATGCGAATATAAAGGAAAAACTGAAAGAATTTAGCCAAACACTCATTCAGCAAATCGATGTAATGACTTCTATAGCTTCGGCTTTCTCTGATTTCGCAAAAATGCCCACACAAAAAAGAGAAAAGATAAATGTAGTGAGTGTTGTAAAATTAGCGTTAGATATTTTTAACGAAGATTTTATTTCTTATATACCTAGTGAAGAAGAAATGTTTGCGAATTTAGATAAAACACAATTAATTAGAATTGTAACCAACTTGGTTAAAAATGCAATGCAAGCTTCAGAAAAAGAAGAAAAACCCATTATAGAAGTAAAAGTGATCTCGGAAAAAACAACCATAAAAATTTCGGTTTCTGATAATGGAAAAGGAATTTCGGAAGATGTTAAAGATTTAATTTTTGAACCTAAATTTACAACTAAATCAAGTGGCATGGGGCTGGGTTTGCCAATGATTAAAAATATAATTGAAGCCTATGATGGCTCCATTTATTTTACATCAAAACTTGGAATTGGTACTGTTTTTACCGTAATTTTACCCAAGTAATAATCAATACCAATTTACATTTCAAATGCCATATAAAATTAGTTTCTTTTTCACCCATTAGTCGTCATAAAATAGAATCGTAGCTATTGCTATGCTTAAATTTTATTCCTAAACTGGATAAAAAATAATTCAAATTTTTAATACGCCATTTAAAACATAGATTGATATAATACTATTTTTATCAAGAAAAATTTAAAAAAAATATACAGCATGAAATTCAACAATATTTTAGTAAAAAAAAATAATGCTTTAGCACAAGTAACCATTAACAGACCCAAAAAATTAAATGCTTTAAACAGTGAAACTATTCATGAATTAAGTGAAGCTTTTCAGGCTTTAGAAGAAGATAATAATATTAAAGTACTCATTCTAACAGGTTCTGGTGATAAGGCTTTTGTGGCGGGCGCAGATATTTCTGAATTTGCACATTTTTCTGTGGATGAAGGTGCTAATTTGGCAAGAAAAGGCCAAGAGATCTTGTTTAATTTAATTGAAAATTTATCGAAACCAGTCATTGCGGCTATCAATGGTTTTGCTTTAGGAGGCGGATTAGAATTAGCAATGTCATGTCATTTTAGAATTGCATCAGACAATGCTAAAATGGGTTTACCAGAAGTTTCTTTAGGGGTGATTCCTGGTTACGGCGGCACGCAACGTTTATCACAATTGGTTGGTAAAGGCAAAGCCATGGAACTAATTTTTACCGCAAGTATGATTTCTGCGGAAGACGCTAAAAACTGTTCTTTGGTAAATCATGTTACAACACCCGAAGAATTATTGCCATTGGCAGAAAAATTAGCTGGTAAAATAATGCGCAATTCCTCTGTTGCAATTTCTGGAGCTATCAAGGCTGTAAATGCTAATTTTGAAGATGGCGTAAATGGTTTTGATGTAGAAATCGAAGAATTTGGTAACTGTTTTGGTACTCAAGATTTTAAAGAAGGAACCACTGCTTTTTTAGAAAAAAGGAAGCCAAATTTTCCTGGAAATTAATATAAATTTAAAAAAAAACGAGCCAATTAAGGCTCGTTTTTTTTGAATTTACATTTTAAATTTAACAGCTAACGAATCTAATATGTAAATCTATTTACATAATTTCTTCCATTATTGCGCACAATAACTAAGTAATCTCCTTTTATCTCTTTATTTAAACGATAAACTCTATTTAAAATAACATCACTAGTGGCAGTTTCAGAATATATAATTTCGTCATTATAGTATATATCAATTTCCAAAGGCTTTCCATCAAAATTATTTCTAGTAATCATTAACCTATTTTCTTCGTTTCTAATAAAAGGTTTAAAGATAATTTTGTCAGCCTCTTCATTAAAAGTTACCTTGTTGTTTTTTATGATAACAGATTGAATAACGATTTCAAAATCCTTATCCAATTCTAATGTGTAGTTCCCGTTTTCTAGTTCAGAAAAATCAAAAGTCTTTACAAGTTTACCTTGTTTTTTGATGTTTTCTGAATGAAGCGTAACACCTTTTTCATCTTTAATGCTTAATTGCTGGCCTTTTTTAACATTGTTAAATTCTACTTTTACTTTACTCGCGTCTAACTCGTTTTCAAAATCTGAGTTGTTTGCATAGTTTATAAATGTTCCCAACATAAAAACTATAATCAATACTTTTCTTTTTATTATTTTCATTTTACTTATTTTTAATTAATACGCTCTTCTTTGTTATTTTTAGTCTCTAAAATTAAACATCCTATTGCTACCAATTGTGTTGCAAAAAGAATTATAAAAACTACCATTACTGTTATAAATAAAAAACTTTCTTTGTTTAACATAATTTTTATTTTTATACTGCAAAGTTATGGTTGAAATGCGTATTTAAAAACAATAGAATTGGTGAGTTTGTGTTCTAAATTAACAATATGTGAAGTGTTGAGGTATGGTTAAGTTAATATAGAATATAAATTTGATAATTTTATATAGATAGTTCTTTTTCTGTATTGTATTTTTGTACTTATGATACAGAGAAAACCAACTCTTGAGAAAATTACACCGAATTTTGGTAGTTCTTTATTCGTAAAGAAGCACGTAGAGTTTTTAAAAACCAATACACCCTTTTGGCATTTTCATCCAGAAATAGAATTGGTTTACGTAAATAAGGGAAAAGGGAAAAGACATATTGGCAATCATATAAGCTACTTTAATAACAGTCAGTTAGTGCTAATAGGATCTAATTTGCCGCATATAGGGTTTTTAGATCGCTTAACAACAAACGGTTCTGAAACTTTAATACAGTTTATGCCAGATTTTTTAGGAAAGGATTTTTTTAAAATTCCAGAAATGATGGCTATTGATGCTCTATTTGAGCGTGCAAAAAAAGGAATTCGGTTTAATATAGAAATTAAGCAAAGAATTGGTGCAAAAATAGAACAGTTGGTTGAGTTACAAGGACCTTCTAGAATTACTTCATTTATAGAAATTTTAAATGATTTAGCAACTACAGATGATTATACGTTGCTAAATGCAAATGGTTTTGCTTTTGAGGCTACACGTCAAGACAGTAATAAAATTGAAATTATTTATAAACATATTAATGATAATTTTAAAGAACACATCAGTTTGGATGAAGTAGCCGGGATTGTTAGTATGACAGAGCCAGCTTTTTGTAGATACTTTAAAAAATCTACAGGAAAAACATTTACAAAATTAGTAAATGAATATAGAGTAGTTCATGCAACCAAGTTATTGGCAGAGAGTGCCATGAGCATTACAGCAATTAGTTTTGAGTGCGGTTTTAATAACTTTTCTCATTTTAACAAATTATTTAAAGAGTTTACAGGAAAAACGGCTTCCATATATCGAAGCGAAATGAAAGATTTAATACAATAAATTATGCAAATTATTTTAGAAGATAAGATTGAAAAAGCATTAGAATATTACACTTTTAAAAGTAAAGAATTAAAAGATTTTGTAAATTCGAGCAAGGATTTAACAGTAGAACAAATTGTAGAATTTGGCGAAGAGTTAGGGATATTAGAATATAAGATTACAGCGTTAGAAGTAGCAAAAGAAAACTAAAATTATAGTTTTCCATTCCATTCGCCATAAAATTGATTTAAATATTCTTCCATAAATTGATGCCTTTTTAATGCAATTTGTTTGCCAGTAGAAGTATTCATTTTATCCTTTAGCAACAACAATTTTTCATAAAAATGATTCATTGTTGGCGCGTTAGAGTTTTTATATTCCTCTTTGGTCATGGTTAAGTTTGGCAGAATTTCAGGATTATACAGTTCCCTGTTTTTAAAACCACCATAATTAAAACAACGTGCAATACCAATGGCCCCAATGGCATCTAATCTGTCTGCGTCTTGCACCACTTCTAATTCTTTAGATGTGAACTTTCTTTTATCGTTACTTAAAGAATTTTTAAACGAAACATACTTAATGATTTTTACAACATGTTGCCCAATTTCTTTGGTTACTTTTTGAGCAATTAAAAAACTTCTAGCCTTTTTAGGGCCAATAGTTTCATCGCCATGATGAAATTTAGGATCTGCAATATCATGCAATAAAGCAGCTAATGAAACTACAAGAACATCAACTTTTTCTTCTTTGGCTATCAGTAGAGCGTTTCTAAAAACACGTTCTATATGAAACCAATCGTGCCCGCCTTCAGCATTTTTTAATTCCTCTTTTACAAAGGCAATTGTATTCGGAATAACTGTATCTTGATTCATTTTATTTTCTTGAAAGTACTTCTTTTTTAATTTTTTTCATTTCATAAATCATCACAAATAACATCGGAATAAAGAATAAAGGCAATAAAGTATGAAAAGAAACCCCTTTTTCTATGGTAGAAAAAATACCGAAAATAAGCATCAAGAGGACTACAATACTTTGAATAATTATAAATAATTTCTGGTTTTTAAGCTTCTTTAAGAGTTCTTCTTTTGAATATGTAGAAAATGGAGATGCCATATTTTTATTTAATAGGTTAGAAATTTATGAGGTAAACTTCATAAGCGCTTTTCAACTTATTGGTTTTTTAAAGATATGATAATAAACAAAAAATCCACTAAGAAGTGGATTTTTAATTCCTTTTTTAAAGGATTTAAGATAAAGTTCTAGCAAAATTCTTCGTAAGCTCCTGCTAAATTCTGCGCAATCATTTGTGCAGATCTTCCTTCAATATGATGACGCTCTAACATATGCACTAAATTACCGTCTTTAAATAAGGCAATTGCCGGTGATGATGGAGGAAAAGGAATCATAAATTCTCTCGCTTTTTGCGTAGATTCTTTTTCAACCCCAGCAAAAACAGTGGTTAAATTTAAAGGAGTTTTAGAGGCTTGTAAAGAAGCTATAGCCCCAGGTCTTGCAGTTCCTGCTGCACAACCACAAACAGAATTTACGACTACTAAAGTTGTTCCTTCTTTGGCCATTGCTTTTTGTACGTCTTCACTGGTATATAATTCTTCAAAACCAGCTTTTACTAACTCATCGCGCATTGGTTTTACTAATTCTTCTGGATACATAATTGTCTATAATTTAAGATGCAAATATAAAAATAAAAAAAGTAGCATTCAAACTGAAAATTAATTCTTGTATTGATAGATATATCAATAAAATTGATTTTGTAAAACATCCTAAAAATTGAGATGTTTCTGTATATTTGACCTTAAATATGAATGTTTTATGGGGAGTTTTTCTAAATGGTTAGGAGCTGGTTTAGGTTTTACTTTAGGCGGACCAATCGGTGCAGCCATAGGGTTTGCAGTGGGTAGTTTTGTAGATGGTTTTGATAAAGAAGATTTTACACAAGAAAGAGTAGATTACGATAGAAGGATACAAGGAGGTAATCGAAATGTAAACACTCAATCTGGCGATTTTGAAATGAGTTTACTTGTTTTAGCGTCTATTGTTATTAAGGCAGATGGCAAAATAGACAAGCGTGAGCTAGAATTTGTGCGTTCTCAATTTTTAGGAATGTATGGTAAAGAAAGAGCAAACAATGCTTTTAAACTTTTTAAAGGGATTGTAAAAAGAGAAATTTCTTCACGTCAAGTTTGTATTCAAATAAGAGAACACATGCCACATGCATCTCGTTTACAGCTATTACATTTTCTGTTTGGTGTTGCTAAAGCGGATGAGTTTGTTACTGAAAAAGAAGTAGAAGAGATTAAAAAGATTGCAGGGTATTTATATATCAATTCTTATGATTTTGAGTCGATAAAAGCCATGTTTTATAATGATTCGGATAACGCTTATAAAATTTTAGAGATCGAAAAAGGAGCTACAAATAGCGAAATAAAATCTGCTTACAGAAAAATGGTGAAAAAATACCATCCAGATAAATTGCAAGACTTAGGCGAAGAGCATTTAAAAGGAGCCAAAGAAAAATTTCAAAGTATTCAAAATGCGTATGAAAAAATAAAAGCGGAAAGAGGACTTTAGAGAAAAGTTTAAAGTTTTATTTTTTTGAGAACTTAAAGCAAACCGCAAATCTTTTGTGTTTAAAATCTAAGCAAACTTTTAAACATTCAAAAGACAAACATTACAAGAAAATTCTTAATTTCGCATCCTGATTAGAAAAGAGATAGAATGAAAGCGAAATTTCCTGAATATAAAGGACTTGACTTACCAAAAGTAGCAGAAGAAATTCTTAATTATTGGCAAGAAAACAACATTTTTGAGAAAAGTGTTTCTACAAGAGAAGGTGCAGAGCCTTATGTTTTTTTTGAAGGACCTCCTTCGGCGAATGGACTTCCAGGAGTTCATCATGTTTTAGCACGTGCCATAAAAGATATTTTTCCGAGATATAAAACCATGAAAGGCTACCAAGTAAAGCGAAAAGCTGGTTGGGATACGCATGGATTACCAATAGAATTAGGGGTAGAAAAAGAGTTGGGAATCACCAAAGAAGATATTGGTAAAAAAATTTCTGTGGAAGATTATAATGCTTCTTGTAGAAAAGCAGTAATGCGTTATACCGATATTTGGAACGATTTAACTGAAAAAATGGGCTATTGGGTAGATATGGAAGATCCTTATGTTACCTATGAACCGAAATATATGGAGTCTGTTTGGTGGTTGCTAAAACAGATTTACACTAAAAAATTAATTTACAAAGGCTATACCATTCAGCCATATTCGCCAAAAGCAGGAACGGGTTTAAGTTCTCATGAATTAAATCAACCAGGAACGTATCAAGATGTTACAGATACTACTGTGGTGGCACAATTTAAAGCGGTAAACGAAACACTTCCAGATTTTTTACAAAATTTAGGAGATATTCACTTTATTGCCTGGACCACAACTCCGTGGACTTTGCCAAGTAACACGGCATTAACCGTTGGTTCAAAAATTGATTATGTTTTAGTAAACACTTTTAACCAATATACTTTTGAACCAACCAAAGTAATTTTAGCTAAAAAGTTAGTTGGAAAGCAATTTGGAGGCAAAAATAACTTTCAGATTCAAGATGCAGCAGCTTTAAAGGAATACAATTCGGGTGATAAAAAAATTCCTTTTTACGTAATTAAAGAATTTATAGGTAAAGATTTAGTAGGAATAAAGTATGAACAATTATTAGATTATAAACTTAATTTCGAGAATTCAGAAAATGCTTTTAGAATAATTTCTGGCGATTTTGTAACCACAGAAGATGGAACAGGAATCGTTCATACAGCGCCAACATTTGGGGCCGATGATGCTTTAGTTGCAAAACTAGCTAGTCCAGAAATTCCGCCTTTACTAGTAAAAGATGAAAATGATAATTTAGTACCTCTAGTTGATTTACAAGGAAAGTTCAGATCAGAAATAAAAGATCCTATTTATGGTTTTGCCGGAGAATATGTAAAATCAGAATATTTGAGTGAAGCTGATTTTGAGGTTGAATTAAAAAATCAACAAAAGAGTTTACAGGATGTTTTAAAAAATCAAGATAAATATTTATCGGTTGATGAAAGACTTGGTTTAAAACTAAAAAATGAAAACAAGGCTTTCAAGGTCGAAAAATATAAGCACAGTTATCCTAATTGTTGGCGAACAGATAAGCCAATTTTATATTATCCATTAGATTCATGGTTTATTAAGGTAACCGATGTAAAGGATAGAATGTACGAGCTTAACAAAACCATCAACTGGAAACCAGAATCTACTGGAACTGGACGTTTTGGTAACTGGTTAGCAAACGCAAACGATTGGAATTTGTCACGCTCTCGTTACTGGGGTATTCCTTTGCCAATCTGGAGAACAGAAGACGGTAAAGAAGAAATCTGTATTGGTTCTGTAAAAGAATTAAAAGAAGAAATGCTACGTGCCGTAGACGCAGGTATAATGAGCGAAGATATCTTCTCAAGCTTTGAAGTTGATAACATGTCCGAAGAAAATTATGCAAAAATAGATTTGCATAAAAATATTGTCGATAAAATTGTGTTGGTTTCAGCATCAGGAAAACCGATGAAACGCGAAAGCGATTTAATAGATGTCTGGTTCGATTCTGGTTCTATGCCTTATGCACAATGGCATTATCCGTTTGAAAATAAACAAAAAATTGATGGAAATGAATCTTTTCCAGCAGATTTTATAGCAGAAGGTGTAGATCAAACTCGTGGTTGGTTTTATACTTTGCATGCTATTGCAACCATGGTTTTTGATTCTGTTGCGTATAAAAATGTGGTTTCGAATGGTTTAGTTTTGGATAAAAACGGACATAAAATGTCAAAACGACTCGGAAATGCAACCGATCCTTTTACTACTCTATCCACCTATGGTGCAGATGCAACGCGCTGGTATATGATCGCTAATGCAAACCCGTGGGATAATTTAAAGTTTGATTTGGCCGGAATTGAAGAGGTAAAACGTAAGTTTTTTGGTACCTTATATAACACGTATTCTTTCTTTAGTTTATACACGAATATTGATGGTTTTTCTTATGACGAAGCAGATATCACCTTAAGCGAAAGACCAGAATTAGATCGCTGGATTTTATCAGAATTACATACTTTAATTCATAAAGTTGATACATTTTATGCTGAGTATGAGCCTACAAGAGCCGCGAGAGTTATATCAGATTTTACACAAGATTATCTAAGTAATTGGTACGTGCGTTTAAGTAGAAGACGTTTTTGGAAAGGTGATTATCAAACTGATAAAATTTCTGCATACCAGACATTGTATACATGTATGGTTACAATTGCCAAATTAAGTGCGCCGATTGCTCCTTTTTTTATGGATAAATTGTATCAAGATTTAAATGCTGTTACACATAAAGAAACATCAGAAAGTATTCATTTAGCAGATTTTCCTAAATATGATGCCAATTTTGTTGATAAAAGTTTGGAACGTAAAATGGAAAACGCACAAATTATATCTTCTTTAGTGCTTTCATTAAGAGCAAAAGAGAAAATAAAAGTACGTCAGCCTTTACAAAAAATTATGGTTCCTGTAGATAATCAGCAGCAAAAAGAGGAAATTTTAGCCGTTGCAGATTTAATAAAACATGAAGTAAATATTAAAGAAATCCAGATTTTAGAAGATGCTTCAGATATTTTAATTAAACAAATAAAACCTAATTTTAAAGCTTTAGGTCCAAAATTTGGAAAGGAAATGCGATTTATAGCGGCAGCGGTTCAAAAATTTACACAAGAAGATATTAACAAAATAGAAAAAGATAAAAACATTTCTATGGAAGTTAATGGAAAAAATATTACTTTAGGTCTCGAAGATGTAGAAATATCATCCAAAGATATAGAGGGCTGGTTAGTAGCAAATGAAGGCGCATTAACAGTAGCTTTAGATGTTACTTTAACAGAAGAATTACGAAAAGAAGGCGTTGCCAGAGAATTGGTCAATAGAATTCAGAATACTCGTAAAGATAGCGGTTTAGAGGTAACAGATAAAATTAAGTTAACGGTCTTAAAATATCAAGACTTACAGCAATCTATCACGGATAATAAAGACTACATTATGAGTGAAACTTTAACCAAAGAATTGGTTTTTGTGGATGTGTTAAATAATGGAACAGATATTGAATTTGATACCATTAAAAGTAAAATATTAATAGAAAAATTGTAGCATAATGTCAGATGTTAAAGTAAGGTATTCAGAAGAAGATTTACAAGAGTTTAAAGGAATTATTCATAAAAAAATAGCAAGAGCACAAGAGGATTTGGCCTTGTTAGAAGCAGCATACAAGAATGATGCAAATAACGGGACAGACGATACTTCTCCATCTTTTAAATCTTTTGATGAAGGTTCTGAAGTGATGAATAAAGAAGCAAATGTACAATTGGCTATTAGACAAGAAAAGTTTATCAGAGATCTTAAAAATGCCCTTTTGCGTATAGAAAATAAAACCTACGGGATCTGCAGAGTTACTAAAAAATTAATTCAAAAAGAGCGTTTAAGAATAGTGCCACACGCTACCTTGAGTATAGAGGCGAAAAGAAAGCAGTAATTTAGGGCTTGCTTATAAAATCCTTTGACACCGACTTTATTGAATGGGCAGTGTTAAAGGATTTTATACTTTTATAACGAATATGTTTGTAAACAGGGGGTTAAAGTAATGCTTGTTAGTTTGAAAAGAGTAATACCACTTTAGACCTATAATGCCTTAATAAATCGTTTTTTTTTTTTTTCGCTTACTTTTTATTAAAAAAAATGACCGTAACAAAGGCTACACTAATTATATACACGCCATCATAAACCTAAGTCGTTTAATACGAGCAGCGTTTTGTTTATTTTACGAAGTACTGATTTTTGAAAAAAAATAAATTGTACTTCAAAATAAAGTTGAAATTATTGTCATTAAACGAACCTCTTAAAATAAGATTGTGCGCTTAAAATATAAAAATAGCAAAGTAATTTTTAAATTTGTGAGGAATTGCTTCGTATTTGTTTTTTTAACAATGGTATGGAGTAGCTTTTCGCAGAAAAAAGTTCTAAAAAAGTTTACATCAAACCTAAAAGAAATAACAATTCTTACAGAGGGTTTAGACGATTTTGTGCTCGAAAACTCAAACACCAATTTTATAGAAATTACGTTGTTCGCAAAAAACTCGGATGAGCAGCATATTGTGGTGCAAGAAAAAAATAATGAAATTCAAATAGAATTTAAGCTAGATAAAATTCAAGAAAAAGAAATTATTTTTAGAAAATTTATCACGGAAAGGCTGCAACGAGCAAATGCGATTATAAAAGTACCAAAAGGGAAAAAAGTAATTATTTTTGGAAATAATGTTGATATTGAATCCAAAGATTTTAAAAATGATTTGAAAATATATATAGAAAATGGTATTGTAAAATTGAATGAAATTAAAGCAAACACCCAATTAAAATTATATTCGGGGCTTGTGTATGCTGCTACAAAAGATGCCAATGTTGATGTGATTTCTAACAATGGTAAAATTAAAGTTGACACTGTTTTTTATCAAAAAAAATATCAAAAAAAAGAGCCCACGGCACTCAAGAAACTTACAATAACCTCTTTAAAAGCTAATATTTTCTTAACAGCTCAATAAACACAATAATATTCTTATTTTTGTGACTTCAAATTCAAAATAAATGTCAAAGAAGAGTCTTGCAATTCTTACGATTGTAATCGCGATAATTTTAGATCAAGTTATAAAAATTTACGTTAAAACAAATTTTGTTTTAGGTGAAGAAGTCGTCGTTTTTGATTGGTTTAGAATTCATTTTACAGAAAATAACGGAATGGCAATGGGCTTTGAGTTTGGCGGTAAAGGAGGTAAGCTTTTTTTAACATTATTCAGGTTGGTTGCGGTAACAGTGTTGATGTTTTGGTTAATTGGTAATATAAAACGTAAAGTTCATAACGCAGTGATTATTGGTATTTCACTAATTTTTTCTGGGGCCGTTGGTAATATTATAGACTCAGTTTTTTACGGAGTTATTTTTGATCATCCTTTGCATAAAGTAGCGACACTATTTCCGGAGGTTACTGACGGAACTTTCTTTTTCGGAAAAGTGGTAGATATGTTTTATTTCCCGATATGGAGTGGCGATTTACCTAATTGGATTCCGTTTATTGGCGGAGACCCTTTTACGTTTTTTCAATATATTTTTAACCCTGCAGATTCTTTTATAACAATCGGAGTCGCTTTACTTTTTATTTTCAGCAAACAAGCCTTTCCAAAGGAAGAAAAGGAAGTAGAAGCCAATACATTGGAAGTTTAGCGCACCTATAGTTTGAATGGGTACGCCATTTTTCACGAACTTGCGCTTGCTTTTTATCTTAAATATCTAATATCTTTATCATGCGCATTTCAAGATATATTTTAGTTTTCTTTGTGGGTTTTTTTATTGCCAAATTTTGGTATCAAAAGGAAGAAAATCATCATTCCAAAGAAGAAATTAAAGTAGTTTTAAATGCTATTAAAAACATGAGTAAACTCGTGGTTTCTAGCGGAAACTTCTCTGAAGTTTACAACTTTTCTGATTCTAAAAAATACTTTTACGATTATGTGTCTTTTGATAAACAAGCTATTGTTACTGTAAATGCAAGGGTTGAGGTAGGGTACGATTTATCAAAACTAGAGATTCAAATAGATTCTTTAGCAAAGAAAATTTACATTGATAAAATTCCTGATGAAGAAATTACGATTGCGCCAAATGTGCAATATTTCGATTTACAACAAAGTCAGTTTAATGCTTTTTCTAAAGAAGATTTGAATAAAATCAATAAAAAAAGTATTGAAAAAATTAAACAAACGGTTGCGTTGACAAATTTAAAGAAGGACGCAAAAACAAGACTTTTTGCAGAGATTTCTAAAATTTATCAATTATCGGCGGTCTATGGCTGGCAGGTTGTAGACCGCACAAACTCAAATTTATTATCAGAATTTGATGCTATAATTGATTAATTTATTTATATAAATGAAGTACTTTTGAATATGTCTGTACCTTTAGAGCTTCAAATAAAAACTTTACCGAATGAACCAGGAGTTTATCAATATTTTGATAAAAATGATGTTATTATTTATATAGGTAAGGCAAAAAATTTAAAAAAGAGAGTTAATTCTTACTTTACAAAAACCCATGAAAACGGAAAGACCAGAGTTCTTGTAAAAAAGATTGTAAACATAAAACACATTGTTGTCAATACAGAAACAGATGCACTTTTATTAGAAAATAATCTTATAAAAAAGTACAAACCTAAATACAATGTTTTACTAAAAGACGATAAAAGTTATCCTTGGATTTGTATAAAAAAAGAACGTTTTCCTAGAATTTTTACTACTCGCAGAGTCATAAAAGATGGGTCTGAATATTATGGACCTTATACTTCCATAAAAACGGTAAGAGTTTTGTTAGATCTTATAAAAGAATTGTACCCAATAAGAACGTGCAGTTACGATTTAAGTCATCAAAATATTAATGAAGGGAAGTACAAGGTTTGTTTAGAATATCATTTAAAAAATTGCAAAGGTGCCTGCGAAGGTTTAGAAACAGAGGCGCAATACAATGAATCTATTAAAGAAATTAGAAACATCGTAAAAGGAAATTTTAAAGAAAGTTTAGATAAATTTCAAAAGATGATGTTGGGGTTTGCCGAAAACATGGAGTTTGAAGAAGCGCAAAAAATTAAAGAGAAATTAGTTTTATTAGGTAATTATCAATCAAAAAGTACCATTATAAATCCTGCGATCAATAATGTGGATGTGTTTTCTATTATTTCTGATGAAACGCACGGATACGCAAACTTTTTAAAGATTTCTAATGGCTCAATCATTCAATCGAATACCACTGAAATTAAGAAAAAATTAGATGAAACCGATAAAGAATTATTAGAGTTATTTATTGTTGAAATAAGACAACGTTTTCACTCGCAATCACCAGAAATTTATACACCCTTTAAGGTAGATTTGGGAGAAGGTATAAAAGTAACGATTCCTAAATTAGGCGATAAAAAACGTATTGTAGAATTATCAGAAAGAAATGCAAAGTATTACAGACAAGAACAATTTAAGCAGATTAAAATTGTAGATCCAGACAGACATGTAAAAAGAATTATGGCGCAAATGAAAAAAGATTTGCGTTTACATGAAGAGCCAAGGCATATAGAATGTTTCGATAACTCTAACATTCAAGGTACAAACCCTGTTGCGGCTTGCGTAGTTTTTAGAGATGGAAAACCTAGTAAAAAAGAATATCGACATTACAATATAAAAACAGTAGAAGGCCCAGATGACTTTGCCTCTATGGAAGAGGTTGTGTATAGAAGATACAAACGTTTGTTAGAAGAAGGCGCCTCATTACCGCAATTAATTATTGTTGATGGAGGAAAAGGTCAGTTATCATCAGGATTAAAAAGTTTAGATATTTTAGGTTTACGAGGTAAAATTGCAATCATAGGAATTGCAAAGCGATTAGAAGAAATTTATTATCCAGACGATCCCATTCCATTATATTTAGACAAAAAATCTGAAACTTTAAAAATTACCCAGTATTTAAGAAACGAAGCACATAGATTCGGAATTACTTTTCATCGAAATAAACGTAGTAAAAGTGCTATAAAATCGGAATTAGAACAAATTCCTGATGTTGGTCAGCAAACTATTACAACTTTATTGCGTAAATTTAAATCGGCAAAGCGTGTAAAAGAAGCTTCTTTTGAGGATATTAAAGAAGCAATTGGAAATGCTAGAGCTATGAAAGTCTATCAGTTTTATCATCCTAAAAAAGCAAATGAACTATAAAATACTTTTTTTATTTTTTATCATTCCTATCATTTTTTTTGCACAGCAAAAGCAACCCAAAGTGGGGTTGGTTTTAAGTGGCGGGGGCGCAAAAGGGTTTGCACATGTTGCCGCTTTAAAAGAAATTGATAAGGCAGGGATTCAGTTAGATTATATTGGAGGTACTAGTATGGGCGCCATTATTGGTGGTTTGTATGCTGTGGGTTATTCTGCTTTAGAGATAGAAGAAATTGTAAAAAAGACTGATTTTATTTCTTTGCTAAGAGACAAATTACCAAGAAGGGCTTCTACTTTTTTTGAAAAAGAATATGGAGAAAAGACAAAAATTACCCTGCCTGTAACAGAGGGTTCAGTGGGTTTGCCAAGAGCAGTTTCTAAAGGACAAAATATTTTGAATTTTCTTTTTGAATTGTTAGATACAACAGAAG
>JBNMNV010000043.1:0-16230 GCA_051278125.1 Polaribacter sp. | reverse complement strand
CCTATAGAGGAAAAGATTTTGGAGCAACGATAGATGAAAACGGAAAAGTGTATTTTAAATCCGATGAATATAAAGGAGAATACAATTTATATACTTTTGAAAACGGATCGAAAAAAAGGCTCACAAATTTCGACACATCCATTATGTGGCCAAAAGTTAGTGCTAATGGAGAGAAAATTGTTTTTAGAAAAGAGTATCAAATCTATGTGTATGATGTTGCCTCAAAATCCTCCAAAAAATTAAAAATAGAGATCCATAATAATTCTACAGTTATTAAAAATCAATCTTATAATGTAAAAGGAGAAATCACTTTTTTTGATGTTTCTCATGATGGTAAAAAGATGGCTTTTGTATCGAGAGGAAAATTATTTGTTTCTGATGTGTCAGGGAAATTTGTAACAGAAATTCCAACAGAAAACACAGAAGCTGTAAAAGAAGTAAAATGGTTAAAAGATAACGCATCGTTACTCTATTCAAGGACTTATAAAGGGTATTATAATTGGTTTACAGTAAATGCTGAAAATGTTACTTCAAAAAAACAAGTAACTAAAAACAGTATGAATAATAGAAAAATTACTTTTAATAAAGACATGACAAAAGGTGTCTATTTAAGAGGTAGAAATGAAATTCATACCATAGATTTAACCAATTTTAAAAGCAATTTGGTTGTAAAAGACGAATTTTGGGGATTTTATAATTCGAATCCTTATTTTTCTCCTGATGGAAAATATATTGTTTATAATGCTATTAGAGACTTTGAAGCTGATATATTCGTTTTTAACATTGCATCAAAAAATACAATTAATTTAACGAACACAAGGGTTTCAGAAGTTGAACCTATTTGGTCTGAAGACGGAAAATATATTTATTTTTCTTCAGAAAGAACAGCTCCTGCTTTCCCTAGCGGAGGAAACGGGAAGTCAAAAGTGTATAAAATGGCATTAGATACCTATGAGAAACCTTTTAAAATGAACAAGGTTCAAGAACTATTTGCACAAAAAGATTCCTCTAAAAAAAATAAAAAGGAATTTATAAATGTTCAAATAAATAAGGTCGGATTGATGGACAGATTAACAAGGATTAGCCCGGAATTTGGAAATCAAAACAATATTTCAGTAATTCAAGAAGGTGATAAAACAAACATCCTTTATATTTCAAATCATGACGAGGGACAGAAAAAATTATGGAAAACTACTTTAGAACCTTTTAATAATGATAAAACCATTAAATTAGGAAAAAAATCAATCACAAACTATCAATTTGTAACTTCAAAAAAGAAATATTACCTATTGATAAACGGAGTTATTCATACATTAAATTTAACTACTGATGCGCTAAAAGCAATTGCTATTGATTACAAATTCAAAAAATCATTAATAAATGAATTTGAACAAATGTATTTTGAAGCTTGGGCAGGAATGGAAGAGAATTTTTATGATGAAAATTTTCATGGACAAAACTGGCAAAGCTTAAGAGATCGGTATGCAGCATTTTTACCTTATGTTACTAAAAGAGCTGATTTACGTTTAATTTTTAATGATATGTTAGGAGAGTTAAATACCTCTCATTTTGGTTTTAGATCTAATGGTTTGGAAGAACAAATTTATTATGGAACAAGAACGTTGTCCTCCGGAATACTTTTTGATAATGAGAACCCATATACAGTAAAAAGAATTATTGCTAAAAGTCCGGTGGATGTAAAAAGTAAAAACATTAAAAAAGGAGATATTTTAATTGCAGTAAATGGAGTAGAGGTAGATAAAAATAAAAACAGAGAATTGTATTTTACAAATCCTGATTTTATAGATGAAATTAAACTGACTTTCTCAAGAAATAAAGAGGAGTTTAGCGTTTATAGTCACACCACAAGCTATGGTAATATTAAAAATTTATTGTATGATGAATGGCAAGATAAAAATCAAAAATATATAGATGAAAAATCAAATAATGATATTGCTTATGTGCATATGAAAAATATGGGCGATGAAGAATTGACGAAATTTTATGAAGACTTAATGAGTAATGAAGCTAACAAAAAAGGATTAATTTTAGATTTAAGATATAATACAGGAGGAAATGTACACGATGCAGTTTTAAATTTTTTACAACAAAAACAATATTTAAATTGGAAATATAGAGAAGGTAAATTAGCAAGCCAATCTAATTTTAATTACGGAAATAAACCAATTGTTTTATTGATAAATGAGCAATCTCTTTCTGATGCAGAAGTGACAGCTGCTGGTTTTAAAGAGCTAGGTTTAGGCACAATTGTGGGCACGGAAACCTATAGATGGATTATTTTTACCTCCGGAAATTCTTTAGTAGATGGTTCTTTTTATAGATTGCCTGCTTGGGGGTGTTATACATTAGATGGTAAAGATTTAGAGCAAACAGGTGTTTCACCAGATGTGTATATAGGAAAAGATTTTAAAGATAGATTGCAGAACAATACGCCACAATTAGATAAAGCCATTGAAATTATTTTAAATAAATTAAAATAATGGTTCTAAAGTAGTACTTTAATACGGCGTAAATCTAAAACAGAAAAATCCGTTTTAAAACAGATTCTTCAAATGGATATTCGTTAAAAAAATAACTTTAGGTTAATTAATCCTTTAAGCTAATGTTTTTTGTGCAGTATTTGTATTGACAGCTAAACCACATGAATTTGAGGTGCTTCTGCAAGAAGAAAGACAAATAATGCCTAGAATACAAACTAATATAAGTATTGATTTTTTCATGCTATTCTATTTAAAATTTAAATTTACAAATTTTTGATGAAATCTCCTGAGCTTTTCTTCTCATTAATAACGTTATATTTCATCATTTTATTTTGAATACGAGTAATTAAGTTTTTAGTAATGGGAGAACCATCATTCCATTCCGTAATTTTTAACCATTCTTGAATGTCTTCTAATTGTTGCTTGTATCTCTTAGCCAAAGTTTTATCAATAGTATCAATTTTTTTAAAATCTTCTGTTTCACTATTTATAATCTCTAAAACTTTTTTTATTTCATTAGAATTATTTTCTAAAACTTCATTTCTAACAGCAATAACAAAACAGGGCCAAGGTGTAGGACAATCATCAACTCTTCTAAAAGTACCATTATCTACGAATGGTTTTGTTGTAAAATGTTCCCACATAAAATAGTCTGCCTCTCCATTTGTAAGTGCATCAATGCCCCCTTGTAAATTACCAATGACTTTAAATTTTAACGCATCAATATCCCATCCTTGATTGTGTGCGTTTACAATTGCCATTAAATGAGAGCCCGAACCAAATCTACTAATTGCAATCGTGGCATGCTCTAAATCTTTAATTTTTTTGAAAGTAGATTTTGAGCTTACATGGATTCCCCAAATTAAAGGAGTTTTCACATAAGTTTGAACAATTTTAGACGGATTTCCATCAGCAATATCTTTAATGATTCCTTCTGTTAAAACAATCGCAATATCAACAGAACCATTTCTTAGCGCTTTGCACATTTGTCCTGTGCCTCCATGATAATCTTGCCAACGAAGATTGATATCGTGTTTATCATACTCTTTATTTTTAAGGGTAATGTACCAAGGATAGTTAAAATGTTCTGGAACACCACCTACTTTAAGGTTCGTCATTTATTCAACTAATTTTTGTAATGTATATTCAATTAAATCAGTAACAATTTTACCAGGGTTCTCACTAAAAGTACCATTTGCTCTATTCGCAATAATTGCATTCATAGAAACCGCCTGATGCCCTAATAATTTACACAAGCCATAAATTGCAGAAGTTTCCATCTCTAAATTCGTAATTCTATTCCCATTAAAATTAAAACTATCAATTTTATGATTTAAATTCGGATCTTGAATTGCTAACCTTAGAACCCGACCTTGAGGGCCATAAAAACCACCTGCAGTGGCGGTAATTCCCTGATACACTTTTTTTGATGCCATTTTATTTGCTAATGTATCAGCATTTGAAATTACTAAAGGGTAACTTTTTTTAGAACTCCAGTTGGTATGTTTTACAAAAGCAGCTTCAATTTCAGGGTTAGAAATTTCATCTATTTGATATGAATGAAGCATTCCATTTAAATCAAGACCATGAGAACTTAACAGAAAAGAATCAACAGGGATTTCTTTTTGGAGAGAACCAGAAGTTCCGATTCTTACGATATTTAAGGGGGTATGATTTTTCTTGATTTCTCTAGTTTCTAAATTAATATTGACCAAAGCATCTAATTCATTTATAACAATATCTATATTATCAGGACCAATACCTGTAGAAATTACCGTTAATCTTTTTCCTTTATAATGGCCTGTAGATGTTTTAAACTCTCTTTTTTGAGTTGTAAATTCAATAGAATCAAAATATTGTGTAATTTTATCAACACGATCTTGATCTCCAACAAAAATAATAGTCGAAGCAATATGCGCTGGTTTTATATTTAAATGATAAACACTTCCATCAGGATTTAATATTAATTCAGATTGTTTTATGGGCATTTATGAAGTAATTTGTAAAAGTTTTTTGGATTCGTTTTGATATAAGAAACTATATTTTTTTGAACCTCCCAGATAAGAAATATCATTTCTTATCTGTCCATAAAAATTAAGCTGATTTTCTAAAACTTCTTTTCCTTTTTGCGAAAGTTTTACAGGATTAAATGAAGAAAAAAGTTTGCCTAAATCATTAATACTATGCTCGTATTGCATATCACCAAAACCAAAAACGTTTTTTTCTTTTGTTAAAATACAAATGAATTGTTTTTTTGAAGTAATTTTTTGATTATTTGCAGTTTTTAAAATAGTGTTTTCAATAGTATTCAGGCCATTTTCAATAGATGGAAATCGTTGCAAGTGAGCCTCTATTGCAGAGGCTAAATATTTAAAAGGTGACATCGGATTGAATTTATAGACCGTTTCTAAACGCAAAGGAGAATCAGAACAATATAATTGCCAAATATAATCTGCGTATGCAATATCATCTTGTGTAAGCTCAATTCTATTTTTAAAATGACTTTGTATTTGTTTCTCATTCAGTTGGGATAAACCGAACATTTTTTTTGAATTTCCAACTTTCCCGCTACAAACTAAAGAAATATGATACCCTTCTCGATAGCGTTTTAACCAACTAATTATGGCCAGCATGTTTATTTGACAATACAAGTCATACTCAAACCACAAAACAATTTCTTTTGAATTCTTTTTTTTACAAAGACTTCTATATTCTTTTAAAGTATAATCTATAAATTTCTGTTTACTAACTTTATAGGTGGTTTTAAAAAAATCATACCTATTTCTCCAAAAATCTTCACTTCCAACATCGCTCGTTGTTTTACCCTCGCAAAGCATCTCTCTCCATGTAATAAAATCTCCTGAAAATTTTAATTTTTTAAGATAGTTGGTTGTACTATCGCCGTTTGTTATATGCAAAATTGAACTCTTCATAGTCTAAAAATAATAATTGTACAATTATACTAATAGGTATCGCTGATCATCAGCCACCAACACGTTTTACTTTAAATCCTTTATCCTTTAATAGGGTCATTATTTGATCCCTAAGATCACCTTGAATAATTATTTTATCATCTTTAAAACTACCACCAACAGAAAATTTTGTTTTAATTTCTTTTGCTAATATTTTAAAGTCTGAAATTGCCCCTGTATATCCTTCTATAATAGTAATCGGTTTTCCTTTACGTTTTTCATACTTGCAAAGAATTGGGTCGTCTTGTAACCATATCGTTGATTTTTCGACTTCTGGTTCAATCGTTTCCTCATGATCTGGAAATAAATTTTTTAACTGATCTTTGAAATCCATAATAGCTATTTTAGTTTCCTCGAAGGAAAAAAATCATCATATATTACTCATAATTTAAATGAGATTATTGTCTTTATTTTATCGTAAATCTGCGTATTCCTTTTCTCAATGATAAAAAGTTAGGATGGTCGTAAACCTAATTCTTTTAAACGTTCCTCTAAAAATTCTCCGGCAGTAATATCATCAAACTGTTTCGGATTTTTTTTATCAATACAATTCTCTAAAACATCTAGTTTCATTTCAGAAATAGGATGCATAAAAAACGGAATAGAGTACCGCGAGGTTCCCCACATTTCTTTTGGCGGATTTACCACTCTATGAATCGTAGATTTTAATTTATTGTTGCTATGTCGAGATAACATATCCCCCACATTAATCATCAACTCATCTGGCGCTGCCATAGCATCAATCCAATCTCCTTCAAGATTCTGAACTTGCAATCCTTTTCCTTGGGCGCCCATTAATAAAGTTATTAAATTAATATCTCCATGCGCCGCTGCTCTTTCGGCACCTTTTGGCGCTGTTTTTATAGGCGGATAATGAATAGGGCGTAAAATACTATTGCCATTTTTAATATACTGATCAAAATAAGTTTCTTCTAAACCTAAATACAATGCCAAAGAACGCAAAACAAACTTTGCTGTTTTTTCTAACATTTGATAGGTTTCTTTGCCAATTTTATTAAAATTTTGTAATTCTTTTACCTGAACATTTTCAGGATATTCTTCTGAATATTTAGATTCCGAGTTTACATACTGACCAAAGTGCCAGAATTCTTTTAAATCGCCCTCTTTTTTTCCTTTTGCAGATTCTTTCCCGAAAGAAACATAGCCTCTTTGTCCTCCAATTCCCGGAATTTCATATTTTTCTTTTACTGAGGTTGGTAAATCAAAAAATTGCTTGATTTCTGAATATAAACTTTCTACCAATTCATCATTTAAAAAATGACCTTTTAAAGCTACAAAGCCAATGGTTTCATACGCATGACCGATTTGGTCTATAAATTTTTGTTTTCTGCTTATATCATCCGATAAAAAATCGGCCAAATTAATGCTAGGTATTTTGTTCATTCTGGTTTAAATTTTGAAAACTTTAAAGTTACAAAAAAAAATGATTTTTAAAATGTATAAAAGCAATAAAGCTCTTTCTATGTTTTTATTTTTAAAAATCAGAAGGTTTTCTTGGTTATTATTTTTTTGTAAACGGAATTAAATAACTTAAAGTGTAATTAAAACCAAAGCCCGTTCCACTTTCAAAAATTCTATTAAAGCCAGGAGAATACAAGGTTTTAAAGTTTTCAGGTTCTTTTACACTCATTAAAATTTTATATGAAACACTAATACTTACAAATAAATTATGATAAGTTTCTACTTTAAGACCTACTAAAAATTCTGACCATTGTGCATTTAATGAAGATGCTGTAGTGGGCGTTAAAATTGTATTTGCAGGAAAATAATTGGTATTTACATTTGGGGTAAAACTATTTAAAGTCTGATCAAAAAGCCCAATCCCGTAGCGATAACCCGTAAAAATTTCGTTATTCATATCTAACCAATTCTCATAGGCATTGTAGTTAAACCCTACTCTTAAGTAATTTCCTTTTGCGGTTGAATTTGTATAGTCTTCAATAGATGTTTTTTCTTCAAAACCAAATTCTGCAGCAATATAAAAATTTTCAGAAACACGATAATCACCAACAATTTCCAAACCATCATAAGTGCTGGAGATACTCCCTAATATGGGTTTACTAATATCAATTCCTAAACGAATTCCGTAAGGAGATTTATAAATAATAGAATCTTTAGGGATGGATAATGTGTCTTTTTTTTGAGCTTGCCCCATTACATCAACAACCATAAAAAGAAAGAAAATACTAATGAAATATTTGTACATGAGCTTCATTTTGCTGGTCTATTGTTGTTAATGTTTCTGGAGTAAAATCGGTAATCCAAGTGTTATCCGATGAGAAACGCACTTCATTAAAGATCACTTTAAAACCACAAGAACGAGAAACATATTCATCTTGAGGAGTATATTTTACCGTAAATTGATTCACAACGTTATCTTTAGAAAAATTATAAATAGTTTCTGTTGCCAATCGATTTAAAGGAATTACCAAAGAGTCTGTGCTTATATCGCTAAAAATACTGTCTTTTCCTTCTGCCCAAACATAAAAAGTATTCACCTCTTTTAATGTTTCTCTATTATTTGCATCATAAAAACGTACAATTAATTTGGGGGTAATCGGATTTTGAATACAAAAATCATCTTTTTCACAAGCTGAAAAAATGATGAAAATTAGGAATATAAAAAGCAGAATTTTTCTCATAAGATTAGTCTTCCTCTTCAACTTCTACAATTACATTAATCGCCTCCGCTAGTTTAAAATCTAATTCGGTAACACCATTGGCATCATGCGTAGTTAAAGTAATGTCTAAGGTGTTGTAAATGTTTGTCCATTCTGGATGATGATTTAAAGCTTCACATTCAAAGGCAATTCTGTTCATAGCAGACATACAATCTTTAAAGTTGTCAAACTCAAAATCGGTGTGTAAGGCATCATCATAATATTCCCAATCTGTAAGTTTTTCTAATTTTTTGTTTATTTCGAATTCTGTAAGTTTTTTCATTTTTAATAAATTTTTATTTGATTGGCTATTTATGGATACCGTTAATGATTCTATATTTCTATTCGTTTCCTTTTGAATTTCTTGACAAATTTACAAATTTGATTAGTTTTCTAATTTTTTATCTTCCTAAAGTGTCATGATTTCAAGAAATAAAGCTCAATGATTTTTAAATTATAATGTTATTTAACTCTTCTCAAACAATACTACCGTTTCTATATGACTTGTATGCGGAAATTGATCTACCAAACTTATTTTTTTTATTTCATATCCCGCTTCCCGCAATAGCTCTGTATCTCTAGCTTGTGTTGCTGGGTTGCAAGAAACATACACCATTCTGTCTGCATTTAAATTGATGATTTTTTGCAACGTTTTTGGCGCAATTCCTGCTCTCGCAGGATCTAAAATAATCGTTTTTATTTTGTCTTGATATTCTGGATGCGCCGTTAAGAATTTCCCAACATCCGCAGCATAAAACTTTAAACCTTCAATTTTATTTCTTTTGGCATTTTTTTGAGCATCTTCAATAGCAGATGCCACAATATCAACACCTACTATCTTTGCATTATTGCTTTTAGAGGCTACAATTTGTCCGATAGTTCCTGTTCCGCAAAATAAGTCCATTACAACAGTATTGTCAACTTTAGTAGTGTCTTCTAAAACATATTCAACAACTTTATGATATAATTTCTCTGCACATTTAGGGTTGGTTTGAAAAAAGCTTTTCATACTGATTTCAAAATTTAAACCTAATAACTCTTCCACTATTTTATCTTTACCGTAAACAAGGTTTAAACTTCCTGAGGTAGCGATGGTTCTATCGCCAGTTTCGTCATTAATAGTGTGTAACAGTCCTGCTAAACGTTCTCCGAAAATTTCTTTTAGAAAGTTGGCAAATTTATCCAAATCAAACTTGTTTAAATCTTCAGAAGTAGTCACCAAATTACATAACAACTCGTCTGTTTTAAAAGATTTACGAACTACAAAATATCGAAAGAAGCCTGTTTTTTTGGGGCCATGCCAAGGTTCTAGACCCGTTTCTTGGCAATATTTTCTAATATTTATAAGATGGTCTTCCATTTGTTTATCAAACAAACCAGAATCTTTGTCTAAATTATCTCCCATCCACCAAACACCTCGCCTTTTAAAACCGAGTGTAAATTCGTCTTTGTCTGTTTTGTTAATTCTATCATAACCAATGGCAGAGAAACCATATTCCATTTTATTTCGATAATGAAACACCTTGGGCGATGCTATAAATTCATCAAATAAATCTTCAATATTTTCAACCTTACCAATACGTTTAAATAAAGATAAAGTACTTTCTTTTTTATACTGATGTTGCAATTCTATGGGTAATTGAATGTAAGGTGCTCCAGGAATGTCTTGAAAAGGAACTTCAATTTCATCATCAGAAGGTTGTAAAACATCAATTAATTTAGCTTCTGCATAATTTTTGCTAGACTTGCTAATTTGTGCTTTTACCAATTGACCTGGCAACGTATTTGGAACAAAAATAACGAAACTACCTTCTTCAGATTTTATTCTTGCAATTCCTTTTCCTCCAAAAGCGTAATCCTCAATTTTTAATTCTAAAACTTGATTCTTTTTTACAAATTTATTTCGTTCTCTACGTGGCATTTTCTGTTATTTATAGGCTTGCAAAATTAGGTAAAATATAGTGTGATAAAACAAAAAAACCACTCAATTGAGCAGTCTTTTTTACTGAAGATCTTTTATTTATTGTTTTACTTCTTTATTAGCTTCTTTAATCATTTGTTCATTGGCAACAATGGCAAACTCTACACGTCTGTTTTTACTTCTTCCTTCTGCTGTTTCATTCGTTGCAACAGGGTCATTAATCCCCATACCTTTTGTTTCAAATCTAGCATTTTCAATACCATTAGATGTCAAATAATTTTTTACTGAGTTTGCTCTTTTTCCTGAAAGTACTTGATTAAATTCAACAGGACCTGTGCTATCCGTGTAGCCGTAAATAACAATATTTGTATTTTCATAATTGTTAAAAACAGGAACTAGCTTCATTAAGTTTGTTTTTGATGTTGACGATAAGGACGCCTTATTTGTGTCAAATCTAATTGCATTTTCACCTAAAGTTAACATAATACCTTCGCCAACTCTTTCTACTTCCGCTCCCGGTAAAGCTTCTTTAATTTCGCGGGCTTGTTTGTCCATTTTGTTACCGATAACACCACCGGTAACGCCACCGATAACGCCACCCAATATGGCACCTAATTCAGAATTTTTTTTATTTCCAACATTGTTTCCAATGATACCGCCAATAATTGCTCCTGCTGCTGTGCCAATACCTGCACCTTTTTGAGTGTTATTTGCATTTTTAATAGCTTTACAAGAAGTAAACGTGCTTGCTGATAAAAGTAAAGCAGCAAAACTATAAATTATTGTTTTTTTCATGGTGTGTGTTTTTTTTTAAAAATTATTTTCTTTGAAATGAGTATGTAATGTTTTTAATATCTCCTGCTACGTTAATGGTATCCACTAAATCGAAACTAGTTTCTGTTGCATTTTTTAAAGTTAACACAAAACCATTGTTAACTTTTTTGGCCTTGTAGGTGTTAATTATTTTTAAAACAAAATTTCCATCTGTATTAATATACCAAGTAATGGGAGAACTAAAATCTTTACAGTTACTACTCATGCTGTTCAGTTTCATTTCACCTTTATTGTTATTAGAAATAAAGCTCCAATCGCTGCCAATAAAACAATTAGAATCTTCTAAATTAAATGAATTTACCTTTAGGTAATCCGATCCTGGAAAATTTATGGCGCTAATAGTCCAATTTCCTTTCAGCATTCGCTCGGTTTTTTGATCTAATTTCGTGTTTACTGTAGATGTTGATTTACAAGCAATAAATGCCGTTAAAAGTAGCAGAATACATAATTTTTTTTTCATCATTTTTAATTATATTTTTATTTAATTATATTTCAATTGTATAATACATTTTTTTTAAGATTTAGTATTAGGACATAGAAATTATAAATAGTCACTTCAAAATTATTTAGTCATTGAAGTATGGTTAAAAAACTGTTTATCATTGATTTATATGTCTTTAATGCAGTTAGTAAATTTAGGATATTTTTTATTGTAAAAAAAAAAATATTTTAATTCAATAAATTATTTTTCCATGAAATACGCTTTAAAACCATAATTTTAGCATCTTTTTAACTGTTAAACTTTTACCAGTTAATAATTTCTATTATAAGCGTAAAAAAGACCAAATAAGCATCACTGCTTTCAGAAAACATTTAGACTTAAAAACACGGAAATCAACTAATTTTCTAACAAAGATAAGAAGTCCTTTGCTTCGGTAATGTTGCATACACTTTTTTTTTATTACTTTTGTAAAACTCCGAGGATGATTTCTTTCCCACGCTGAATTTTCGAAACTTTCGAAAGGATAAAGGTAGAACAGGAATGGTTATTTCATTATATATATTTAAAACTTAAAAAATGACTGTTTTAGACAAACTAACTTCGAAAGAAGCAATTGAATTAGAAAATAAATACGGCGCACACAATTATCATCCGCTTCCTGTGGTGTTGAGTAGAGGAGAGGGGGTATATGTTTGGGATGCAGAAGGTAAAAGGTATTATGATTTTTTATCGGCATATTCTGCTGTAAATCAAGGGCATTGTCATCCTAAAATTGTGGATGCAATGACAAATCAAGCAAAAATATTAAGCTTAACTTCAAGAGCTTTTTATAATGATATGCTTGGTAAGTATGAAAAATTTGCAACCGAACTTTTTGGTTTCGACAAATTATTACCAATGAATACAGGGGCAGAGGCTGTAGAAACTGCTTTAAAAATTGCCAGAAAATGGGCATATGAGGTAAAAGGAATCGATGAAAATAAAGCAGAAATAATTGTTTGTGAGAATAATTTTCACGGAAGAACAACTACAATTATCTCTTTTTCTAATGATGATGTTGCAAGAAAAAACTTTGGTCCTTACACCAATGGATTTATCAAAGTAGAATATGATAATCTTAAAGCATTGCAAGACGTACTAGAAAATAATAAAAATATTGCAGCATTTTTAGTAGAACCCATTCAAGGTGAAGCAGGTGTTTTTGTTCCTACTGAAGGATATTTGGCGGCAGCTAAAAAAATGTGTGTAGATCATAATGTATTATTTATTGCAGATGAAGTTCAGACAGGAATTGCAAGAACTGGGCGTTTATTAGCAACTTGCGGAAACTGTGCTTGTCCTGATAAAAATTGTTCGGGTACACCAGAAGTAAAACCAGATATTTTAATTTTGGGAAAAGCTTTAAGTGGCGGAGCATATCCTGTTTCTGCTGTTTTAGCAAACGATGCGGTGATGAATGTAATTGGTCCTGGTAATCATGGTTCTACATTTGGTGGAAATCCTATTGCTGCTGCGGTTGCCATTGCAGCCTTAGAAGTTGTAGCCGATGAAAAATTAGCGATAAATGCGGATACATTAGGTGTTATTTTTAGAGAAGAACTGACTAAATTTTGTAAGAACAACGACTTAGTAAAATCAGTTAGAGGTAAAGGTTTGTTAAATGCAATTTTAATAAATGACTCTGAAGACAGTTCTACTGCTTGGGATATTTGTATAAAATTACGTGATAACGGATTGTTAGCTAAACCTACACATGGAAATATTATCCGTTTTGCACCGCCTTTAGTAATGAATGAAGAACAATTAAGAGAATGTATTGCTATTATTACCACTACAATTTCTGACTTTAATAAATAAATTTATAAACAACGAAAATTAACAAAGCCGCAAACTTTTTTTAAACGAGAATGTTTGTGGTTTTTTTTTTATTATTTTTGATAGCAAAAATTGAATATAATTATGCCAAATCCAATTACACAACTAGAGCAGTTAACGTTAAATTCAAAATCTAAAATGTTTTTAAGAGAAATATCTAAATGGACTTTTTTCTTTGCTATTTTGGGTTTTTTAAGCAGTGCGTTTTTAATAATCGCTGCAATTTTAATCGCTACAATTTATGCGCAAATGTTTGATGTTTTGGGGCAACAACAAGGCATTCCATTTTTGGGGTTCTTAGGTGCTTCTATCTATGCAGTTTCTGGTATATTGTATGTGGTGCCTGTTTGGTATTTATTTCAATTTTCTGGAAAAATGAAATTAGCCTTAGCCACTAAAAATGACGATACGCTTGCAGATGCTTTTATGATGTTAAAATCTCACTTTAAGTTTATCGGAGTTTTTACCATTATTGTGATTTCCTTGTATGTGCTTTTAATTGTTTTTTCTTTGGCAGCCGGTTCTATCTTATAGTTTGATGAATGCACCTCAATAACAAGTCTTTAAAATATGAGAATTTTAAAGGCAATTTTTGCGGATTTTATTTTCAATAAAATATTGGTAAAAAAATAAAGGTGTTTAAAATCAATTTATTGCGCTCGGTAGATGGTTACCTTAACGAAATGATAAATTTAGATCGATTGTCAGATCGAGTGCAGTTTAAAACTATATGTTTATGAAAACGATAGTTCTCAATTGCCCCCGAACTGACAATAATAAGTATTCTGATTATGAATTAACGAATACTATTTTTAAGCAAGTATTTAACCACTGGCTTCTATCCATTTAGTCTTGTTTACCTTTTACAGTATCTTTTTTCTTCTTGCCAAAGAGTCCACCTAAAACGTCTTTAACTTTGTCTTTCCTTTTATCATTGGTTGTTTTTGTAGAATCTTTGGGTGTAGCGCCAATTCCTAATAAATCGGTTAATTTATCTTTTCCTTTATTGATTATGCTTTGCTTTTGTTTTTCAACCAAGTCTTTTATCAAATTAGAAGTGGCATCTTTCATATTTGTTGCTAAAACCGGACTTGTAAAACTCCCTGTTAAATTTGCTTTTACAGGCACACTTATAATTTCGGCAGCATCTTTAGGAGATAATTTTGAGAGTAAATTAGTTACTTCAGAGCCCAAATATTTTACAGGAACATCAAACACAATAGTATAATTAATTAAATTATCAAAACTATGATTTCCAGATATTTCCATCCCAATATCTTTATATTTTAACGGAATTGGTTTTACAGTTACTTGTCCGTTATCAAAAGATAGAAACGCATTAATACCATCTAAATTTAATTGATTTAAATCTAAAAAAGATACTTTATTACTTAATAAACTTAATGCTTTAGAGTTGCTCGCTTTTAAAGCAGGATTTAATAATTTCCCAAATAAATCACCAGAAATGGTTTTTAAATTTGGCGTCATATCTTCATTCAAATTTCCAGCAACTTTAATCGTAGAATTTATTTTGCCTTCTATGGTTTTAGCAATAGGCGCAATCGATTTTAGCATTTCTAAATTGCCAAAAGACTCTGCAATATTTAGCTTCTCTAATTTTAAATCCATTTTAAAGGTTGATGTTTTTCCCTTGGTCGATACATTTCCGTCAAAACCAATCTTTCCCCCAAAAACATCAGACTTTAAATTCTGAAGCGTTACCGCTTCGTCTTTTACATACAATGTTCCAGAAACATTGTTTAAGATAATGTTGTCATAGACTACTTTTTTTGCGTTAGCTGAAAATTGACAATCTAAAAATGCGGGAATTTTTAAAGAGGTGCTAGTGGTTTCGGTTTCTTTTTCATCCATGGCTAAAAAATCAGAAATTTTAAAGTTGTTGGAATTTAAATTGAAATTTCCTTTTAAAACTTCGTCATTAAATAAAAAACCATAAAAGTTATCTAAATTACCGTTGATGGCCAAATCAGAACTTCCTGTTTTGGCATTAAATTCATTAAGATTAATCGTATTTGTATTAAAACTGATCGCCGTTTTATTGATGTAAAAAGGATTCGCAACACTTTCATTGTCATACTTAAAATTAGTAACGGTAATAGCACCCGTATTTTTTATGTTTTCATAGGCTCCTTTTTCAATTGAATTCATATCAAAACTAGTGGTAACATCAGCGTTTAAAACTCCAGCCAACTCATTTTTTAATGCACCGGCATATATTTTATTAATATTTGCCAAATTTATAATTCCTTTTACGGTTAAATTTACTTTCGGATTTGTCGTTAAATTATACATATTTCCATTGGCGGAAAATACATCTTCATCAATTTTGAAATTTAACTTTTCAATCTGTAAGGAGGTGTTTTTAGCATATCCTGTTTTATTAAAAATTTTTGCATCGATGTTGATGTTTTGCACCGCTTTTGGTAAATCATCATATTTAAATAGCGCGTTTTTTGAGGAAAAAGAAATATCAAAAGCTGGAATTGTATTTGCAGATAAAACACCTTTTACAGTCCCTTTTAAATCGAAATTACCTTCCGTTTTTATGGTTTCTAAATTACCAGAGTATTGTTTTGGCAAGAGTGCTAATAAGTTTTTAAAAGAGGAAGTGGGCGTTTTAAAATTTAGGTCATATACTTGGTTTTGATTCACTAACTGAACAAAACCATCAAATTCTAAAGGCAGTTGATTGATGGTTCCTTTGTTTTCTTTAAAGATATATTTACTGTTTTTTAGATCAATTCCTACAATGGCATCCAAAGAAATAGCAACGTTGTTTATATAATTTACATCTCCTAAATCAAACGATAAATTTGCTTGAGAAGTAGTCTCTAAATCTAAAATATCTTTGGCAAAATTTCCTTTTCCTGTATGATCGATGTTTTCTAATTTCATCATCATATTGCTACTTCGGTCAATATATCTAAACGTCATGTTATTAAGTGCATATTCTTGAATATCAAATGAAAAAGACTCATTTATT
>JBNMNV010000042.1:0-16339 GCA_051278125.1 Polaribacter sp. | reverse complement strand
ATAATGTAACCATCTCTTACATCAATAATTTTATTCTCTTTTACTAAAATTGTTTTTTCAGTTGTAATTTTTCCTGATTTTGTATCTACTAATTTACCACATAAAATATAAGTGGTTTGTGCAGCCATATGTTGAATACAAAATATCATTAAAAAAAGTAAGATTGTTTTTTTCATTTGTTTGGTTTTAATTCTTAAATGTATGAAAATTTAAGTAATTTGGTACTTCAAAATTTTTAAATTAAATGAAAAACGTTGTTATAACAGGAACAAGTAGAGGAATTGGTTTTGAATTGGCAAAATTATTTGCAGATAAAGGACATCAAGTTTTGGCAATTTCTAGGAATACAGCACCTTTAAAGGCTGTAAATCACCAAAATATAACGTTGCTTTCTGTGGATATTTCTATAAATGCTGATGTAAAAAAAGTATCAGATTTTATCAAAAGTAATTGGAAAACAGTTGATATTTTAATCAACAATGCTGGAAAACTGATTAACAAACCTTTTACAGAATTAACTTCGGATGATTTTTTAGAGGTTTATAAAGTAAACGTTTTTGGAGTTGCAGAATTAACGAAAAATTTAATTCCGTTTTTACAAAAAGGAAGTCATGTTGTTACGATTAGCTCTATGGGTGGCATTCAAGGAAGTATGAAATTTCCTGGTTTAGCAGCTTATTCCTCTGCAAAAGGTGCAGTTATTACGTTATCAGAATTATTAGCAGAAGAATATAAAGAACAACAAATTGCTTTTAATGTTTTGGCCTTAGGAGCTGTACAAACAGAAATGTTGGCAGAAGCTTTTCCTGATTATGAAGCGCCTTTATCAGCTGAAGAAATGGCAAATTATATTTTTGATTTTTCTACAACTGGAAACAAATTTTATAATGGGAAAATTTTAGAAGTTTCATCAACAACGCCATAAAAAAAGTCCCTTTTAGTTTCCCAAAAGGGGAGAAAATCAAACTCTTTAAAAGCGATTTCTGAAAAACCACAAAAAACTAAAGTTATTTTAATCGATAAAAACAATAAAAGCGTCAGTGAGAATTCCCTCCCTTTGGAAGGGTTAGGGTGGGCTTCCTATATTCCACCCAAAGCAATTCCTTTTGTTCAATTTTTAATTGATGCACATTCTTTTGATTTGTTAATTGTAAATCAACGCCAAACAAAACATGGAGATTTTAGAAAGTTGCCCAATGGAAAATACCAAATAACAGTTAATAATAACCTAAACAAACATCAGTTTTTATTAACATTAGTGCATGAAATTGCGCACCATGTTACACATCAAAAATTTGGGAGAGTACAACCACATGGACAAGAATGGAAAAAAATTTTTCAGCATTTAATGTTGCCTTTTTTACAACTTGAAATTTATCCTAAAGAAATGATTGGTCATTTAGCAAATTATTTAAAAAACCCAAAAGCAAGCACAGATTCTGATGTAAGACTTTCACTTGCTTTGAGAGGAAATATAGCTGAAGAAGGTAAAAATTTTATATTCTCACTTCCCTTTGGAACTTTATTCATTTTTAAAAATGCGGTTTATAAAAAAGGAAATATCAGAAGAACAAGAATAGAATGTTTAGAGTTGAAGACTAAAAAAATATATCTATTTAATCAAAATGTGGAAGTAAAATTATACGAATAATTTTACTTCCACATACATCATCAAGCTGAAAAGTATTTATTTTTCTCTTTTGATAAATAAAGTATCTAACTTCATTTCTGCTTGCAACCAAGTTCTCAATTCTCGTTCTTTAGGAGCTATAATGCTATCCGCCATTTTTGGCCTCCATTTTATAGTCGCTACAGGAATGGTATCAATCTTAATAAAATCTTTAGAAAACAACATTTTAGCAAAACCTATTTGCTGAATATCCGTATATCTTATTTTTGCATCTTTCGCAATCGTACTAAAAGCAATTACTTTTTGATTGTTGTAAGAAGCATCTTGTTCAATTCTTTGGTTTAAACTGGAAATAGTCTCCTGTAAATCAGTAATTTGTTTTTGCAAACCTGCAATAATATTTTTACTCTCTTGCAACTCTTCTCTCTTCTCTTTGTAAGCTGTGGTAATTAACTCAAAACTTTTAGTATTACTCCCTTTTATTTTAATAGCAAAATCTTTTATTTTATAATATTCCTTTTTATTTAATTGATTATTGATTAAATTTTCCTCGCCATCTGAAACCTCATTAAAAAAACTTAGTTTTATTTCTTTATCTTTAATATTAAGCTCAGGGTCCCCAATTAATTGAAAACTCGGAATATTTTTTATTTCTGTTTCCACAAACATATCAAATTGAGTATTCATTTGATTTTCATTAAAAACCCTAACAAACGTAAAAATAGCAGGAATCATAACAGCAATTCCTACCACAGTTGCTATCGTAGAATAACGTTTTCTTTTGGCTGCATTTGCATATTTGTGCATTGGAAAACGCAATAATTTTAACACTAAAAATGCTGCTAAAGCAATAAAAATAGTATTGATTGTAAACAAATACATAGCTCCAAAAAAGTAAGAAAAATTACCTTTTGCTAAACCATAACCAGCTGTGCACAAAGGTGGCATTAAAGCTGTTGCAATGGCAACCCCAAAAATTACAGAAGCAATAGTCCCTTTTTTAGTTCTAGCAACCATTAAAGCTAATCCTCCAAAAAAAGCAATTAAAACATCTCTAATATCTGGGCTAACTCTACCTAATAACTCTGAATTATCTTCACTTAAAGGAAAAAAGTAAAAGAATAAAAACGAGGCAAATAGACTTAAGCCTATCATTACCCCTAAATTTTTTAACGATTTAGTAAATGTATTAATATCATTTAAAGCGAAAGACATTCCAATTCCTAGAATAGGGCCCATTAAAGGCGATATTAACATGGCTCCAATTACAACTGCTGTAGAATCTGCATTTAAACCAATGGAAGCCACAAAAACAGCGAAAATTAGAATCCAAGCTGTTGCGCCTTTAAATGGAATATCAGCTTTAATAGCATCTATAGTTGCAGTATGATCGGTATCATCTCTAAAATCAAAAAGTTCTATAATAAACTTCTTTAGATTTTCAAAAAGCCCTTTGGCATCTTTTTTTATGTTTTCGGCAGCATCTTGCCCCTCTTTAGGAGGTTCAGGTTTTATGTTTTTTTGGATATCTTCTTCCATTTTATAGTATTATTGATATTGAAAGATACAAAAAAGTATTTCTATTTTAATTCGTTTTATTCTAGATAAATTTCACTTATTTCTAAACGAAAAGTCTCCTCTTTTTTATTTCCAAAAAGTAGCGTAATTTCTTCGATTTTGTTTGATGAAAAATTAGGCATATCTAAATTTCTACCTCTAAAGGCAGGATACATTTCAGATAAGTTAATTTCAACAAGCTCCCACTCTTTTGAGGTTTCAAAAGTTTGAATGTAAGAATAATAATTTCGAGAATTGTCTTTTACTCTAAATTGATATTTTTTTCCATCACCTTTAATTTTTAAAATAACTTTAGAAAACTTCTCAATATTAATTTTATCAAAACGATATCTTAAGGAAGAAAATCCACCATTATTTTCTAAAGAAATTTCACCTGAATACAATCCATTTCCTTCTTCATTAATTTCAAAATGTCCGGAGGAAGTTCCTCCCATCACACCATCATCCACGACTCTCCAAGAAGCTATATTAGATTGCTTTGAAAACTCGAAAATAGTAAGTCTTGAATTATTCATGATTAAAAAAATTAGGATTATATAAAAGTATTTATGCATCATTTTTAAACTTACAACAAAAATAAAATATTTTAAACTTTAGGTGCGTTAAAAAAACGAAAAAATCATTTTCATTTAAAATAAAAAATACTTTATTAAATAAATATCTAAGTTAAAAAATCTCTTAAAATCAAAAAAACTCTGCAAAATATGCAGAGTTTTTTTATTTCTATGTGACCGGGCTGGGGCTCGAACCCAGGACCCTCTCCTTAAAAGGGAGATGCTCTACCAACTGAGCTACCAGGTCAATCTTTTCCTTTAAGCGGGTGCAAATATAGAGGTTATTTTAAAAAAAACAAACCTTTTTTTATTTTGTTTCATTTAAATATGCCTCTCTCACTTTTTTAAATAAATTAGAAGAATACACAAACCCCACAACAGCCTCATTGTCAGTTCTAAACATCTCTTCACTGTTGCCTTCCCATGCTTTTCTTCCGTTTTTTAAAAAGAGTATTTTTTCTCCTATTTCCATGACAGAATTCATATCATGTGTATTTATGACGGTTGTAATCTGATATTCATCTGTAATTTCTTGAATTAAATTATCAATTACGATGGCAGTTTCTGGATCTAAACCTGAATTTGGTTCATCACAAAATAGATATTTAGGATTCATTACAATTGCTCTTGCAATGGCGACTCTTTTTTGCATTCCTCCAGACAACTCACCTGGTAATTTCTTATTTGAATTTTCTAAATTTACACGATCTAGAACAAAGTTTACTCTCTCTAACATTTCGCCTTGAGACTGCCTTGTAAACATTTTTAAAGGAAACATGACATTTTCTTCTACAGTTTGCGAATCAAATAGCGCACTACCCTGAAAAACCATACCAATCTCTTGTCTCCACTGTTGTTTTTCCTTAACAGTAAATTTTGTATTTATCCTACCATCAAAAGAAATGGTTCCTTTTTCTGGTGTATGTAATCCTATTAGAGATTTCAGGAAAACCGTTTTTCCAGCGCCACTTTGACCAATAATTAAACTTGTTTTACCTGGATGGAATGATGTTGAAATACCTTTTAAAACTTGAACATCTCCAAAACCTTTATGTAAATCTTTTACTTCTATCATTTATGTTAGTAACATTTGTGTTAGTAGATAATTGGCAATTACTATCAATATAGTCGTCCAGACTACAGCTTGCGTGCTTGCCTTACCCACCGCAACAGAACCTCCTTTTACGTAATATCCATGATAAGAAGGCACTGTTGAAATTAAAAAAGCAAAAACTAGTGTTTTGATGATTGCATATACGATATAAAAGGGCTTAAAATCTGTTCTTAAACCTTCTATATAATCTACACCACTAAATAAACCAGAAAACACACCTGCTAGCCAGCCTCCAAAAATACCCATAAACATTCCTAAAATAATTAAAAAAGGATAAAAGAAAACGGTTGCAATTACTTTTGGTAACACTAAATAATTTAAGGAGTTTATGCCCATTACATCTAAAGCATCAATTTGTTCTGTTACCTTCATAGTGCCAATACTCGAAGTAATATAAGAACCAACTTTACCCGCTAAAATAATAGAACAAAATGTTGGTGCAAACTCTAAAATAATAGACCTTTTTGCTGCGAAACCAATTAAAGATTGTGGTATAAAAGCACCATCTAAATTTAGAGCCGTTTGCAAAGCGATTACACCACCAATAAAAAATGAAATAAACATGATAATCCCTAAGGATTTTAAACCAAGCTCTTCTATTTCTCTTAATAAAGCTTCATAAAATACCTTACCTTTTTGAGGTTTTTTAAAAACCTGCTTCAGCATCATAAAATATTTACCTATATGTTCTATGTAATTCAATAGATTTAATTTTTAGCTAATTTAATAAATAACATTAAGACAGGATAAAATATGCGCCATCAAAATAAAAATTAATTACTTATGCGAGTCAAGGTTTAAAAATAAAGCATAAAAAAAAGATTAATCAGCTGAAAAACAACTACTAAAAACCTTTTTAAATATTATTTCCAAGTATATTAACAGTCAATCTCAACCAGATTACTTTGAATACAAATAACCATAATAAGGATTACAAGTTCATGAAAATTTATGACGATGTCCTTGAAGATATACAACTCCACATTTTTTTTTTATAGCTAGGAATGCTAAATTCAATTCAAAAATAAGAATACCAATAAAGGTTGTATTAAAAATGCTTTATGTTATCACAAAGTTTGATGGAGCGGCAAACGATTTACATGTAAGAGCTGTATCTAACATTAGATAACCCATGGAAGCCTTGTTTTGTTGATGTATTGAAAAACAAGACCTACAAAACGTTTAAATCTATATGTTATGGTAGAGTTGCTACCCTATTTCTGCTGCTAATAGTTAACTTGTAATTCGCGTTAGAAATTATTAATTTATTTTTGGTAAAAAAACTTCTGCCATCATACATCTGGCACTTCCACCTCCGCAAGTTTCGATTGTATTTAAAGAACTAGAAATAATTTCACAGTGATTATTAATTTGTGCTTTTTGACTTTCAGTTAAGCTATTAGAAGCGGCTTGACTCATAATTAAAAATAATTCATTTTTATCATTCCGCACTTGCAATGCATTACCAGAAAAGTTATTTACCTGCTCTTCTGAAATATCAATTACTTTTTTCCCGTCTTCTTTTAAATGCTTTAGCAAGTTCTTACGTTCTTTTTTATCATCTATTGAAGATAAACAAACAATCGCAAAGGTTTCCGCAACACACATCATCACATTTGTATGATAAATAGCTTCTCTCCTATTATCTACCGTTTGATATGCGGTAAAGATAACGGGAGTATATTCAAAATCTTCGCAGAACTCTATAAACAAATCCTCATCTGCCCTTGGCGATAAGGCACAATAAGCTTTTTTATGAACTCTATCTAAAATCATGCTTCCAGTAGCTTCTAAAAAAATATTTTCTGCTTCTGCAGAAGTATAATCAACAACATTTTCAATTAAAAAACCTTGGCTCTCCAACACCTGTAAAATATCATCTCTTCTTTCTAAACGTCTATTTTCTGCAAACATAGGGTAAATGGCAACCGTACCATCTTGATGAAAAGAAATCCAATTATTAGGAAAAATGGAATCTGGTGTATCAAATTCTTCGGTATCAGAAATTACAACTACATTGACACCAATACTTCGTAGTTTTTTTACATAGTCATCAAATTCTTCCTGCGCTTTTTTATTTATTTGAGAGCTTTTAAGCGATAAATTTTCCTGATAATAATTATTTACGGCAGTTTGCTCATTCATCCTGAAGTTAATAGGACGAATCATTAAAATTGTATTCGTAGTTTGTTGCATGAATTTTATATATAATACAAAATTATAACTTTTTATAATCATATTCGGAAATACAATTAAATATAAATGATTCTTTCTAAAATATATGCTTTTTAACCCTCGATACTTTTTTTTAACCGAGACCATTTCTAATACCATTTATGATTTGAAAGTGCGAGTATCAGTAATTTGATAAGCAAAACTTCCAAAACACTTTTAACTAAAATTAACTTTGTTTAATTTATTTTAAGTTTTAGTTAACAAAACACTGTTTAATTAAAATGTAATTTTGCTAAACATTATTAAATAAACTAAAAAATAAAAAATGAAAGTCTTAAAAAAATTATTACCAGTATTAATTTTCTCCATCTTTTTTCAATCTTGTAGTGAGGATGAGGATGTTTTGCAAACTGTTGCCACTAATACTATTGTAGATGTTGCTATTGCAAACAATTTAACAAGTCTAGTTGCTGCAGTAACTCGGGCAGATTTAGCCTCTACTTTAGCCGGCGAAGGAACTTATACTGTTTTTGCACCAACAAATGCTGCTTTTCAAGAATTATTAGATTCTAATCCTGCTTGGAATACCGTAAATGACATTCCTGTAGAAACTTTAAAAGCTGTTTTACTTTTTCATACTTTAGACTCTAAAGTTATGTCCACAGATTTATCTGATACCTATGTGAACACTTTATCCACAGGGCCAAATGGTGAGGCATTATCGTTGCAAGTAGAAGTTTCTGGTGGTGTCGCTTTTAATGGAGATGCAACACCGGTTGCTGTTGATGTTGATGCCACTAATGGTATCGTTCATGTAATCAATAAAGTAATGTTACCACCCAATGTTGTGACGTTGGCTTTAAACAATGCCGGTTTTACAAGTTTGGTTGCTGCCCTGACAGATAGTAGACATACAACTGATTTTGTAGCAGTTTTAACCGGAATTGGTCCCTTTACCGTTTTTGCACCAACAAATGATGCTTTTCAAGATTTATTAGATTCTAATTCTGCTTGGAATACTTTAGCAGACATCGATATAGCTATCTTAGAAGCTGTTCTTTTATACCATGTTGTTAATGGTGCCAATGTGCAAGCAGATCAACTTTCTAGTCAGGTTTACAGTACTTTAGGAGGCAATATTACTATTGATTTAACGAGTGGAGCGCAAATAGTAACTACTAGTGATCAAACAGCAAATATCATTATTACGGATGTACAAGGAAGCAATGGAGTTGTGCACGCAGTAGATACTGTGTTGTTACCATAATTAATGAAATTGATACAATAAAAAAAGCTGCATGATGCAGCTTTTTTTGCTTTATAAACTTTTCTTAATCTCGTACTAAAGGCAGTGTAGAACAACGTAATAAGCCTTCTTGCTTAGCGATCTCTGCATACGCAACTTCTTCAACTGTAAATTCATTTTCTCTTAACCAAGAATTAAGTCTTGTAAATTTTTTTTCAGAAATTATTACATTTTCAGAAATTGAAAATACATTACTATTCATGTTATACATTTCTTCTTTTGTAATTTCAAATATATTTTCTTTTCCAAAATAATTTAAAAGCCATTCATACTCCTCATCAATAAGAAATCCATTTTTATGTAAAATTGCTTTGTCTTTGCCTATGGGTTGAAAACAACAATCTAAATGTAAGGCATTGTCTTTAGCATCTGTATTCGATTTTCTTAATTCAAAAGATTTCACTATTTTGTTTGGAAATAATGCTTGCAGCGCATTTACAGCTTCTATATTTGTACGTGCCGTAATATAGTCTGTATAATCCTTCGCTGTATAAGTTCCTATAAATATATAATCATTCCAAGGCATGACGTCACCACCTTCCACATGGCATTCTGCTGGTAAATGAATTATATTTTCTGGATTAATTTGCTCTAAAACCTTATGTATTGCCCTATATTCTTTTTCTCTATCGGGTAAAATATTTGCTTTAATCAATTTATCATCGATTACAAAAGCGATATCTCTCGAAAATATTTGATTATAACTTTGGATAATTTCTGGTCTAAAAACTTTAACATTATACTTCTCAAAAACTTTAGCAACTCCTTCCATTTCTAAAATCATATCTTCTTCCTTTGGATACGTTCCGGACAAAACATGATGTAAACTTTTTGGATCATAGCAGTCATCTGGATTCGGAATAGCTCCATTACTAGTTGCAATTCCCAGAACAACAGCTCTTAATTTAGCTGTTTCGTTTTTAATATTAAGTTTTAACATATCCTTAAAGTTATAAAAAAAGCCTCATAAATTATGAAGCTTTTAGTTTTTAGTAAAAATAATATATTTTTTTTATCTTTTGTCAATATTTACAAAAGGTCTCATATTTTCTCCTGTATAAATTTGGCGTGGTCTACCAATTGGTTCTTTGTTTAGCCTCATTTCTTTCCATTGTGCAATCCAACCTGGTAAGCGACCTAAAGCAAACATTACCGTAAACATGTCTACAGGAATTCCCATAGCTCTATATATAATTCCTGAATAGAAATCTACGTTTGGATATAGTTTTCTTTCTACAAAATAAGGATCATTTAAAGCCTCTTGTTCTAATCCTCTTGCGATATTTAAAATAGGATCTTCTACACCTAAATCATTTAAAACTTCATCAGCAGCAACTTTAATAATTTTAGCCCTTGGGTCGAAATTTTTATAAACTCTATGTCCAAAGCCCATTAATCGAAAAGGATCATTTTTATCTTTAGCTTTTGCCATGTACTTTTTAGTATCGCCTCCATCCGCTTTTATAGCTTCTAACATTTCTAAAACTGCCTGATTTGCACCACCATGCAAAGGCCCCCAAAGCGCTGATATACCTGCCGAAAGCGAAGCAAACAAACCGGCATGAGAAGAACCAACTATTCTAACAGTAGATGTGGAACAGTTTTGCTCATGATCCGCATGTAAGATCAGTAATTTATCTAATGCATTCTTAATCACCGGATTTACCTCAAAATCTTCATTAGGCTCTTTGAACATCATATACATTATGTTCTCTACATAGCCCAAAGATTTTTTTCCATAATTTAAATGCAATCCTTTTTTCTTGCGCATCGTCCAACCCACTAAAACAGGAAACTTTGCCAAGATTCTAACGATAGCATTGTACATATCTTCTGTGGACTCTATGTTCACCGAAATGGGATTAAAAGCAGTTAACGCACTTGTTAATGAGGAAAGAACTCCCATTGGATGCGCAGTCTTAGGAAATGCCTCTAAAATTTTTCTAACGTCATCATCTACTAAAGATTGTGCTTTAATATCTGAATGAAATTTATCTAATTGCGATTTATTTGGTAAATCCCCAAAAATTAAAGCATAAGAAACTTCTAAAAAATTGGCTTTTTCAGCTAATTCTTCAATAGGATATCCTCTATAACGTAAAATTCCTTTTTCTCCATCTAAAAACGTAATTGCACTTTCACAAGAACCTGTATTTTTAAACCCTGGATCTATTGTAATTACTCCATTGGTTGCATTTCTTAAACTTTTAATATCTATGGCAACTTCATTTTCTGTTCCTTTTATTAGTGGAAATTCATAAGAATTTTCACCTATTTGCAATTTCGCTATATCCGACATGTATACTGATTTTTTAGATTTATTGTATAGTTACGAAGATACCAATTTTTCAAGGATATTAAAAGATGTGTAGCATAGATTTTTAATATTGAAAAATAACTAGGATTGATTTAACAATTCCTTAATATATTAAGAAAGCCCTACAAAATTGTAGGGCTTTCTTAATATATTAAAATAGTATAAACTTCTCTTTGTATAAGAATGAAATTATAAAAGAAATATGCCAATCAATTATAGATTGAACGCTTTTTCTTTTGGAAAATAAGCCGTTTCTGCCAACTGTTCTTCTATTCTTAATAATTGATTGTATTTAGCCATTCTATCTGAACGTGAAGCAGAACCCGTTTTAATTTGACCACAATTTAATGCTACTGCCAAATCAGCAATGGTGTTGTCTTCTGTTTCTCCAGACCTATGAGACATTACAGATGTATACCCAGCATTTTTAGCCATGTTTACTGCCGCAATAGTTTCTGTTAATGTACCAATCTGGTTTACTTTAATTAAAATTGAGTTTGCAATTCCGTTTTCAATTCCTCTTGATAAACGCTCAACGTTGGTAACAAATAAATCATCACCCACTAATTGAACTTTATCACCAATTTTCTCAGTTAGGTATTTCCAACCATCCCAGTCATTTTCATCCATCCCGTCTTCGATAGAAATAATAGGATATTTACCAGCTAGTTCTGCTAAATAATCTGCTTGTTCTTTACTAGAACGAATAACACCTTTATCTCCTTCAAACTTTTTATAATCATATTTTCCATCTACATAAAACTCTGCAGCGGCGCAATCTAATGCTATTTTAATTTCTTCTCCAAAAATATATCCTGCATTTGTAACTGCTAGCGCAATTGTTTCAATAGCATCTTCAGTACCCTCTAAAGTTGGCGCGAAACCACCTTCATCACCAACTGCTGTAGATAAATTTCTATCGTGTAAAACTTTCTTTAGATTATGAAAAATTTCAGAACCCATTTGCATTGCTTGTGAAAAAGTTTCAGCTTTTACAGGTATTACCATAAATTCTTGAAATGCGATAGGTGCATCAGAATGCGAACCTCCATTGATAATATTCATCATTGGTAAAGGTAAAGTGTTTGCTGAAACACCTCCAACGTATCTATATAAAGGCATTCCTAACTCATTTGCAGCTGCTTTTGCTACTGCTAAAGAAACACCTAAAATTGCATTTGCTCCTAATTTAGATTTATTTGGAGTTCCATCTAAATCTATCATTAATTGATCAATAGCATTCTGTTCAAATACAGAAACTCCTAAAAGTTCTTCAGCAATGATACTATTTACATTATCCACGGCTTTTAAAACTCCTTTACCCATGTAAGCTTTACCTCCATCTCTCAACTCTACTGCCTCGTGTTCTCCTGTAGAGGCCCCAGAAGGAACTGCAGCTCTACCTAAAACTCCACTTTCTGTGGTTACATCTACTTCTACGGTCGGGTTTCCTCTTGAATCAAATATTTGACGGGCATGGACATTTATTATGATACTCATTGTATAATTGTTTATTAAATTATTAATTTTAAATCTATATTACTTCTGCTAATTTACAAAATGTAGACAGATTTTAACAATATGTACTTAATTAATTACGAAAACGATTGCTGTTTAAAATAAAAAAACCCACTCAATAAATTGAGTGGGAAAATTGCTATGAAAAAGAATGTGATTTTTCAATCACTTTGCAAATATAGTATTAATTCTTTGTATTCTTTATGCTTTTCGTAAAAAAAATGATTTTATTTATAATAAGGTCCAATTGTTATAATAATACTTTTTTTGAAGCTGTTATATTCGCTATAAATTGGTTAAAAAGATATTCAGAATCATGAGGTCCAGGACTTGCTTCTGGATGATACTGAACAGAAAAAGTATTCTTATTTTTTAAACGAATTCCTGCAACAGTTTGGTCATTTAAATGAATATGTGTAATCTCTACATGTTCATTTGCTTCGGTTTCTTCTCTATTGATTGCGAAACCATGATTCTGGGAAGTAATCTCACCTTTACCCGTTAACAGGTTCTTTACAGGATGATTGATACCTCTATGGCCATTATGCATTTTATAAGTAGAAATACCATTTGCTAAAGCAATCACCTGATGTCCTAAACAGATGCCAAATAACGGTAAATCTCTTTTAATAATTTCTTTTGCTACTTCTTGAGCTTGAACTAATGGCTCTGGGTCTCCAGGTCCATTGGAAATAAAATACCCATCAGGATTAAAAGAAGCTAAATCTTCGAAAGAAGCATCATAAGGATACACTTTTACATAAGCTCCTCGTTTTACTAAATTCCTGATAATATTTTTCTTAATACCGATATCTAATACTGAAATTTTAAATTTAGCATTTTCATCACCCACAAAATAAGGTTCTTTGGTGGACACTTTAGAAGCCAATTCTAAACCTTCCATACTTGGAACTTTAGATAACTGTTTCTTTAGAGTATCAATATCGTTTATCTCTGTAGAAATAATTGCATTCATGGCACCATGATCTCTAATATAAGATACCAACGCTCTTGTGTCTACATCAGAAATAGCAACTATATTATGCTTCATAAACCAATCTTTTAGATTCCCATTCGAATCTACACGTGAATGCGTAAAACTAAAATTTCTACAAATTAAACCAGATATTTTAATTCCATCCGACTCAACTTCAAAATCATTAATACCATAATTACCAATGTGTGCATTTGTTGCTACCATTAATTGACCAAAATATGATGGATCTGTAAATATTTCTTGATATCCAGTCATACCTGTATTAAAACAGATTTCACCCGTTGAAGTTCCCTCTATTCCAACAGATTTCCCATAAAAGATTGTTCCATCCGCTAATAAAACTAAAGCCTTTTTTCGTGTTTGATATTTCATTGGTCATTTAATTTGTTTATTGATACTGTAAAAATATAAAAAAAGGGATAAACGTAAACGCTTATCCCTTTTTTATATTTTAAAAAATCTTCATTTTTTACTCTTCAGATTTTTCTTCTGTTGTACTTCCTTCTACTTGAGGAGTTTCTGACTTTTTACTTCTTCCTCTCCTTGTAGTTTTCTTAGCTTTCGTACCTTTTGGATTATAAATTTCGTTATAATCTACAAGCTCAACCATTGCCATAGGAGCATTATCTCCTTGACGATTTCCTAACTTGATAATACGAACATAACCTCCTGGCCTATCTGCTACCTTTACAGATATTTCTCTAAACAATTCTGTAACCGCAAACTTATCACGTAAATAAGAAAAAACAACACGTCTATTGTGCGTGGTATCCGACTTAGACTTTGTAATTAACGGCTCCACAAAAACTCTTAAAGCTTTTGCTTTCGCAACTGTTGTGTTAATACGTTTATGCTCTATTAAAGAACATGACATATTTGCTAACATCGCTTTTCTATGCGCTGTTTTTCTTCCTAAATGATTAAATTTCTTTCCGTGTCTCATGACGCTTGTTTTATGCTTTCATCTTGCATCTACCCATTTTGAGGAGCAAAATATGAAAGGTTAATCTCTATCTAATTTGTATTTTGTTAAATCCATTCCGAAACTTAACCCTTTAACAATTACCAACTCCTCTAGTTCTGTTAAAGATTTTTTTCCAAAGTTTCTAAACTTCATCAAATCGCTTTTGTTAAAAGAAACTAAATCTCCTAATGTATCTACTTCTGCAGCCTTTAAACAGTTTAAAGCTCTTACAGATAAATCCATATCGATTAATCTAGTTTTTAATAATTGACGCATGTGTAATGACTCTTCATCATATGTTTCTGTTTGTGCAATTTCATCTGCCTCTAAAGTGATACGCTCATCAGAGAATAACATAAAGTGATGGATTAAAATCTTTGCAGCTTCCGTTAATGCATCTTTTGGATTGATTGAACCATCAGTATCGATATCAAAAACCAATTTTTCATAATCCGTCTTTTGCTCTACACGAAAATTCTCGATTGCATATTTCACATTTTTAATCGGAGTGTATATAGAATCTGTAAAAATGGTTCCTATTGGTGCTGAAGATTTTTTATTTTCTTCGGCAGGTACAAATCCTCTTCCTTTTTCTATAGTGATTTCAGCATTTAATTTAACAGATTTTTCCATGTTACAAATAACTAAATCAGGGTTTAAAACTTGAAAACCTGAAATAAATTTCTGTAAATCTCCAGCAGTAAACTGATCCTGACCAGAAATTGAAACAGAAACAGTTTCTCTGTCTGTTTCCTCTATCTGCTTTTTAAAACGAACTTGCTTTAAGTTCAGAATTATTTCTGTAACATCCTCTACAATACCACTTATAGTAGAAAATTCATGCTCTACACCGTCTATTCTTAAAGAAGTTATTGCAAAACCTTCTAAAGAAGACAAAAGTACTCTTCTTAAGGCATTACCAACAGTTAAACCAAAACCTGGTTCTAAAGGTCTGAATTCAAATCTACCAGTAAAATCTGTAGATTCAATCATTATTACTTTATCGGGCTTTTGAAAATTTAATATTGCCATAGTAGATATTTAAGTATTATTTAGAGTATAATTCTACGATTAATTGTTCTTTAATATTCTCTGGAATTTGTAATCTTTCTGGAACTTTAACAAAAGTCCCTTCTTTCTTATCAGAATTCCAAGTTAACCATTCGTATACATTGTTATTAGAAACTAATGCATCTTCAATAGCCATTAATGATTTAGATTTTTCTCTAACTGCAACTACATCTCCTTCTTGTAAACTATAAGATGGAATATTCATGATTTCACCATTCACAGTAATATGTCTGTGAGATACTAATTGACGAGCTCCGCTGCGTGAGTTAGAGACACCCATTCTATAAACTACGTTATCTAAACGAGCTTCACATAATTGTAATAAAATTTCACCAGTAATTCCTTGAGAAGCTGATGCCTTTTTAAATAAATTACTAAATTGACGCTCCAATATACCATACGTATACTTTGCTTTTTGCTTCTCCATTAATTGAGTAGCATATTCAGATTTCTTTCCTCTTCGTCTTGCATTTCCATGCTGCCCTGGAGGAAAATTTCTTTTTTCAAAATTTTTATCTTCTCCGAAGATTGCCTCGCCGAATTTACGAGCAATTTTAGTTTTTGGTCCTGTATATCTTGCCATTTCTTTGTTGTTATAGATAGGGATTATGAATTAAGGCTTACTCCTTCGATAATCTTTATCCTATCAAGTTAAAATAATTAATTAAGGAACTGAATTCAATTCAGATTAAACTCTTCTTCTTTTCGGTGGACGGCATCCATTATGAGGCATTGGTGTTACATCAATAATTTCTGTAACTTCAATACCCGCATTATGAAGAGATCGAATAGCAGACTCTCTACCATTACCAGGTCCCTTCACATAAACTTTTACCTTACGTAGACCTGCTTCTTTTGCAACATTTGCACAATCTTCTGCTGCCAATTGGGCTGCATATGGAGTATTCTTTTTAGAACCTCTAAAACCCATTTTACCTGCAGATGACCAAGAAATAACATCACCCTTTTTATTTGTTAAAGAAATAATGATATTGTTAAAAGATGCAGTTACATGCGCCTCTCCTATTGCATCAATAATTACTTTACGTTTTTTTGCACTTGCTTTCGCCATAATTTTTTCAGTTTTAGTAATTTAGTTTTCTAACTTTATAGAT
>JBNMNV010000041.1:0-16597 GCA_051278125.1 Polaribacter sp. | reverse complement strand
CAAGTATCAAAAAGCTACTCCTCCTTATATTCATAGTATAAGAAATCATTATAAGGAAAACGTTGAATATGAATTTTCTTTACTTCTTGATATGTTTTTTCCTTAAAATCTTCCAAATTTTCTTTGTTTAAAGCAGAAATAAAGATAGAGTCCACATCATAATCATTCATCCAAGTTTTTTCCCAATCTTGCAGTGTGTAGTGTTCTTTTCCTTTCTCAGTAACGATATCATCTTCATCAATAGTTTCATGCTTGTAAGCATCAATCTTATTAAAAACCATTATTGTTTGTTTATCCCCGCATTTAATATCATTTAAAATAGTATTTACAGACGCTATATGATCTTCAAAATTAGGATGTGAAATATCTACAACATGCAACAATAAGTCTGCTTCAAGCACCTCATCTAAAGTAGATTTAAAAGATTCTACCAGTTGTGTAGGTAATTTTCTAATAAACCCAACAGTGTCTGTCATTAAAAATGGAATGTTCTTTATAACGACCTTTCTAACAGTAGTGTCTAAAGTTGCAAAAAGCTTGTTTTCTGCAAAAACATCACTCTTACTAATTACATTCATCAAGGTAGATTTACCAACGTTTGTATATCCCACCAAAGCAACTCGGACCATTCTACCGCGGTTTTTTCGCTGAACGGCCATTTGCCTATCAATTGTTTTTAATTTCTTTTTTAAAAGTACAATTCTGTCATTAATAATACGCCTGTCTGTCTCTATTTCTGTCTCTCCAGGTCCTCGCATTCCAATACCTCCCTTTTGCTTATCTAGGTGGGTCCAGAGTCTCGTTAAACGTGGCAGTAAATATTGATGTTGTGCTAATTCTACCTGCGTTTTTGCCGAACTTGTTTGGGCTCTTTGCGCAAAAATATCTAATATTAAATTAGTCCTGTCTAAAATTTTACAATCTAAAATCTTTTCTATGTTTCGAAGTTGTGCTGGTGATAATTCATCATCAAAAATTGCAGTTCCTATATCATGAGATTCTATGTATGCTTTTACATCTTCTAATTTACCCGTACCTAAAAAAGTTTTAGGGTGCGGTTTTTCCATCTTTTGTACAAAGCGTTTTACGACTACGCCTCCTGCCGTTTCTGTCAAAAACTCGAGTTCATCTAAATATTCTTCTGATTGAGTTTCATCTTGCTGTTGCGTAATGACACCTATTAAAACAGTCTTTTCTGAGGTGGCTTCTTTTTGTTCTATCATACAATACAAAGGTAAAAAGAAAGTTGACACCAAAAACAATTTTTGATGCCAACTAAATTAATCAACCAAACTAATTTTAATGAAAAAACATGCTGTTATGATAAAAAGATCACTTTCTATGTTTCTTAAGACAAATATAAAAGTATTACTATTGATAAAGAAATCATTTACTATTTTTAACGATAGTTTAACTATTATATTTAATAATTTTTAGCGCAAAAAAAAACCTCAAAACAAATTGAGATTTTAATTAATTAATTCAAATTCTTTAACTTTTACTTTTTTTTCATACAATTATTATTTTGTTCATAAATTACACACGGCAAATTTACAGATATTATAACTTTTCTAAGTTAACTCCACGTTAATTAAACATATCCTTTTAGTATTTTTCAGCACCTTATAATTTATTTTTACTAGAAAATAAAACTAGGATACTTTTATCAAGTTTAACTTATAAGAACAACCGTGGTATAATTTTAGCATTTTACACCAATTTAATTTTATAAGGTCGTATCAACACAATAAATTATTTTTACTTCATTGAAATTAAAAACAAGCAACAAAGCCTTGATTACGTTATTTTTTTAATCGAAGTAATGCTCAAGCTCAAACGGATCAAAACCCAATATCATCATATTTTTGACTGACGAACAAGGATATGGAGATGTTACATTAATGGGAACCAATAATTAAAAACCCCAAATTTAGACAAACTCGCTGATAAGTACAATTCACATTTTTGACGCAGTCAAGATAAAGATACTGTCTGTATTTCTTAAATCTTGTAAAGAATAGGATTTATACTTTTTTATGTTTAGATCTTTATACATCACTAAAAAACAATTTAGCAATACTTTAAACCCTATGAAATCTATATGGTGAATTTGAAATTTCTAGCTTTTTAACTTTCAAGGACCTGCGCTTATTTCTAATAATCTAAACTTTTAGATTTGGCACTAAAAAACATGAAATAAAATAGGGCATAAAAAAGGGCTGATAAAAATCAGCCCTGTACTGTTTAATTTTATAAATCCCCCAACTTATAATAATTAATCACAATATATAATAAATTTAACAATTTTTTCAATCAAGCATAGTTTTATTTCGATAATTGACCAAATATTAACGATGAATAGGAAAAAAGCATCGATTACTTGCAAAATTTTTTATTTACAATAAGTTCAATTTTTTAATCAATTCACCTTTATTTGATCTACTTACTGGGATTACTTCTTTATTTATTAAAACCGTATTATCTTCAATATCTATAATTTCTGCGGTGTTGATAATAAAAGATCTATGCACCTTAAAAAAGGAGTCTGAAGCTAATTTATCTTCAATTTTTTTTAAACTAAAATGTACAAGGTAATTTTTATTTTCAGTTTTTATATTTATATAATCGCCTTTCGCTTCAATGATGTAAATATCTGATATTTTACTTTTACAAGCCTTTTATCTGAATTTACTTATAAGAATTCAGAGCTTATTTTTCTTCGGTTTACAATTCTGTTTGGGGTGAAAGAGCAGCTAACTTTTCTAAAGATTTCTGAAATCTATTTTTAGATATCGGTTTTACTAATTAATCTACCACTCCTTTATATTCGAATGCTTCTAAGGCTAAATTTTCATCAGAAGTTGTTAAAATAATATTTGGTAATTTTTTTAAGGTCTTAATAAAATCAAACCCCGAAAAGGTTGGCATATGAATATCTAAATAGACCAAATCTACTTAGGTAGTATTTGAATATTTTATAGTTTCTATAGCAGAAGAAAATTATTCCAGTACATCTACTTGTTCTGATTTTGAGCAAATTTTTTTGACGTTTAACCTAGCAGTGGCATCATCGTATATTCTAATCCAATTCATTTTATGAATCCAGTTGTAAATTTACTTACATAAATATACATGAATTTTATCAATAACTTCTAAAAAAACAGCATGTAATTTAGTGTTTCCATTTTTTAAAGCGAGTTCAAATTCAGTAGCAGTCACTGTGCCTTCCTGCATTCCTAATAAACCTATTTTATGTTTTATTTTATGCACGTTATCAGAAGCTTCAACATAGTTTTCTAATTTAAAATTATGATTAAAAAGCTGAACCTCTTGAGGAAACTCTATTTTAATAAGGTCTAGCATACTTTTTTCAAACTCAGCATTATCTCCTGATAATTCTTTGATAAAAGATAAGTTAGGCTGCTCAATAAGAACTATAATTAGAGATTTTTTTTAAAATACAAATATTAATTAAAATTGCTTTTGACTGATTGTTTACTATATAGTAAATAGGTTTTCTGCGAATCTCCTAATAAAGAAGTAACTGTATTTATGCAGTATTCATATTTTAAAGGATTCGTGAAATAACCAGAAATACCAAGAGCAAAACACCTTTGTAACTCGTTTTTAAAAGCGCAAGTAGACACAATTACTACAGGGATAACGTCATCTTTTGGGTGGCTTCTTAAAGCTGATAAAAATTCAAAACCGCGCATTCTAGGGATATTCAAATCCTAAATAATTAGATGAAACGAAACATTATTATTTAAATGTTTGCATGTATCTTCAACGTCTATTGCTTCTATAATACGAGTAGGAAAATGAAATTTTTGAAAAACTTTTTTAAACTTTAATCTTTCCATTTTATCGTCATTTACTAAAAGCATTGACAACAATCCAATTCATACTATTTATTTGATAAGTTGCCCGTATACTTCCTTACCTGGATATTTTTTATACATATGCTTTTCTGAAATCTAAATACTAATCTGTCTATCAATTTGTTGATCTAAAGAGATAAAGGTTTCAGTTCTAGACACTCCTTTTATATTTTGAATATCTTTGTTTAAAAGATGCATTAAGTCTTCATTGTTTTTACACAATATCTTGATAAAAATAGCATAATTTCCTGTTGTATAGTGACTTTCTACAACTTCCGGAATTTCTTTTAGTCTCTTAACTGCAGATGAATACAAACTCGATGAATCTAAAAAAACACCCACAAAAGCTGTTGTTGTGTACCCTAAAGACTTTGGGTTTAAGACCATTCTATACCCATCAATAAGTTCAGATTTTTCTAATTTTCTTAATCTTTGGTGAATAGCTGCGCCAGAAATACCAACTTCTCTAGCAATACTTAATACGGGTGTTCTTGCATCTTTTACTAATCTTTTAATAATAATTTTATCAATTCCGTCAATTTTCATGGTATACAATTTTAGTATAAAGATAAAAAAATAGAGAATACAAAAGTGTATTCTCTATTTTTAATCTTATTTTAAATTTAAAAGTTACTTATGCTTTCATTTCAAAATCTTCCATAAATTTAGTGGTATAGTTTCCGGCCACATAGTCTGGATGTTCCATTAATTGTCTGTGAAAAGGTATTGTAGTTTTAACCCCTTCAATAACAAATTCATCTAAAGCTCTTTTCATTTTATTAATTGCTTCTTCTCTGGTTTGAGCAGTTACAATTAATTTAGCAATCATAGAATCGTAATTTGACGGAATCATATAGCCTGCATACACATGTGTATCCATTCTAACTCCATGACCTCCAGGAGCGTGAAAAGTAGTTATTCTTCCAGGCGCTGGTCTAAAATTGTTATGAGGATCTTCTGCATTAATTCTACATTCTATAGAATGTAATTGCGGATAGTAGTTTTTACCAGAAATAGGTACACCGGCGGCTACTAAAATTTGCTCGCGAATTAAATCATAATTCACAACTTCTTCCGTAATAGGATGCTCTACTTGAATACGAGTATTCATCTCCATAAAGTAGAAATTTCTATGTTTATCAACCAAAAACTCTACCGTTCCTGCACCTTCATATTTTATAAATTCAGCTGCTTTCACCGCTGCATTACCCATACTTTCTCTTAATTCATCGGTCATAAAAGGAGAAGGAGTTTCTTCTGTTAACTTTTGATGACGTCTTTGTACAGAACAATCTCTTTCTGATAAATGGCAGGCTTTTCCGTAAGAATCTCCTACTATCTGAATTTCTATATGTCTTGGCTCTTCAATGAGTTTTTCCATATACATATCATTGTTCCCAAAAGCAGCTTTACTTTCTTGTCTTGCAGAATCCCAAGCATCTTTTAAATGTTCAGCTTTCCAAACTGCGCGCATTCCTTTACCACCCCCACCAGCAGAAGCTTTTAACATAACAGGGTAACCCGTTTCTTTTGCTAGTTTTTCACACTCTTTAAAATCAGTAATAATACCTTCCGAGCCAGGTACGCAGGGTACACCTGCTTTTTTCATGGTTGATTTAGCATTTGCTTTGTCTCCCATTTGATCAATCATACTACCCGTAGCACCAATAAATTTAATGTTGTGCTCTTCGCACAAATTAGAAAATTTAGCGTTTTCTGATAAAAAGCCATATCCGGGATGAATGGCATCTGCATTTGTGATTTCTGCCGCAGATATAATATTAGACATCTTAAGGTAAGATTCCGCGCTTGACGGTGGTCCAATACAAACAGCTTCGTCGGCAAATCTAACATGTAAACTTTCTGCATCTGCAGTAGAATAGACAGCTACAGTTTTTATGCCCATTTCCTTGCAAGTTCTTATTACACGAAGTGCAATTTCACCTCTATTGGCAATTAATATTTTTTTAAACATACGATAAGAGTTTTGAATTATGAATTTTGAGTTAGAAAATCTAATATCTAAACTACAAAATCTAAACCCTGTTTATTAAGATGGATCTACTAAAAATAAAGGCTGATCGAACTCTACCGGAGAAGAATCGTCTACTAAAACTTTCACAATTTTACCCGAAACTTCAGATTCAATTTCATTGAATAATTTCATTGCTTCGATAACACAAACCGTATCTCCAACACTAATATCTGTACCAACTTCCACAAAATTGGGTTTGTCTGGAGCAGATTTTCTATAAAAAGTACCAATTATTGGCGATTTGACTGTAATGTATTTGGAGTCCTTGCTTTCTGATGCTTTTGCAGGGGCTGGTGTTTCGGCAACCTGTTGCGCCATAGGAGCTGAGCCCGATTGTGGCATATTGCTCATAGGTGCAGCTTGTACAATTGTTGTTTCGGTTTTCCCCGAACCTGTTTTAATTGTAATCTTTATATCTTCCATTTCTAACTTTACCTCGCTAGCGCCAGATTTTGCTACAAATTTTATAAGATTTTGAATCTCCTTAATATCCATTCTTCTTATTATTTAGTTATTATTTTTTTGAATTATATGCCCATTTTAAATAAATAGCGCCCCAAGTAAACCCTCCACCAAATGCTGCAAAAATTAAATTATCTCCTTTTTTAAGTTGATTTTCATAATCGGATAATAAAAGAGGTAACGTAGCAGATGTTGTATTTCCGTATTTTTGAATATTCATCATAACTTTATCATTGGAAACACCAACTCTCTTTGCTGTTGCTTCAATAATTCGTTTGTTTGCTTGATGTGGCACTAACCATTGAATATCTGCTTCAGTAAGATTATTTCTTATTAACATTTTTTCTGAAACATCGGCCATATTAGATACTGCATATTTAAAAACCATTTTTCCTTCTTGATATACGAAATGTTTTTTCTGTTGCACAGTTTCTACTGTCGGTGGCATTATAGAACCACCTGCTTCAATTCTCAAAAAATCTCTTCCTACACCATCACTTCTTAAATACTCATCTTGTAGCCCCAAACCTTCATTGTTTGGTTCAAACAATGCAGCTCCTGCTCCATCACCAAAAATAATACAAGTTGCTCTATCTTTATAATCTATAATAGACGACATTTTATCGGCACCAATTAAAAGTATTTTTTTGTATCTACCAGACTCTATATAACTAGCCGCTGTAGACATTCCGAATAAAAAACTAGAACATGCTGCTTGCAAATCATAAGAAAATGCATTTACAGCACCAATTTGTGAAGCTACATAAGCTGCTGTTGATGCAACTGGTAAATCTGGAGTTGCCGTAGCAACAATTACCAAATCTATATCTTCTGATGTTGAGTTTGATCTTTCTAATAAATCTTCAGCTGCTTTTATAGCCATAAAAGAAGAACCTAAACCTTCTCCTTTAAGAATCCTTCGCTCTTTAATTCCTGTTCTACTAGTAATCCATTCATCATTTGTATCTACATAGGATTCTAATTCCTTATTCGTTAAGATGTAATCAGGAACATATTTTCCAACTGCCGTAATTGCTGCAGAGATTTTTGTCATAATTAAGGTTTATTTCTAAAGTTTAGAAGATTCAAAAGTAGTGAAAATTATTTCACGTTTTACCCTGTTTTAACTCTAAAGAATGGTAATTTATATTAAAAACGTAAAAAAACCCTCAAAATTGAGGGTTTTTGGGTTTATTAATCAGTCTATTTTAAGCTTCTGCTGCTGCAGATTCTAAAACAACTTGACCTCTGTAATATAGTTTTCCTTCGTGCCAGTGAGCTCTATGGTATAAATGAGATTCACCAGTTGTTGGGTCTGTAGCAATCTGTTGATACGATGCTTTATAATGTGTTCTCCTTTTATCTCTTCTTGTTTTGGATATTTTTCTTTTAGGATGCGCCATTTTATGTCTTTTTTTCGGTTATTAAATTCTTTAATTTATCCCATCTTGGGTCTGTAGTTTCTACAGTTTTCACTTTCTTAATTTCTAATTCTTTCAATTTATTTAAGGCTTCAGATTCCATCGTACCATCTAAAACTTTTGGATGCACTCTTTTGTTAGGAACTGCTAAAATAACCATTTCATAAATAAACTGTGCAACATTCATTTCATAAGCTTCATGAGGAAGTATTAAAATTTCTTCATTATCATCATTATACTCTGGCCCAAAATTTACAACTAAGGGTAATTCAGATTTTATTTCTTGATAATATAACTCATTTGTTACATCACATGGAACTTCAACCGAACCCTCTGCAGTAAAAACTAGCTCAAATAATGTGCTTTTTTTTACAAATGTTAATAAAACCTTTATCGATGAACTATTAAATTCATCAAAATTAAAAGCTTCAAAGAACGTATTCTCAATAGTATAACTGAATACATGATTTCCTTCCTTTAATCCTACAAACGGTATGTTGAATTGTTTCAAGTCTTTCATTATCAAACATCAATTGAGCGGGCAAAGATACAAAAAAATGTATTTCTGCAATATATTATACATAAAAAGAATATTCTTTCTTTTTATTTTAAAACCAACGGGTTTTTTGTCAATTCTTTATATTCATTTCTCGTGTTAAAAATCTTTAATGCCGTGAATAAAGCCTCTTTAAACGAAGAAGGATTTGCTAGGTTTTTACCAGCAATATCATAGCCTGTACCATGATCTGGCGAGGTTCTAATATGACCTAAACCTGCCGTAAAATTTACTCCTTTACCAAAAGACAAAGCTTTAAAAGGCGCTAAACCTTGATCGTGATAGCTTGCTAAAACACCATCAAATTGCTTATAAGTTTCAGAACCAAAAAAGCCATCTGCTGCATAAGGGCCAAAAACCAGCTTGCCAGATTCTTTAATTTCGTCAATAGTTGGTCGTATTACCTCATCATCTTCCTCTCCAATAACTCCTTTATCTCCGCAATGCGGATTCAAAGACAAGACCGCTATTTTTGGTTTATCGATTCCGAAATCTTGTTTTAAAGAGGTATACATCGTTTCAACTTTGCTCTTAATGACTTCTGGAGTAATTGATTCGGCAACCTTGGAAATAGGAATATGACCCGTAATTAAACCAACTCTTAATTGATCTGTCATTAAAATCATTAAACTTTTACCATCTAAATTGGCTTCTAAATATTCTGTATGGCCAGGAAAACTAAAGGTATCCGATTGTATATTTTCTTTGTTGATGGGCGCAGTAATCAAAACATCAATGGTATCTTCCTTTAAATGGCTCACTGCAGAAGCTAACGATTTTGCGGCATAGTCTCCAGAAATTTTAGTCGCTTTCCCTAATTCTATAGCAACTTCTTCTTTCCAGATATTTAAAATATTAATTTTTGTATGATTTATTTGCGTGATGGATGTAATTCCATGCACAGGAGTTTCTATTCCCAATGCTTTTTTATGATAAGAAATGGTTTTTGTAGCTCCAAACAACACTGGAGTGCAAAACTCTAACATTCTTTTATCTTCAAAAGTTTTTAAAATTACTTCAATACCAATTCCGTTTAAATCTCCTATTGAAATTCCTACAATTATTTTATCAGATTTATCCATAGATCTCTTGTAATATTACTATTTTTGATACGTACAAAAGTAACCAAATTTTAGGGATATGTTTACAGGAATTATAGAAACACTTGGTGTAGTAAAAAATGTTGTAAAAGAGCAAGACAATGTTCATTTAACGATAAAAAGTGATATCACGAATGCGTTAAAAATAGATCAGAGTGTTGCTCATAATGGAGTTTGTTTAACGGTTGTTGATATTAAAAATGATGAATACACTGTAACGGCTATTAAAGAAACTTTGAATAAAACCAATATTGGAAAACTACAACTAGATTACATCGTAAATCTAGAACGTGCTATGAAATTAGGAGATCGATTAGACGGACATTTGGTGCAAGGTCACGTAGATGAAACGGGAGTTTGTACAGGAATGAAAGATGAAAACGGAAGTACCATGTGTACTTTTAAATATACTTCTAACCAAAACAACATCACCATAGAAAAAGGTTCTATTACTGTAAATGGTGTTAGTTTAACGGTTGTGAATTCTAAAAAGGACGAATTTAGTGTTGCAATTATTCCCTACACTTGGCAACATACTACTTTTAAAACCTTACAAATTAATGACGTGGTAAATTTAGAGTTTGATGTAATTGGAAAATATGTTGCTAGATTGACGAATTTGTAAGTGAAATTTTAAATGCCAACGAAATCTAGAATTAAATACTGTGAAATTTGTAAAAAAGATTTCTCAACGATGTATAGAATTCAATATAAATTACCCAAAAAATGGATTTTTGCTTGTAAAGAGTGTTTATTAGAGGTTAAAGAAGGAAATCCGAATTATATTTATGGTGGTACTTGGAAAAAGTAAATACACCTAAACCTTCTCTTCTTTCTTATGTAAAAACCTAGTTAATTTCATTGATAAATCTAAAAGGATAATTTTTGCATTTCCATTTCTTTCAATATGATACATTGCTTCATTGAGTTCTTTTTCGATGTCTAAAATATTTCCTGAATGAACAAAAGGAGCGAATTTTGATAAATCAAAACCCGATTTTGGATTCATAAAAACCAACTGATCAGACTTATAGTTCAACAAAAGTGCTTGTCTAAAAAATTGTAAGCAATACTCTAAAAATTGTTTTTGTGTTTCTCTGCCTGTTTTTGCAATCGTTTCCGACCAAGAAATTAATTGTTGTACCACTGCTGCGTTTCCTTTGGCTCTAAACGCAGTTCTAATCCAAGCAACAAACCATTCTTCAAAAACCAAATCATTTCCGTCATTTTGTAATAAATGAAGGGCTTTATTAAAATTTCCTTCTGCTTGATGCGCAATTTTCGCAGCTTCATTATCTGTAACCTGATAGTTTACACTTAAGGAATTCGCGATATCTTGTTCACTTAAAACAGGAAAATGCAACGCTTGGCATCTCGATTTAATGGTGTTTATAATTTGCTCTTCATTTTCTGTAATCAGCAAGAAAACCGTTTTTTGAGGGGGCTCCTCTATAAGTTTTAATAATTTATTAGCCGCAGAAATGTTCATTTTTTCTGCCATCCAAATAATCATCACCTTAAAACCACCTTCATAACTTTTTAATTTTAATTTTTTTACAACGGCCTCCGCTTCATCAACACCAATTAAGCCTTGTTTATTTTCTACGCCAATATGCTGCAACCAATTAAATAAACTTCCGTAAGGTTGGGCTGCAATAAAGGAGCGCCAATCTTCTAAAAACAGATTGCTTACTGCATTTTTTTTCACAGAATCGTTTGTTGTAACAGGAAAAGCAAAATGCAAATCTGGATGCTGTAATTTACCGCACTTAATATTACAAGCCTCTTTGTTGTCAGAAAAATTACACAATAAAAATTGGGCATACGCTATTGCCATTGGCAACGTGCCACAACCTTCTTTACCAACAAATAATTGGGCATGCGGAATTCTGCCATTTTCAGCAGAAGTTTGCAAATGTTTTTTAATATGTTCTTGACCTATAATCTGGTTGAAAAGCATAAGCAAATATAAAGTTTTAGAAGGTTGTTTCTCTAAATTTTCAGTACTTTTATCTTATAATTTAAAAATAAAATTATGAAAAAAATACTTCAAATAGGAAATGGAATTGCTTTTGTTTCCGTCGTTTTTATAAATTATCTTTCAAATACAGGCCTTTTAAACAACACAACTATTGGCGAAATTTCTGACGGATTAAATTCTCTTTTTACACCCGCAGGTTATGCTTTTTCGATTTGGGGAATTATTTATTTATTGTTATTAGGTTTTGCAATTTACCAAGGTAGAAGCTTGTTTGTAAAGGTTAGAAATGATGATTTTGTACTAGAAACTGGTCCTTGGTTTATTATTTCTTGTGCTGCAAATGCCGCTTGGATTTTCTGTTGGATTTATGAATACACAGGGCTTTCCTGCATTTTTATCTTCCTATTATTATTTTCTTTATTGAAGATTGTCTGGAAAAATAAAATGGAACTTTGGGACGCGCCTTTTTCTGTAATCCTATTTATTTGGTGGCCATTTGTAATTTATAGTAGCTGGGTTACAGTTGCAAGTATTGCAAACGTATCATCTTATTTAGTGAAAATTGGTTGGGATGGTTTTGGAATTTCCCCAGAAATTTGGACGTTAATTATGATATTAATTGCTACTGCAGTCAACTTAATGATCACTTGGAAAAGAAATATGAGGGAATTTGGAATGGTTGGTGCTTGGGCTTTAATTGCAATTGGAGTTGCTAATAATGGCGGTAATATAATGATTACGTACACTGCATTTATAGCAGCTGCGATTTTAATTATTAGTAGTTCTATACATGGATTTAAAAACCGACATTCAAATCCTGTTAAAAAAATGATGCAAAATAAATAATTTTTTTGGTTGGTGATTTTTTGCGAACACCTTGTTTTATAGAAAATTATTTACGCAAACGTTAACTTAACTTTTCGATTTTCAATTTCTTTAGAATTAAATAAAAAAGTATTTTTGTTAAAAATACAACCAACATGAAAACATTAAACGATTTTAATTTCAAAAATAAAAAAGCAATTATCCGTGTAGATTTTAATGTGCCTTTAAATGACAAATTTGAAGTTACAGATGCTACCAGAATTGAGGCTGCTAAATCTACTATTATTAAGGTTTTAGAAGATGGAGGAAGTTGCGTTTTAATGTCGCATTTAGGCAGACCAAAAGGTGTTGTAAATGATGCGTTTTCTTTAAAACATATTGTTGCCAAGGTTAAAGAAATTATCGGTGTTCATGTAAAATTTGCAGAAAACTGTGTGGGTGAAAAAGCAGAGGAGGCAGTTGCGAATTTAGAAGATGGTGAAATTTTATTACTAGAAAATCTTCGTTTTCATGCGGAAGAAGAAAAAGGTGATGTTGCTTTTGCTGAAAAATTATCTAAGTTAGGTGATATTTATGTAAATGATGCTTTTGGAACTGCTCACAGAGCGCACGCGTCTACTACGATTATTGCACAATTTTTTGAAGGTCATAAATGTTTTGGAAACTTATTGGCAAGAGAAATTGAAAGCATTGATAAAGTTTTAAACAATTCTAAAAAACCTGTTTTAGCAATTCTAGGAGGTGCAAAAGTATCTTCTAAAATCACTGTTATAGAAAATATTTTAGACAAAGTAGATCACCTAATTATTGGTGGCGGAATGAGTTTTACTTTTATTAAAGCACAAGGTGGTAAAATTGGAAACTCAATTTGTGAAGATGATAAAATGGAATTAGCGCTTGAAATTCTAAAACAAGCAAAAGCTAAAAACGTTCAAATTCATATTCCTGTTGATGTTGTAGCTGCGGATGATTTTAGCAATGATGCAAATACCCAAATTTGTGACATTGATGCAATTCCTGATGGTTGGGAAGGTGTTGATGCTGGACCAAAATCAAGAGAAATTTTTGATGGAATTGTAAATCAATGTAAAACTATTCTTTGGAACGGTCCTTTAGGAGTTTTTGAAATGGAATCGTTTGCTGCGGGTACAATTGCCTTAGGTCATTCTATTGACAAAGCAACTAAAAATGGAGCATTTTCTCTAGTTGGTGGTGGAGATTCTGTTGCTGCTGTAAAACAATTTGGTTTTGCTGATAACGTAAGTTATGTTTCTACTGGTGGTGGTGCTATGTTAGAAATGTTAGAAGGAAAACCTTTACCAGGAATTGAAGCAATATTGAAATAAGCTTTGAATACCTATTTAATGCTATAATGGATTCTTTTTTACTTATTTTTTATCAAAAAAAAATACTGTAACGAAGATAATGATCATTATTTTTAACTTGAATGAGTTCAAAAATAATTGAATTGTCAGAAGATCTTTAAACCAATATAGTATGAAAGTTATAATTCACGAACTTTTGTAATAGAACATGGACAAAATTTTAAAAGGTATGCAGAAATGTATGCCTTTTTTTAAAGCCATAACTAGGTCAGCAGGAACTCACCAACATTCCTTAAAAATATTTTATCTATTATTTATTAGCTAAATTTGTTGTTTCAATATTCAACGAAATCATACACAAACACCTTGGCGGTAATTAGAGCATAGAACAACGAACAAAAAACCATCTAGTAAAATTTAATAAATTATTAAATGTACTTCATAGATAAACCCTATATTTCAGATTTTCTTATCCATACAATCAAGGAAAATAAGTATCCTATTGTTGCAACAAAAGAGGCTAAAGAATTAGTAAATGATGCCTCTCTAAATTGGATTAGCGAAAAAGACGCTATTTCACATCTTAAAGAGACTCCACATCAACCAATATATTCTAATTCTGAAAATGCTTTAAGTTGGATAAAAAATAACTTTGGAGAAAGTGAATTATCAAAACAAATCAATATTTTCAAAGACAAAGTTGCCTTTAGAGAGCATATTAAGGCGATTTTTCCAGATTTTAAGTTTCAAAAAATAAAATTACAAGACATACAAAATATCGCCACAGAAGAATTGTCATTTCCATTTGTTATTAAACCATCTGTAGGTTTTTTAAGTATTGGTGTTTATATAATAGAAGATGAAAACGACTGGGAAAATGCAAAAAAAGAGATAAATTCAGGAAATATGAAAAGTATTTTCCCGAAAGATGTACTTGACACCTCTCATTTTATAATTGAAGATTTCATACAAGGCGAGGAATACGCCATAGATTATTATCATAATGATAAGGGAGAGGTTGTTATATTAAATATTTTGCATCACATATTTTCATCAGGAACAGATACGAGCGATAGAGTTTATTGTACTTCGAAAGAAATCATTCATAAACATAAAACTGAATTAGAAAACTTTTTAAGCAAAATTGGCAATCAATTAAACTTAAAAAATTTCCCTGCCCACGCAGAGGTAAGAATAGATGAAAATGGCAACATAAGACCTATTGAAATTAACCCATTACGTTTTGGTGGTTGGTGCACAACGGCTGATTTGTCAGGAATTGCTGTGGGCCTTAATTCTTACAAATACTTTTTTGAAAACAAACATCCTAATTGGTACAACATATACCAGGGCAAAGAAAACAACATATTCAGCCTAATAGTTTTAGATAATAATTCAGGAATTACCCCGACTGAGATCGCTGAGTTTGATTATAAAGCACTTGCAAATGATTTTGAAAATCCTGTTTTAGTGAGACCATTAGATATCAATAAATACCCCCTTTTCGGTTTTGTTTTTGTAAAAACTGAACATAAAAACAAAGACGAATTATACCATATTCTTAAATCAAATTTGAGAGAATATATACGCTTAAAAGAATAAACACTAACACTAATAACTAAGTATAGGGTGCACCGATAAGGTCAGCGCTATATGATCCTGTTAACGAATTCGATTTAATAAGAAATTAAACTTTTAAAAGTCGAGAATCCAGTTTGTGAATTCTCTGTTAAAATTACTAGTTTGTTATTTTACTAAAGTTTAAACTTTTAATTTTGTGCACCGCTCCGTTGTTTTAATAATGCATGCTTAAACTAATAAATAATTACACATTAAAAAATGAAATACACAACTTTACCAAATACCGATATTAAAGTTTCTAAAATTTGTTTAGGAACCATGACTTGGGGAAACCAAAACACACAAGAAGAAGCCTTCGAACAGATGGATTATGCTTTAGAACAAGGTGTTAATTTTTTTGATGTTGCAGAATTATATCCCGTTCCTGCAACTCCAGAAACGTATGCAGAAACTGAAAGAATTATTGGTAATTGGTTTCAAAAAACTGGCAACAGAAGCAAAGTTGTTTTAGCAAGTAAAATTGCTGGTGGTGGTGATTATACAGCACATGTTAGAACTGGTGGATTTAACAAACAAAATATTATAGATGCAGTACAAGGAAGCTTAAAACGCTTGCAAACTGACTATATTGATTTGTACCAATTGCATTGGCCAGATCGAGGTGTAAATTGTTTTGGTGTAAGAGATTATCCTTATAAAACATCTACCAAAGAAGCAGAAAAGCATTTAGAAATTTTAGAAACTTTAAACGATTTTGTAAAAGCAGGAACTATAAAAGCAATCGGCCTTTCTAATGAAACTCCTTGGGGAACCATGAAATATTTGCAAACTGCAGATACAAATCATTTAGTGAGACCGTCTACGATTCAGAATTCATATTCTATGATTCATAGAGCTTACGAATACGGATTGTCTGAAGTTTCCATGAGAGAAAATATTGGTTTGTTAGCATATTCTCCTTTGGCACAAGGTGTTTTATCCGGTAAATATTTAAATGGAAATTTACCTGAAGGGGCAAGAGGAACTTTATTTCCGCGGTTTATTGCTCGTTATATGGGAGATGGTTCTTTAGAAGCTGTAAAAAGATATGAAGCCATTGCGAAAAAAAACGGAATTACATTATCAGAAATGTCGTTAGCGTTTATAAATCAATTACCGTTTGTAACTAGTAATATTATTGGTGCTACAAAATTGAGTCAATTAAAAGAAAATATCAATTCTATTCATATTGAATTATCCGAAGAAACTTTAAAAGAGATTGAGGAAGTTCATAAAGAAATTCCGAATCCTGCGCCATAATATTGAGTAGTTTTACAATATTCAACTGATAGCATAAAAAATCCAAAGTAATTATTTTCCTTTGGATTTTCTATGTGTATTATTTTAAACACATGATTTACGTAATTTTACGAATACTAATAGGCTGTCCT